>LFSI01000075.1 GCA_001512545.1 Clostridia bacterium DTU065 | reverse complement strand
TCTGGGTATGAGCCGGAGTGAGAAGAAAAAGCACAAAACCCGGCTCGGCAAGTTCCGGCACTATTCCCCTCAATCTCAGTTCATCTCTAAGGGCAAATCCGTTTAGGCCAGCTTTTCTGCCGCTTACCACTAGTTTAAAAGGATCGAAGCTGTGAACTTCAGGGTGATTGACTCCAGGCTCAAACAGCGTAAGTCCGGGTATATTTTTCAGTTTTTCTCTAAAGGTTAAAACGCGATCTAAAGCCTGATCCCAACGGTCGGGATTCTTTGCTTCAAGAGCTCTTGCCGCATCTAACGACGACCAGAGGATGAAGTTTGGACTTGTGCTTTCGATGAGCCACAGGGCTCGTTCGATGGCAAGGATTGCATCTTTACTTTTTACGTGCAGCCATGAACTCTGGGTAAGTGCAGTCAGAATCTTGTGTGCGCTCTGGACCGAAGCGGTTATCTCACTGTCTATAGCAGACTTTGGCAGCCTCTCGGAAAATCTAAGGTGGGGACCGTGAGCTTCGTCTACTAGGTTATATACCCCGCTTATGATCTGCTCATCCAGGTTCTGACACAATCCGTAGTAGTTGGGATAAAGGTGGAATGCTCCGTCAACGTCTGTGTGCTCCAGCCAATCTTCGGTTCTGCACACTGTGGCAAGGCCCAGTTCGGAGTCGATTTCAGGGTACACCCAAACGGGCTTCGCTCCAGTGAGAATTAGCCCCCCTACAGCTGCTCTGTGGCTGTTTCTAGGAAGGAGAATCTTCTTCTGAGTTCCGTCTTGGGAAAAGAAGGCCATAAACAAAGCGTGAATGCCCTCTGTGGTGCCGTTTATAAGAAAGAAAGAACGTTCCATGCCGTAGAGATCTGCAAGGAGTATCTCAGCTTCTTTTCTTGCTATTTCGTAGTCGTGGGCTCCCTCTGNNGTAGTCCACTTCTGCAAGATCGTATAGGAGCGGTTGGCTGTACAAGTTGCTTGCACGCTCTAGGATGTCTCTTCCCTGTATGTGCCCAGGGGTATGAAAGGGCACTAAACCCTTTTCTACATACCTTTCCACTGCATCCAGGAAAGGAGTCTTGGTTTGGTCTAAAACCTTCTTACTCTTCATCTTTAATCTCTCTTTCTATGGTACCTTGTTCTGTGGTTTCAGCGGTTTTCTCCGCCGAAGCCAAAATTTCTTGAGACAGAGGCTTGAAAACAGCAAGGAGCTCCTCGTACTCCTTGTCGTTAGGGTTTCGGTTTAAGATAGCGTCTTCGCAGTTCCCGCAGATAGCGTGCTTTCCAATGACAAGAATGCTATCGACTTCGCTGCCGCATATCAGACATCTTGCCATTAGAAAACACCTACCTTCCTTCGTACTTAGTATTCACTTAAATATTACGACTTCGCTTATTCTTTTCCCCTCTACACTATAAACAAGAAAGGGACCGGTTTTCGGTCCCCATCAACCAGAGTGGATAGGCAAGCGTCGGCTTCACCGAGGATCTGAGATGGCAAAGTACAGCAGCTACCGCATAAGGTGTAGAGAAAACGCTACCTACCAGATAGTGCGCTGATCGTCTTCTGCAGATCTAAAGACAGCTGTGCAGTTTCCTCAGAAAGCAGAATTCGGGCTATTTCGTCCTGAGTAGGAGCGTCAACAGACAAGAGAAACAAGCGATTCTGGTAAGCAATAGGAAGGTAATTCAAAATCGCTTCGTGTACCTTCTCGTAGCTTTCAGGGTAAAGGCCTCTAGCAATCTCCACAAGATAAACGCTATAGGCTGCAGCACCTTGCTGGAGATCGGGGCTTACGTGAAGCGGAGGATCCAGTTCTAGGTGCCAAACATCTTCTTGCACCATTTCCGTTACTCTC
>LFSI01000046.1:881-9900 GCA_001512545.1 Clostridia bacterium DTU065 | reverse complement strand
CTTCCTCTATAAACTCCAACAGCGACCCTACTCGTCTCCCAAGTATCGACGACAACTCAGTCGCTTTCTTTTGCTCCTTACTCAAAACACCAACTGCTTCTTTACCATTTTGAACAAAGGTTGCAAAATACACTGCCTCTCACCTCAATTAATTGCATCATTTCTCTTTTTCAAACAACACCCGCTTTGCGCGCTTCTCTCATCTACATAAAAGACCAAACGGCTCTACGTTAAAACGCTGCAGTTACCGGTTAAGATTCACTCTACAGACCAACTATCCTGCAAGCATAGGAGGGTTTTGGAGCATTCAGCTTGTCCGTATCACTCCGAGATGTTGACATTCAGATTCTATTGCACTATGATAAAAAAAAGACAATCTTTTCAATGTTCGGAGTCAAGGTGGTTTAGGGAGAAACCGTTAGGTGGCTCGCTAAAATACCAGTATTTGGCAGCTCGTGTTTTTCTCGGGCCTTCAAATACTGGTTTTGTTTTTTTCCGCACTTTGGTATTCTGGTAAGTTCCCTAAGGAAGGAGACGAAAAATGGTGTCTGGTGAACTTCTACAGAGTCAGGGAAAGCTGGATGAGCGGGCACGAAGAAAACTACAGCACGAGCTGAAGATCTATATTGAACAGTACTTCAAGTCCAAACTCGGCAAAGGATCGGACCATACCCGGGTTACCATATGGGAAGATCTGGTAGTCATCCGTGGCGAAGGCTTCCTTACAGACCCGGAAAGATTCCTCGTCGAAACACCTGAAGGTCTGCGCATTGTCAACTCGGGGCGCATGCAGGTGTGTAAACAGCATGCCCAAGATAACGTACCCTACATAGAAAACCTACTTACCGCAAAGGTACTCCATCAATCGTTTTTAGTCGATGCAGAAAAAGACTTTTGGATGCACGTTCTAGTCCTCGACCGCACAGTAACCCAGGAAAGCTCTGCAAAGCATAACCGGTAGATTGAAGGGAAACGAAGCCGTTGCCCTGAGATAGACCGAGTCTCTGGCCAGAAAGCCACAGACTCGGTCTATTTTTTTGAGAGAAAGGAGGGATAAAAAAGGCACCACGGCTTTGACTTATCTTACTGCAAGGAAAGCTGACGACTTAGGAGGGTGATTGTATGTCAACAATGAAAGCTTTCGTTTACCATGGTCCCGAAAAGATGAGTCTTGATATTGTGCCCAAACCAAAAATCCAAAAACCCACCGATGCCATTGTAAAGGTAACAACTTCCACTATCTGCGGAACCGACAAGCACATCCGCCACGGCGGTCTCCCGGAAGTGGAGCCCGGCAGAATCATCGGACACGAGTTCTGCGGCATTGTTGAAGAAGTCGGCCCTGCGGTAACCAGGTTTAAGCCCGGCGACAGAGTTGCGGTTTCCTGCGTTACCCAGTGTATGGAATGCTACTACTGCCGCAGAGGTATGTACTCCCAGTGCGTAGACGGCAGCTGGATCTTCGGCTACATGATTGACGGCTGCCAGGCTGACTACGTCAGAGTCCCCTACGCCGACTCGGGCATGCACCTGATTCCAGAAGAACTGGAAGATGAGGATGTCCTGTTTGTAGGAGACATTCTTTCCACCGGTTACTTTGGTGCTGAAAACGGCAAAATCCAGCCTGGGGACACCGTAGCCGTCTTCGGTTCCGGTCCTGTGGGCATGTGCGCAATGGCCACAGCACGCCTCTTTGGTCCTGCAACTATCGTGGCTGTGGATATTGACGACTCCCGCTTGGAGTTTGCCAAAAAGAACGGCTGGGCAGACGTAGGCCTTAACCCCAACAAGGTGGACGTTCCCCAAGCACTGCGCGACATGACCGAAGGCCGCGGTGCAGACGTCACCATTGAAGCCAACGGTTTCGAACCAACGTTCAAAGGTGCGATCAATAGCGTCAGACCCGGAGGAACTGTTTCCATCATTGGCGTCTTCGAAAAGCCCCAAATCGTCGAAATGAACAAGCTCTGGATTAAAAACATCACCATCGCCATGGGCTTGGTAAACGCCAACCGCATCCCCGAACTGATCAACCTGATCAAAGCAGGAAAGATCGACATGAGGCCACTGATCACACACACCCTGCCTCTGTCTCAAGTAGCCGAAGCCTACGACATCTTCGAAGAGCGCCGCGATGGTGCCATCAAAGTGGTGCTGAAGGCAGACGCCTAGCTTCAAAGTGAAATCGCCGGATCTTTTGTTCCGTTCCTATAGGCTCCCTTTGCGCTAGACAGTTACGCCAAGACGACTGTTTACCACAGAGGGGGCCCTTTTTTGCAGGCCTCCAAAGCAAAGCATAGCTGTTTAGAGCAAGGGTTTGTCCGAAAAAACGCTCTGTCTCCGGAAGTTCCAAATCCAACCTCAATAAAGCTTATATCTCGCACTTCCCTCTTCCACTCGGAATTTTCCGAACAAAAAACAAGTTTAGCGAAGGAAAACTCCTTTCTGCTGAGAACTGTAGGTGTGAAAACTTAGGCAGTACGTAAACGCCCGATCGGTCTAACAGCCCGGTTACATACATAAACCTTCGCATCCACAAAACCGGAAACACACCTCATTCATCAATTCCAAGAAGGGGGTTAAACCTTTGAAAACTCTTAAGTTTGGTCTCAAAGCCCTGTCTCTAGTGTTGGTGCCGGTGCTGCTTTCTTCTTCGCTCTACGCCGACGACTTTGTCTCGCGGAAAGTTGCAGAGTTCCAAGGCGATGTTGAAAACATCCGCAAAGAACTAGAGACCGCCAAAACTCAGATGAAGCGTCTGGACTACGGCAAAATCGAAGGCATCCTTGCGGAGATTTGCGCCAAGCTCGACTCTTCCCTCCAGCCGGAAAAGACCGAGCACGAAGCTACCGTGATCCTAGCAGAGGTAAATGGACTCCTCAGGGACATCAGGCCTATGATGGAAGAGTCGCTTCCCGTTGAAACAAGAGGAATTTGGGTGGACAACGTGACCATGAGGCAGCTCCGCTCCCGTAAGGATGTAGAAGAGTTCTTTGCAGATATGGCCTCGATTAACGTTAATTTTGTTATCGTCGATGCCTTCAACGAAGGCGCTGCCACCTACCCCAGCAAGGTTGCACCGGAGCACCCTGAAAGCCAGATGTACGGTGGCGACAAGCTGAGGGATATCGTGGAGATCGCTCACTCCAAAAACATCGAAGTTCACGCACTGATCACCACCTTCGGCATCGGCCGTGCGGGCATTGCTCACTTCCTCGATGAGAAAATGTCCTGGCTGGACAAACACAAAGACGGCAAGTACGACGGAACTGGAGGAACCTACTGGCTAAGCCCGGCTCTTCCAGAGGTCCGAGAGTACCTGCTCTCCATTTTGAAGGAACTAGTCGGCGAGTACAACGTCGACGGCGTTCAGCTGGACTACGTGCGCTACGACTTCGATTTCGGCTATCACGAGTACTCAAGGGAGCTTTTCCAGAAGCTTTTCGGTATCGATCCACTGGACATCAAGTTCGAAGGAGACCAGAACAACTTCATCCTCTTCAAAACTCAGTTTGTTACCAGCTTCGTAGAAAGGGCATTCTTCGAGCTGAAAGCCATTAAACCGGATGTACTCCTTTCTGCAGCGGCTCTGTCACCGTACACCTGGTATAAGCTGACACTAGGTCAGGATTGGGCGGGCTGGGCCTACAACCGCAACATCAGCTTTGTCTGCCCTATGTCCTACACCGCAGACCTTGTCAACTACCAGAACCTCGCATTAAGCGAGCTCCGAACCCTTAAGGGCACCTCGTATGCCTTCACCGGTCTTGGCGCCCATCTCTACGACGAAAACGCCCTCAGGGCACAGATCGCAGCAGGAAGGGCTACCCCTATCGGCGGTCAGGTGATCTTCTCCACCTACAACCTGACAGCTTCCGACAAAGCAATGCTTAAAGCAGGCGTTTGGAAGGATCCGGCTTTCCCCACTTTCAGAGATCCGAGGAAGGCAGCTTACATGATGCTCACCGATCTTACTAACCGCATCAAGGAGTTTGAACCCCACCTAGGAGCAGAGCAGGCTCTTCTATCCGGTTATCTTGCCCATCTAGGTGAGCTGCAAGAAGCGGTGTCTCAGCTTGAGATCAGAGACTGGGACACTAGAAACCCCAGAGAGGGGTCGGAAAAAGAGGTAACACAGCTCGAGCCAATACTCGCTTATATTAAAGAGATGGAAAGCAGCGTAAGAGAAGATGTAAACCAAGGTAGAATCGCATCTCCGTCGGGCGAGCGCATTCTCCTTGATCTAAGCAAAATAACAAACCTCTTAGAACCCCTCCTCTACACAGCAACGCCCTTCACCTACGTACAGACAACACTTCCGTAAGCTTCCCCAAATCAGAAGAGCGCGAAATCTTAGGAGCCACTTTGGCGCAGAAGCAACCATGAGATTGAAAAGCGGCAGCTTCCCCGGCTGCCGCATTTTTTGTAAAGTGCCAAAAACCTTTACCCCAAGCGGTTTGCTTTCCACATTCTAGCGTTTTTCAATACTTATCGGTTAAAATGCCGATTTTTAGAGGAAATGCGCCACCTGCTTAGAAATTAACCCTTGATTATATTTTTTTTTGAAATGAAAGGGGTAAGAGAAAATGAACACCAAAAAGCTGCTGCTTGTATTTGCTGTAACGTGTCTTGTTGCAGGACTGGCTTTTGCGGAAAAGCTGGTAGTTTGGACCTGGTACGGAGCCGAACTTGGCCAGGTCTTCCAAGAACTGGTAAAAACCGACTTTACCGCAAAAACCGGTATTGAAGTTGAAATCGAAGTAGTACCTATCGACGGCATCATGAACAAACTCCTCCTATCCTTCATTGGCGGAGATGCCCCGGACATTGTTGAACTCTACTCCAACCAAGTTGTAGAGCTTGGCATTCGTGGTGCGCTGCTCAACCTCAGCGAGTTTGCCGACGTCAAGTCGGTAACCGATCAGTTGAACCCCATGCTCCTCCCTGCTCTCCAGTATAAATCCGCTCTTTTCGCTCTTCCTGGTGAGATCAACTGGACGTGGACTTATTATCGTACTGACGTTTTCAGCGAGATGGGGCTGGAAGTCCCTGAGACCTGGGACGACATTAGGGCTCTGGCACTGAAACTCAAAGCCAGAAACATGGACACCTACTATTACTACCAAGGCGACGGCGAAATCGTCGGCAAGTACCTGCCTTTCGTCTTCCAGAGAGGCGCGGACATCTACAAGCCAGATGGCACTGCATCCAACCTCGACTCTCCAGAAGCAGTAGCGGCGTTCAAAGAACTTACCGACCTTCACAAACAGTACCACCTGCCTGTTGAAGATCCAATCTGGGGCACATTTGCTTCTGCTGAAACCCCTCTGCAGATCCTGCAGAACTGGTACTACGCAGGTTTCGAACTGACGAACCCCCAGATCTCCGGCAAGTGGGATATCACCCTCTTCCCAGGGACAAAACGCGCCGATGGTTCAATCGACAGGACCAACACCGGCAAGATGCTGACCTGGTCCATCGTTTCCTCCACCAAACACAAGGACGCCGCTTGGGAGCTCATGAAGTGGTTGGGTTCTACCGAGTTTACCACCAAGTTCATGCAGACCTCAAACCAAATCCACGGCAACCGCATCTTCTTCTCCAACAAGGACTCCATCGACTTTGCACCGTTCCCAGAAGAAAAGCTCCACTTGGCTAAAGAAGCCCTTGCCACCTGTCGTATGCAGACTGCAGTTGTAGGCGGCCACATCGCCAACAGATATATCGATTTTGCCTTCAACAAGGTTGTCATCCAGGGAGACGATCCGGAAACAGCTATTCGCCAAGCTGCCAAAGAATCCACAGATGAAATCCAGAGAAAGCTGAGAGAGTTCGACAGGTATATTAAAACTCTATAATACTGAAAGAACTCAACTTGGAAACTGGAACTTTATTGGAGGTCAAACCTGTGAAAATTAGCACAAAACTGTTAGGAGCTGCGATTTTGCTCTGTGCTCTCTTCTTTGCTTCTCTACCGGTCTTTGCTGACGATTTCATCAAGCAAAGAGTGTCCGAGCTAACCGCGGAAGTTGTAGCCATCAGAGGTAATCTTGAGGAAAGCAAATCCAAGATGATGCGCTTGGACTACTACAGGATCGAAGATATTCTTGCAACGATTAGCCACAAGCTTGCTGAGGCCGCAGAGGTTGGAAGTGCTGACGAAGATAAAGCCCTGCGCACTCTCATAGACATCAACCAGGAGCTCAAAAACATCAAACCGCTGATGGACGAGTCCCTCCCTGTGGAGACAAGAGGCATCTGGGTGGACAACGTTACCATGCGGAACCTCCTCTCCAAAGCCGATGTGGAGAGGTTTATGGAAGACATGGCTTCCATAAACGTTAACTTCCTGATCATCGATGCCTACAATAACGGCGCAGCAACCTATCCCAGCAAGGTAGCTGCTGAACACTACGAAAGCCAGATCTACGAAGGCGACAAGCTTAAAGATATCATCGAAATCGCCCGGCAAAAGGGCATCGAGATTCACACGCTGATCAACACCTTCGGCGTTGGAACTGGCATCAACCACTTCCTCGATGAGAAAATGGCTTGGCTTGATAAAACCTACGAAGATAAGTACACCGGAAGCAGCGGACACTACTGGATTTCACCTATGGTCCCTGAAGCCCGCGAGTACGTTATGTCTATTCTAAAGGAACTTGTAGTCGACTACGGTGTGGACGGCATCCAGCTGGACTACGTCCGCTACGACACCGAGTTTGGCTACCATGAATACGCTAGGGAGCTCTACAAGTCTCTCTTTGGCATCGATCCTTTCGACATCCAATTCCAGAGGGACAAGGACAACTTCACCGTTTTTAAGACACAGTTTGTCAACCGCTTTGTGGAGCGGGCGTTTTTCGAGCTGAAGGAGTTAAAACCGGACCTGCTCGTTTCCGCGTCTACCGGCTCCCCATACTCCTGGTACAAGCTGGACTTGGGTCAGGACTGGGCAACTTGGGCGGAAAACCGCAACATCAGCTTCTTCTGCCCTATGTCCTATACAGGTGATGTTGATCACTACAGGAGAATCGCCATCAGCGACCTGGGTTCCATGAAGGGAACTACCTACATCTTCCCAGGGCTTGGCGTCTATCTCTATGACGAGTACGTCATGCAGGAGCAGATTGCAGCGGGCAGAACCACTGCAATCAGCGGACAAACTATCTTTTCCACCGCCAACATGAAACCTGCAGACTACGAAGTCCTGAAAGCCGGCATCTGGAAGGAACCTGCGGTACCAACATTTAGAGACCCAAGAGCAGCTGCAGAGCTTATGCTCGGAGATCTCGCTTTACGTATCCAGGAATTTGAACCCTACCTTGGCGCAGAGAGCGGTCTTGCGTCTAGCTACCTAATTAAGATCGAAGAACTCAAAGGTAAGGTGGCAGACCTCCAGATTCGTCCATGGGATACCCGAAACCTCAGAGAAGAGTCTCCTGAAGAGGTTGCCCAGCTAGAGCCGTTAATAGCATCGCTCAAAGAGTTTAGCAAAAAAGTGGCTGGCGATGCTGAGTCCGGCAGAGTTTCGCCCCTCACAGGTGAGCGCATTACTTTGGAACTCAGCAAAGTGATCGCTCTTCTCGAGCCACTGGTCCACACTGCTAAGCCATTCGTCTATGTCTCCACTTATCTGCTCTAGGCTCGTTGATGGAAGTAGCATGAACTGCAGGATCTAACTAAAACCACTAGGGGGATGAGGTAAATGGAAATCCGCAGCCGTAAGTTCTGTTTTCTTGCTTTAGGTGTTTTGCTCCTTGCTCTAGCTCTGCCCATTCAGGCAAAGACCATCAAGGTTTGGCTCACCGGGCACAGCAACGAACAGCTCAGGATCATCAGCGATCTCACCGAATCTCAGTTTACAGCCAAAACTGGGATCGCTGTGGAGTTTACCAGCCTCTCATGGGCAGACAACGAAAACCGTTTTCTCCTAGCGGCCGCATCAGGTGATGTTCCCGACGTCGCAGGGGCAGGAGCACTGTTTCTGCCGGAGTTAGGCCTGAGAGGCGCACTCATCGATCTTACCCAGATGGCAGGATTCGATGAGGTTAGAAGCCGAGCAAACCCAAGTTTCTACCGCTCGCTTTCCTACAAGTCTCTAGTCTTCGGCGTTCCCTACTTCTCCAACGTCACTACTGCATACCAAAGAGACGACATCCTGCAAAACCTCGGTTTGGGGGAAATGATCACTTGGGACGAACTGATCAAAGCGCTGCCCAAGATGCAGGCAAACGGCACAAACTTCATGCTGCAGTGGGGACTTGGTGATGGCATCTATGCCGACCTGAACATGTTTATGTGGCAAAAAGGCGCTGATGACTACAACGAAGACCTTACCAGGTCAGGCTACGACAGTCCCGAAGCCATTGAAGCTTTCAAGGACTACGTGGACTTATATGTGAAGCATAAAATTGCGGTGGAGCTCCCCCCGGTACAGGCCTTTATGAGCGGGGATCTAGCTATCACCCTCCAGTACCCCAGCTTCTACACCAACCTCATTCACAGCGCTCCTACAATTGAGGGCAAGTGGAGCATGGTGCAGGCACCGGGGTACGCATCAAGCGAAAAGCTCAACCGTACGACCTTTGGCACCGGTTCTTCCCTTGGCATCTTCGAACGCTCGAAGAACAAAGCTGAGGCCTGGGAGTTTGTCAAGTGGTTTACTGATGACTCTACCCAGGTAGAGCTTGCCAAGCGGACTATGGATGAGATTCCCGGCTCTATCTTTATCCCGGCAAACCCTGAAGGTGCTCTGAAGATCGGCATCGAACAGAAAGCTGCCGAGATTTTCACCAAAGCTCTTGCTGAGTCCACCGCTTCGGTCTACGGTTTGGTGGCGCCAAGGCACCGCCGCCGCTACCTCCAAATGGCAGGTCAAAAGGCCATTTTTCAGGGAGCAGATCCTGAAGAAGCTATGAAGGAAGCGGCAAGAGAGCACAACGTGGAAATCGAAAGAAAGCAAAAGGAATACGAAAGGTTCATCACCAGACTCCTTGCAGAGCAAAAGAACTAAGTG
>LFSI01000046.1:0-842 GCA_001512545.1 Clostridia bacterium DTU065 | reverse complement strand
CATATTCGTAAACCATGCAAGAGCCTAGCAACCTAAAGAACCGATCTACTGGGATGGTTTTGTTACATACCTTCTCTGACTGTATATTGTGTTAGGAGAACTGTCGGGCGTCACTAAGAGTGTATATCTACTGCCCCCTTCTCCCTCGGGACCTAACGTCATGTAACCAACTCCATTGTAGCGGTAAATGCCGGTCATGTTAAAAAAGTTGAAGTTACTGGTCTCTTCATCAGTCCCTAACTCTGTCAATATAAGTTTTGCACCCTTTACTCTAGCTTCCGGTTCTACAACCTCAATTAAGTTTTTAACGCATTCTTTGAACAATGCCGACATTTCTGGATCGTTGGCAAGTTCGTGGTACATACTTACTGAAGCACTAGCAATAGACTTGCCGTCCTGAGATGGCACTACGGTAAAGTTTAGTCCGATTTCAAGCATGCCTGGTTTTACTTCATAAGTGTAGAACGGGTATCCGAAACCTTCATCCAGATCCTTAAACAATGGGGGAAACAAAACTAGTTGTTCTAGACCTTTATTAAAACGAGCTGGTTCCACAGTTTCAAAAAATCTTCAACTGCACCCTGCAAAGCGTCCTCGATGTTGCTAGGCATCTTTAGGCTTTCTTTCAGAAAAGCTTCTTCAAACTCGCTTTTGTACGTAGAAGTGTATTCGTGTAAATACTTTCGCAGAGTTACGGCTTCATCAACCTTATCGGTCTTTTGCGAGATCGTCAAAAAGTTCTGCCCCACCATTAATCCGTAGTGAGGATAGCTGGAGTTAAAGTAAGACGTGCTATGAATAGTCAATAGTTATTGTGCACTTTGACAACCACATAGTAATTC
>LFSI01000064.1 GCA_001512545.1 Clostridia bacterium DTU065 | reverse complement strand
CGTTGCTGTTACAACGGATTCTGAGCTTTTTTCATCTTTTTACTGTCAAAGACGGGAGTATATCACCAATCGATACCTTTATAAACCCATTTTTAGAGCAGCCAAAGCTGTGGCCAACTCATACTAGTGCCTAGCTAAAGCCAAAATCCTCTAGGGACACAATAAGTCCCTCGACGAGGGACTTATTGTTGCATCTTTGAATTATTCTATCTCCATCTCAAAATCCAAACTGGATTTTGCTGCAATTTCGTGGCGAAGCTCCCAGCGTTTCATTGCCAAGCATACGTAATCGGGATCCAGTTCGATCCCTATGCACTCTGCACCTATTCTGTCGGCAATAATAGCTGTTGTCCCCGAACCGAGAAACGGATCCACAACCAAGTCTCCCGGCTGCAGGACAGGTCTCAGACATCTATCAACAAGTTTTTCCGGTTTTTGCGTCGGATGAGGTGTGTTTTCCGCCATAGACCAAAACGGCACCGTAATGTCTATCCAGATGTTGGGAGGATAGGTGTAGCGGTAGCGGTCTCCGTCCTCCTCCACCCAATCTTTAGGCTTGCCCTTTGAATCCCTGTACGGAGCGATGACCTTCTTCTTGATTTTAACGCTTTCTACATTGAAGTAGTACTCTTTCTCGTCTTTTACCGCAAACCAGATATCTTCCATGTTGTTCTTCCAGTTTTTTTGAGCTCCGCGCCCTTTGTCTCTCTTCCAGGTGATCCGGTTGAGGACCTTAAACCCTGCAGCTTCCATCAGCTCTTGAATCTTTCCCGAGTAGCTCCAGTCGCAGCAGACATAGATGGAGCCGGTTTTTTTCAAGACCCTGTAAGCTTCGGCAAGCCATGCTGAAGTCCATGCGGAATAATCTTCCCAAACGTTGGATACGCTGCGTCCAAAGGCCTTTTGCTTTCCAAAGTAAGGCGGATCTGCAAAGACTGCCTGGACTGAATCACTTTCAATCCGCTTCAGAGCCATTAGCCCTTCTCCCATGTAGATCCCTGGAGGTATAGGTCCTTCTGGCAGTGGCTTTGGTATATAGATTTTTTCGTCGCCTGGTTCCATGTAGAGTGTTTTGTTCCTGCTTGACCAGCGTTTGTTTCGATATAGTTCTTCTCGCATGATTTCCTCCTAATGTTTCCTAAAAGAGCACACTGACCGAGAGTTCTTCGTAAATGCGGCGCATAGCTTCTGCCAGCAAGGATGCGATCGACAGTACCTTAATCTTATCAACCGCCGCACCTTCCTCAGATAGAGGCACTGAGTTGGTCACTACCACTTCAGAAAGCACAGAGTCTCTGAGCCTCTCAATGGCAGGTTTGGAAAATACAGCATGGCTGCAGCAGGCCATAACATCTACTGCTCCTGCATCTAAGATAGCCTGTGCACCTTGGGTAATGGTTCCGGCGGTGTCGATCATGTCGTCGATCATGATTGCGGTCTTCCCTTTAACATCGCCAATAATGTTCATAACTTCAGCCACATTGGCTTTGGGACGGCGCTTATCGATAATAGCAAGGTTTGTCCCAAGAATACCTGCAAGTTCTCTGGCGCGGGTCACACCGCCCACGTCAGGAGACACGACTACTACATCATCGCCTCTAAGACCTTTCTTGATGAAGTAGTTGGCAAGGATAGGCAGTGCTTTAAGGTTGTCCACAGGAATATCGAAAAAGCCTTGAATCTGACCTGCATGGAGGTCCACAGTGAGCACGCGGTTGGCTCCGGCAGCAGTGATTAGATTAGCCACAAGTTTGGCCGCAATGGGCTCGCGAGGCTTGGTCTTGCGATCCTGCCGTGCATAGCCGTAGTAAGGAATAACCGCTGTGATGGATTTTGCAGATGCCCTTCTGCAGGCATCGATCATGATCAAGAGCTCCATCAAGTTTTCGTTTACAGGTTTTGAGGTAGGTTGAATGATAAAAACATCTGCACCTCTAACGGTTTCGTTAATATTAACCGATATCTCTTCGTCTTTGAAACGCGTAACAGAGGAGTCTCCTAAGTTCATTCCGAGATTGCTGGCAATCTCTCTGGCAAGCGCAGGGTTGGCGTTGCCGGAAAAAATCTTCATCTTTTTATGCACCAACGACATAAATTTACCTCCAGTCTGATATTAAAAAGCATTTAGCATGCTTGCATCAAAAAGCAAATTGCCGATAAGGCTTCGTCAAGAAGACACTAAATCCTTTTGGCTTTTGCAGGGCATCTGAGAAGGGGTCAATCCTTGAATTCGATCTTGTCTGCAAGTCCAAGCGCTGCAAGATCCATACCGGGCTTAACATGGACAAACGGCCCAATCTCCGCTTTGGATTTCACCACAACACCTTTTAGCTCTGACCTTTCTACCACAGCCCCATCCTGAACAGAACAGTCCACAAGCGTGGTGTATGGGCCTACAACCGCACCGCTTTCTATTTTGCACTCTCCAATGCAAATAGTTCCCGGAAGGACACTGGCGTCCATAGCGATCTCCACGCTATCGTCGATGTACGTGTTGTCGGGATCGACGATGGTAACCCCCGAAAGCATCAGCTTATTGAGCTTTCTTTGATTTTTAATCTTCGTTAACATTGCAAGACTGACTCTATCGTTAACTCCGGTAATCTCTACAGGATCTTTAGCTACAACCATCTCCACCTTCAAGCCGTCTTTGCTTGCCAGACCTAATACGTCCGTTAGGTAGTACTCGCCTTGTTTGTTCTGAGGAGTCAGTTGGGGAAGATAGGTTTTGAGAACTTCAGAACTGAAACAGTAAACTCCGGAGTTGATCTCTTTAACTCGGCGTTCTGCTGCTGACGCATCTTTCTGTTCAACAATCCTAAAGAACGTGCCGTCGCCGTTGCGTATAACTCTGCCGTATCCGGTAGGATCCTCTAGGATGGCGGTGAGTATGGTAACAGCTGCTTCGGTCTTGATATGTTTCTTTATCAACTCTTGAATAGTGCCTGCAGACAGCAGTGGCACATCGCCGTACAGCGTGATGATATGTCCGTCGAAGTCTTCTAACTCTGGCAGAGCAGTGAGCATGGCGTGTCCCGTTCCCAGTTGAGAAGTCTGCTCTACAGAAACCACATCTCCAGGCAGTACTTGTCTTACCTGGTCGGCACCAAACCCCACTACAACAACGATCTTTTCGGGATTCAGTTCTTTTGCCGTGCTGATTACCTCTTCAATCATACTCCTGGTGCCAATTTTATGTAAGACCTTGGGCATTCTACTTTTCATCCTGGTACCTTTACCTGCACCGAGAATCACTACCGCCACTTTATCCGACATCCGTAACCCTCCATTTATCTGCAATAATCCTTAGTGAAGTCGTTAATTTCTACCTATTATCTTCATTTTTCATTAGTCTTTTCCTGCATCAAAACCAACGTTTGCCAACAGATTACAAAGGGGCTGTCTGCAATCGCCTGGGTAATGAAGGAAACACTCCGATTTCAGAGAACTGTTTGTTAAGTACATAACATCTCCAAATGCAATATCCTTTGAAAGTGGGTAGAGTCTATGAAAAAGACGTTAATTGTGCTGATAGCAAGCTTCTTACTAACTCTCACTGTTGGTGCTAACTACTACACCTTAGAAGGACCTCACTTCTTTGTACATTTTCCCGAAGGTTATGAAGACCTTGCAAGCAAGTTGATGGTCCAAGCTGAGGAGATTATGGCAGAGCTAGGCGAAAAGATGAATCTGACCATCAACGACAAAGGTCACTTTGTCATTGAGGATCCTATTGATCTATCAAACGGCTATGCCACCAACACGTTCTACCCGCTGATCGCTTTTTACCCTGTTTTCCCGGGAGATCCCCTATTGGGCGGGCTAGGCCCGGACATTGATGATTGGTTTGAGACGCTCCTTTGGCACGAAGGTACCCATCTCTACCATGTCGAGATGACCAAGTTTCCAAACCAGTATATCACCAAAATCTTCGGTAGGTATCCTACCTTCTACCCCATCTGGTCGTCTCCACTGTCCAACATCGAAGGCTTTGCAGTTTATAACGAAACCCATTACCAGAGAGTCGGTCGCGGTTCGGGCAGCATCTATCCCATGATCCTGGATGCAGCCATAGATGCCGGAGACCTCCCCGATCCCAAGTCCACCTTAGGAACTTACGACCTGGATCGCTACGATCTGGCAGGTCTTCCCTATATTTACGGTTGGAACTTCTTGGAGTTTCTTGCAGACACTTACGGAGAAAACGCACCCCTGATGCTCCAGGACTACTACGTAAACACACCGGGAAAAGCGTTTATGGCACAATTCGACGTGGCTTTGCAAAAGCTCACGGGAAAGACCTTTGGAACTCTTTCAAGTGAGTGGTACAAGTGGATGAAAGAAAACTACGATGCTCCTCCTCTCAACCCTGAAGGCAGAATCTACGACAACCTAGGAGATACCATCTTCCCCGGGTTCTTCGACGGAGAATTCTTCTACTATGCCATGCGAGGTGGATCGAGCGGCATCTACCGCATCGAACTGAAAACAGGCAGAGAAGAGCTGGTCAAATACGTCCCCTATATCTATGGGAGCATCTCTAAAGATCCTTCCGGAGGAATTCTGTATTCCTCCCTCGACATAGACGCCCAGGGCAACCAGTATTTCAACATCTATAGATACGCAAACCGCAAGACAGAAGCTGTAGTTATTGGAGAAAGGGCTTTCTCCCCTGTGGCCACCAAAACCGGCCTCTACTACCTAAGCCAAAAGCATCCAGAAGGAAACGCCCTTTACAAAAGGGACTTGGACGGGAACATCACTCTGCTGTACCTGTCCAAACCCGGCGAAGAGATCCTGCAGTTTGCAGTGTCCAGTAAAGATGAGATCTACGTTTCTCTCTGGCAGGAAGGCGGTTTTGTGGACCTCGGCCTTCTTGAAGACGGAAAGATCACTTTCCTTACTTCAGACCACTATGCCGATTCGTTCCCTGCTTTGAGCAAAGATGAAACCAAGTTGTACTTCCAGTCGAACCGTACCGGATGCTACGGCATCTGGGTTTTAGATCTACAAACAATGCAGATAGCACCTGTGGCTACAAACCACTACGGAGCATTCAAGCCCACACCTAGCCTAGATACCGAAAACCGAGTGGCTTTTGTCTCCTACACCAATGATGGCCTTCGGCTAGCCATCCATGAGTTTTCCGGAGCTGCTTCGTGGCAGCAGTTGACGATAGAAAGTCCCCCTGAGAGAAAGCAGTATCCATCTCTCGATGAGCTCTTGGCTCAAGACGGTTACTCCCTGAAGAAGTACCGCAGTTCGAGCTACGCCAAACCCACGATGTGGTTGCCTTCGTTTGTAGGCGCTCTGGTCCTCGGCACCGACCCTCTGCAAAACTACGTATATACCGCGCTGTATAACTACAACCCCTTCGCAGAGCAAGGCGTATCGAGGCACGAGTTTGCCGCAGCGGTGGACTTAATCGTCAATCCCCTGCATGTGGTTTCTCTGTCCGTAGAGTCCAATTTTAAAAAAACCTATTTCAGTACCATCTATTCAGGAACGGTTCCGCTTGGTAGTAATGCCCTGCTCCTTTCAGGCTCTGCTAACACCATTGGGGACTTTGCAACCGAAGTCCGTCTTCAACTTCCATGGGGTACGAAAGCAGCAACGGGCACAAGCTTCATTTTCGGAAAGGCGAGCGTGGAACTGTGGCAAAAGACTCTGGACAACTACGAGTTTAACCTGGGTTACAGCCACAAGCTCCAAGCAAGTCACGACGTGAACTTTGAGCTTTCCTTCTCCTACAACTTCAATCACGATGGCTATGTCACTGAAACCAACACCTACCTCGGAGAGCATATTGCATTCTCCGAATACGCTATGAACTGGGTGTTTGCAAGACCCCTTTGGTCTGTCGGTGCATCATCGACCGTATGGTCCGAAAAGATGACTCTCAGCCCAAAGTTCGCTTTCATGTTAGGCGACAAAAACTGGGACCTTAGCTTCGGCCTTCAGTTCACCAACACCATAAGTCTCACCTACGGCAGACTTCCTATCGATTTGGGACTGAAAGTCATGTATTACATGGGAAGCAACAAGTTAATTGTAAGCCCGGTTATCCGCCTCTAGGATACTGGCGCGGCAGTAAACAGCCGCGCTTTTTTTATACGCTGAAAAAAAGCAGCGTTTCAAGGACTTTTGGGGGAGTAGCAGAAAGTAGTAATCAACTGCAAGTTGCTTTTATTCTGCACAAATTCATTGGAGGGGTGGAAGATGAAGAAAGGGTTGTTGTGTGTTCTTGTGGTGCTAATCACATCGGTAATGATCTTGGCAGCTCCTGTCGTGGTCTGGTCGTCTCTTTCTGTAGAGAAAAACCGCATTATGCAGGAGATGACCGACTCAGTCTTTACAGCCAAAACGGGAATCGAAGTCAAGATTGAAAGTATTCCTTCTGACGGCAGAGAAAGCAAGTATCTACTTGCTGCTGCTTCGGGAGATGTTCCAGACATCGGAGTCACTGGTTCTTTGGGACCTGCAGACCTCGGCGTCCGCGGTGCTGCAGTGGATCTCAGAGAGAGATTTGGCGAGGAATATCTGGCGATCAAGCGAGAGATGTATCCCGGACTCATGCGGTCCTTTGATTTCATGGGCACCGACTTCGGTCTGCCCCTGGATATTGCACTGTATCCCCTGGGCTACAGATCGGACATCCTTTCTGACATGGGTCTGTCTGTACCCACTACCTGGCAGGATCTGTACCAGATGCTCCCCAAACTCCAGGCCAACAACATGAACTTCTCCACTGCCTTTGGCTTTGAGGGCACGGGCAACACGGTGTATGCGGATGTCTCCATGTTTATCTGGCAGCACGGTGGAGATTGGTACACAGAAGATCGCACCAGGTCCGGTTTGGACTCTCCAGAATCGATCGCTGGTTTTATCGAGTTTACCGAACTCTATACAAAACACAATGTACCGAAGGCTGTAAACACGTATATGGGCTTTCAGTCCGGCGAACTACCGCTCATCCAGCTGACAAACTGGTGGTACTCTTCGTTCCTCTTTTCCATGCCCGAACTGCAGGGCAAGTGGGGAGTAACCGTTGTACCGGGGACGGTGAGAGAAGACGGCTCCATTAGCCATGCGGCCTACATCGGAGGCAATACATTTGTGATGTTTAAGGACGGAAAGCAGATCGACAATGCCTTCAAGTGGCTTAAGTGGTGGTTGTCTGCTGATACTCAATCGCAGTTTGCCACGATAGTTCCGGAAAAGATCCCAGGAGCCATCGTGATTCCACCAAACATCCACTCAATCCAAAGCATTCCTCTTCCTGAGGAGCACATGGAAGCTTACATGAAACAGGCTCAGCACAGCATCGCTCCGGCATATGCCCTGGCTCCAGAATCTATAACTCACAGGTTTATCAATAACGCCTGCGCCAAAGTCGTGCTTTACAATGAAGATCCAGTAGACGCCATTTTGGAAGCAGCACGGGAAATGAACGTCGAACTAGAAAGGAAGCAGAGAGAGTATGCGAGGTTTATCAGCCGGCTTTAAGACCGTACTACTAGTTGCTTTGTGTGCTTTGATCTTTGCTCCAGAAGCCTTTGCCTTCGAGATTTCGGGAATCAATCAAGATACCAGCAGCGCTCCCTGGCTTTTCTTGGAAGGAGCCAACTTGGTTTTTACAGAAAGTGGCTTCCGCACTGCTCAAGTAGCCACTGCCAGAGTGGACATCCTCTACAACTTCGAAGACTTCGACCTCACCTTTGAGGCAAAAGTTGAAGAGTACGGTCTTTACGGCAGCATCATGGTCCTCCTTCACCAAGGAGACAACTACGCTGGCTACTCTGTGGCTATCGACAGGAATAGAGCAACAGTATCAAGGAGAAACGGCTTCTGGAACGACTACCAGTGGTTGAAGAACATCAACGGAGCCCTCAAACTCGGTACCTGGCACGAAGTGAGGCTCACCTGCAAGGACCAAGTCTATACCTACTACCTTGACGGGACCAAAATGGGCGAGTTCGAAGATAAAGACAGAGTCTACACCAAAGGCTCCATCGATATCCGCATTATGAACTCTCTGGCTGAAATCAGAAACATCAGGGTTACGGCAGAAAAAGACCCTGAGCCTAAAACGGCCAACATTGTTAAAATAGACCTAACGCCCAATCGCCTGCCAAACCCCAATGCGCTGATTACCGGAACCTTCCTCCAGCTGGACTACACCAACACCAGAGACCAAGAAGGCTCCTGGAAAGACGAGTTAAAGGCCATGAAAGATGCAGGGCTGGATCTTTTAATCGTACCTGCATACTCCGGCTCTACCGGTCCGGTGTACAGCGTCATGGATGAGCTGTTTGCAGAAGCCAACCGCCAGGGCATCTCCATCATGATCGGTACGTTCTCCAACCACAGCTACTACTGGACGGACCTGTCCAAGAAGCAGCTTAGCGAAACTCTCGAAAAGACTAAAGCAGAGATCACCGATCTCTACAACCGCTACGGCGACAATCCAGCCTTCTACGGCTGGTACATCACCGATGAGATCGATGAAAAGGATCTTATCCCGAGCAAGTTCGATCTCACCACCTGGTACTACAGCGAACAAGTAAACCACATTAAGTCCCTGACACCGGAGAAACCCATAATGCTCTCTCCGTCATATGAATCGAACACCTCTCCTAAATGGTGGGAGGAAAAATACGACAAGTTCCTGGAAGTGGTGAAGATTGACATCCTCGGCCCCCAAGACAGCGTTGGAGCAAAGCGGTCTACGCCGGAGATGGTCTCCACTTTCTTCCAGGCGTTCAAAAACGCTTGCGACAAACACGGCGTTCGTCTGTGGGCCGATGTGGAGATCTTTGATATCGACGTCTGGCTCCCAGCAGATATTGATCTGGTGAAAAGGCAGCTGTTTGCTGTAGAACCGTTTGTAGAGAAGGTGGTTATCTTTGAGTTCAACCACTACATGAACCCATACAAAAACAATAATACTAAGAAGCTGTACGAAAACTATCTCCAATGGTTGAGCAGCTTCTAAGAAAACGCCAAAAAGAGCTAAGGTGAAAACCCTAGCTCTTTCTTCTGTACAAGCTTGAAAAACGTTTACACATAATCACTTAGGTTTTAAGTAGCTTAAATTCCAAGTTACTCCTAACGCGTCAGAAAAAATCGCCTGGAATCTCCCTGAGGAGATCTCCTGTAGTTCGAACTCCACTTTCCCGCCTTTGGTAATGGCTCTGTAGAAGTCCCGCAGTTGACTTTCGTTTTTAATCTGCAGCACTATGGTAGAGTCTCTGTGGGACCTTTTTCCAGAGTCTGCAACAAGAGAAATGACGCAGTTGCCTTCAAGTTCAGGAAAGCCTCTTTCGCACTCTAAAGTCCGTGTGCTCTCTAGGTTGCTTAACCCACCGCCTCTTCTCGCTATCTGGTTGTACATTCTTTGCCTCACTCTCCTTCGCGCCGCAGTAAAGGTAGATCCATTGTAGATCGGATATCCCTTAGTATATGCAGGACGAAGGCAAATTATACCAAACCCGGCTTAATAATTTTCGGCCTGAAAGCAGTATTTAGAAGTTTGACGCAAAGTCCCTAAATCTCGGCGAATTCTTCCGTCTATTCTGCAGGCTGTTCGCCAAAAAAGGCCCTGGACTCCACGTGGAGCCAGGGCCGATTATTTCCAGCTACTTACCTTTGGTAAAAGGGGTGTAGCCTATTTTGTCGCATTCTTCTTCGATTTTGGACCAGACTTCTCTTTCGGTGATGGTCTCTACTGCAGCGGGATAAAGGATATGGTTTTCTTTGAAGATGTGATCTCTAAGGTTGAAGATAATGTGGCGTGAAAGAGCCGCTAAGTGGTGTCTGAACTCTTCCTGATCCATCTCCAGAGCTTCCCGAGCCAAAACTTCCAGCTTGTGCTTTTTCGGACGGAGATCATCGTGCTCGAGTCTCATTACCGTAGGAGGACCTGAAATGCCTCTTCTTTCCAGTTCAGGGAAAAGGGCGTCTTCTTCCCTTAGGTGGTGCAGCTCTGCTCCGGTCAAAGTTACCGCAAGCCTAAGCAGCTCTTCCTGGAGTTCCGGGGTAAGCGGCTTTTCTTGGAGAGTTGCATTCAACGCTTCTAGTTCCTCTAGGGTCTTCAGAAGAACATCGTGCTCTTGAATCATAATGGCTAGTGGGTGACCCTCGTCGAGACTAGCAGTCATTCTTTCTACTTCGCCTTCAAGCATCTGCATGTGGATCACGCACAAGCCGCGAAGGTCCTCTGCATCCATTCCGTTGTCAATGAGCTGCTGCTCGGCAATGGAGAGATCTGTAGCGCTGATCTGGTTCAAAAAATCTTCAGCATCTTTCTGCACATCTTCTATTTTCTCACCGGAGTTTAGCCTTTGCAAAAGGCCAACCAGTTTTTCGATTTTGCTCATGCAAAACGCTCCTTTCAAGTTCAAGGTTTTCGCTCAGAATACAAAGCGTATTAACGCAAAACTCGGGGTTTGTTGATGCTTTAAATTTACCTAACCTGAAAGGATAAATCTGTGACAGCTGTCACAAAAAGAGCTTGAGGCAGAAAATTTCCTCAAGCTCTTTCTCTTAAACTATCCAGGTCTTTGATGAGCACCTTGCGGTTGCCGATAAGATCGATTAACCCCTCTTCCTTGAGCTGGCTTAGCTTTCTGCTTACGGTCTCCCGAGACACGCCGATGTAGTTTGCCAGTCCCTCGCGGGAAAGAGGAAGTTCCACTAAAATGTCTTCTCCATGACGTCTTCCATGGCGCTCTCCCCAACGGACCAAAAGAAAGGTGAGCCTGGCGTCGGTGTTTTGGGTCCCCAGCTGCTGAACCAAAGTCTCCAAATCGTCAACCCGGCCGGCCAGCTCCTCAAGAATGTGAAACATGATCTGAGAGTGCTCTTTGATCAGTGCCTGAAAACTATCCCTGGGAATTAGGCAGAGACCGGTCTTTTGGATGGCCGAACAGCTCACGCTGCACGGTCTACCGGAAAAGAGGTTGATTTCGCCGACGAAGTCTCCCTTTTCAAACATACCCAGGATCTGCTCCCGGCCTTCGGCTGTATACTTAAAGGTCTTGATCAATCCTTCTCGCACGATCGCAAGATACGGGAAGTTGTCCCCTTCGTGAAAGATGATCTCGCCTTTGTCGTAGTCTTTGTGAATAATCAGCTTTGCGATTGCGGCAAATTCCGCCTCTTCTAAGCTGCGGAAAATCGGCACCCGTTCGCCGCAAAAAACCCCATGACACTGGAGGCATCCAGATCTATGCTGAATTGTGTCGTTTCTTTCTGCCATGGACTCACTCCTCATCTTCAGCAGCGTTTTGTTATTGTTAATTCAGTAAAAAGCAGAACATTTGCTGCAGGTCTTTCCTAATGCATAGCCTAGATCTGTTTAATTATAGACGCAGGCTTCTGTTCCTCTTTTAAGGAGTAACTTACTTACCACTGCCAAACCAGAGTCACTCCTCCATACGTGTTAGGGCATACCCCTCTGATGCGCTCATCAAACACTAGGGTCTTCTTCTCGTAGCCCTGTTGGTCGAACTTCACCAATCTAACGTCTATTCCGTACTCGCCCAGAATACTGAACGAGTCCGAGACCTTGAGGCGGACACCGCCTCCCACTCGGAAAAACTCATAGATTAGGCTGGATTCTATCTCATCCAGCTCAAGCTTTTCCGCGTCTCCTCTAGGTAGCCAGGGAATATCGAGATCTCCGCCTCCTACTCTAACCAAATCCCTAGCGTACCTGATCTGGAAAAACGGCACAACTCTCTTTTGGTAGTCCAGCTTTTCAATGCGTAGGTTAACCGCTGGGATGAGGAGACCACCGTAAACCTCCATGTAGTGGCCTAAAGATTCGTCGGTGTAGCTGTTCATCTCAGACAGGTAGGCCTCGCCGTTCATACTTGCGCCAAGATGCAGGGCAACAGTAAACGGTTCCACGTCCCAACTGTACCCGATCATGCAGAATTCTCGAAGTCCTTCCTGAGCTGGAGACACCATCAGCTGCCACTTAGCGCCTGCTGGTAGACTCACCAGCAGCAAAAAAATAAGCCCCAATACCAACCAGTCTTTCACAAAAACTCCTCCTCTGGTTTAATATGGTGCTTATTCTAGGTGTTGTTCTTCGAATATATTTTGCCGATCTACCTCAAGAATCCTGCTCCTCTTCTCTGATCGGAGCAAGGTTCTTCACCGAAAGACCCAGTTCGACTCTGGATCCTTTAGATTTGATGGTAGACGGTGCAAACTCCAGAAAGTACAGAACACCGTAAGCCGTGTCTGCAGCATACAGGACCCCAAAGCCCAAAAAGCTGCTGGAAACGATCACTCCTTCGACCCCTTTACCCTCCCCGATGTACTCCGGTCGGACGGAAAAGAGATACTCGCCATCTGTGATTGGTTCTTCTAGAAGAAGACTAATGGTTCCCCACTGGACTGCACCACCTGTAACCTTAAGCTTGACAAAGTTCGTTCTGCCAAAAAAGGCAGCCGAGTCCCTGTCTTTAGGCTTAGTGTAGACCTCAAAGGGCCTAGCGATCTCGGTAATGATTCCTTTTTCCATGATGGCAATACGGTGGGAAAGGCTCAAAGCTTCTTCTTGGTTGTGGGTTACGAAAACTATAGTCAAGCCCAATCTCTCCTGAAGCTGCTTCAGTTCTTCCCTCAAAGACTCCCGCAACGACGGATCTAAAGCAGCGAAAGGTTCGTCGAGAAGAAGGACTTGGGGATTGGGAGCAAGAGCTCTAGCGAGAGCTACTCGCTGCTGCTCGCCACCTGAGAGATTCCGGACCGACCTTTTCTGGAGGTGTTCCAGACGAAAGAGCTCCAATAGCTCCTGCAATCTCTTTTGCTGGTACGCTTTGTTCTCTTTAGCGATTCCGTAAAGAATGTTCTTTTCTACATTTAGATGGGGGAAGAGAGCGTAGTCCTGAAAGACCAAACCAAACCTGCGTTTTTGTGGCGGGAGTTTGGTGATGTCCTCACCTTCAAGCAGAATGCTTCCGCTGTCAGGATACTCCAGTCCGGCAATGAGCCTCAAGGTCGTGGTTTTGCCACAGCCACTCGGGCCGAGAAGGGAAAAGAACTCGCCTTTTGACACGGAGAAGTCTACAGAAACTCGAAAGTCCGGGTAGTTTTTTACCAAATTATCGATCTTGAGCATTGCTTTTCTTCCCTCCTCCTGACTCGATAAACACAAACAAGATGATAAAGAGAATGGACACTAGCGTACCTAAAGCAGTGCCTTCGGGGAAGCTATAGTGGCCGATGAGTCTGTAAAGAGCGACGGTGAAGGTGACGAACCGACCTTCTCCTACCAGCATCACACCGGTTAGATCGCCCAGAGAAAGGGCCATACCGTAGGCAAAAGCCGACTGCAGCGCTGGCCTGAGCAGGGGAAGGTAGATGCGTCTGGTGATCTCGCTCTCTGTAGAGCCAAGAGTTGCCGCCACTTCCCGGTACTCGGGATTGATCTCCTCCACTCCCAGGCTTACGATGGAATACACCACAGGAAAAGCGATGAAGACCTGAGTAAACAGCATGAGGATCGCAGGAGGCATCCAGCTCTTAAGAGTCACCAAAACGCCAAAGCCGTAGGACATCATCGAGACTCCCAGAGGTACGAGAAACCACGGCCGAAGTTTGGGATAATGCCTGGCAAGGATGTAGGCAAGCCACACCGAAACCAAGCTGCTGGTGCCAGAAAGAAGGAAACTGTTTATAAAGACCTGCCACAGAGGCGTTCCCAGCACTCTCTCAACCCTGGATCCGAAAAGGCTGCGGTAGTTTTCCAGCGTGACAAACCCAGCTTCACCTCTGGGGACAAAAGAACGCCAGAAGAGGTTGAGTAGCGGCCCTCCAAACAGGACTAGCAGCACCGCAAAGTACAGGACCAGGAGTATCTTCACCGCTTTCTTCCTTTCATAGACAAGCGGCACAGCTCTTGAGGTTGTAAAGGCCTTAGATGTCTGCTCGGAGCGGCTGGAAAACCTGTTCACGATGAGAATGAAGAAAAAGGAGAAAAGCAACTGCAGAAATGCCAGAAGGTGAGCTTTTTCCATGTTCAACCTTCGTGTTAGTGTATAGATAAAAACCTCAAGGGTGTTATAGGATACTCCCCCGAAAACTAAGACAATGGCAAAGCTGAGAGACGAATACAAAAACGCCAAAAGCCAGGAGTAAGCAATGGACGGCCACAAAAGCGGAAGTTCAATGCGGAAGAAGGCCTTGAATTTCGAGTCACCTAAGGTGTAGGCAGACTCCACTAACCGTTCATTCAGCTTCTCCCAAGTGCCTCCTACAATCCTGATGCTCAGCGAGAAGTTGTAGAACACGTGGGCAAAAACGATGCCTGCGTAGCTGTAGATGAACGTACCTATGCCAAAGGTCCGGGAAAAAAGGCCCTGCTGTCCGTAGTAGACGATCATCGCCAAAACCACCAGGATGCTCGGCAGAATAAACGAGATCATGGTGAAGTTCCTCAACAGCTCTTTCCCTTTAAAGTTGTAGTGAGAGAAAAAGTAGGCTGCTGGCAGACCGACAACTAAGCTGATTGCCGCACTTATCGCCGCTTGTGAGTAGGTAAAGCGGATTACTCTGTACAGACTCGGGTCTTCTAACAGTTCCTTAATGAGTTCAAACAAGTTGGGAAGGGCTGCAAGTTTCACTACAAGCCCGACGATAGGGACATAAACGATAACGACTAGGAGTACTAACGCAAAGATGCGCAGATCTTTCACTATGCAGCCCTCCTTTCCGGAGTAAATGATCTATCAAAAGCAGTGCAAGCTATCTCATGACGTTCTCCCAATCCCGAAGCCATGAATCGAGTTTGTCGTGAACGTCTCCTAGATCGAGTCTGGGATTGAGGATCTCTGAAGCCTGTGCTGCGATTTTGAACGACTCGGGGAGCTTTGCGTCCACGCGGACAGGATACATAAACTGGGACTCAGGTAGGGCTTCCTGCATTGGTATACTCAGGAGGTAGTCCAGAGCGGCTTTCGCAAGTTCGGGGTTCTTGCTGCCCTTCACAATGCCTGCACCTTCGATTTGGGCCCAAGCTACATCGTCTAGCACCAGCGCTTGGTATCTTTCGGTGCTTTCGCTAATCAAATGATACACAGGACTTGTACCGTAGCTGAGTACAATCGGAGCTTCTCCATTGGTGTAGATACCGTAGGCAATGGACCAGCTAGAAGGCATCACCAAAATGTTCTTCTTCAGTTCTTTCCAGAATTCCAGATAACCGTCTTCACCGAAGTAGGCAATGGTAGCAAGCAGAAAGGCCTGGCCTGGAGAGGATGTCATGGGATTGGGGATGACGATCTTCCTCCCTAGCCCTTCTCCCGCAAGGTCAGCAAAAGTCCTCGGCGGGTTGGGGAGTGTCTTAGAATCGTAGTTGAAGGTTATATACCCGAAATCGTAGGGAGTCATGTAGAACTCCTCATCGAAGACGAGCTCCTTGCGAATTTTGTCTGCATCCTTAGGCCTGTAAGGTTGGAAAAGGTCGTCTTTCTTTGCATCGATCACAAAGACCTCATCGAGCCCGATCACCAGATCTGCTCTGGGATTGTTCTTCTCCAAGACCAGCCTAGTGTACATCGCTCCTGTATCTTCAAACAGCACGAAGCGGACTTTAGCTCCGTACTCCTTCTGCATATGCTGCTCCATCATCTCCATCAGCGTTTGACCGAAGGAGTCGTAAGTGTAAATGACCACTTCTTGAGCGCTCATAACCATGGACAGTACCAATACAACCAAGAAAACACCAGTAAGCAAAACGGACAACTTCCTCAACAAAAAAACCTCCCTCTTGTTCACGGGGATTTGCGAGAAACGTAAAGCCCTTTCCTTGTTCAGGAAAGGGCTAAGAATACACATCTCCTCGAAACTCCCTGCGCTAGCATTACCTAGATCAGGTATTCGGAGTATGATCTCAGCCCCTCTGGGGGCACCCCCGTTCGATTCTTAAAACTGTATGCTATTGTGGTTCTAACTTTAGCAAACGCCTCCCTGTTTGTCAACAACTAGGCTCTACAGGAGACTTTTAGGAACTTCCTGCCAAGCAGTGCATCACAAACATAAACAGCCCGCGAATTACGGGAATGATAGGGATCCCCCACGCAAGCGTGTTGTTATATAGTTTTCAATATAGTACAATTATCGAAACTATCTGAAGCGGGTCGAGTCTAGCCCGGAGCATTTGCCTGAAGAAGACGCCCTGGTGCCAGAAACTTTATCCTGCTTTTGACAGTTGCCTTCCCAGTCTCTATAATTAGACTATAGAGGTACAATTCACAAAACTCCTACATTTGGTGGTGTTACCATGAAAGTTCTGGTGCTGCTCTTGCTGTTGACAGTTAGCATATACGCCGATCCCATCATCGATTTGGGCGTCCTGACTCCAGGCTCGGACAATGTTATGGAGTTAGAGATCCCCCTCTGGATTCACTCAAGAGAAAACGAAGTCCACTATGTAAGGTATGAGTGGAGATCGGACAACTTCACCACGCCGCCAATATGGCTCAAAACTGAAGACGGCAAAGTTGTTCGCGGAGAAGTAGTTGAGGTTCCTGTAGAAAAACACGATACATCTTATCCGCTCTACCTCTCCAGCGATGCGTTCGCACCTCCCGGCACATATCAGTTTACCATCTGTACTTATTCCATTAATCCGAACAGCGGAAGCGAGTATCCACACAGTCGGCAGTATTTTACCTACGCCTTCACCATTCTGCCGGAGCTCCTTATTGAGCAGACCGACTTGTGGCCTCCTCCAGAAACCGGGCAGCCCTGGGAATCCTCGACAGTGTCCAAACACACGTTAAGGATTAAATCCAGAGACCCATGGGAACTGTCGATTCAGGGGCTGAAAGTGGTTGATGGACTACATGCAGTTATCTTTGATAAGTACGGCAACGTTCTGTCCCAGCCCAAAATCGTTCCGGTTACCCACGATAAGCAGTGGGTCTGTGAAGGTGGACCGACCGTCGATATGCC
Source organism: Clostridia bacterium DTU065 (assembly GCA_001512545.1). Classification (GTDB taxonomy): domain Bacteria; phylum Bacillota; class DTU065; order DTU065; family DTU065; genus DTU065. The sequence continues at coordinate 13,832 of LFSI01000064.1, read as the reverse complement.
AGACAATGAAATGGTTTTCACAGTCGTTCTGTACATAGAAGACTACACGGTCGTGCCTGCGGGACAGGCCGAACTTCAGGTTTACCTGGAGGTCAGATCGTTCCGCCAAAAATCCGCTTTATTGTCGGTTCCCGATTGAAGCAACTCTACAGATAACAACCTTGGCCGGAAATCGTGGTCAAGGTTGTTTTGCGTTTAGAACAGAAAACCTGTGCTTCTAACTAGCTTCCCAAAGGCTTACGCAAGGTTGCAGCGAACAATTAACTGTAGTTCCAAACTCCTTTGCCGGAGAGCTGCATATCCTAGATCTGAGGGAGGGAGACTTTCGTGGCGATTGTAACATCACCAGTTGTAAATATGTATGCAAACCCGAACCTGTTTTCTGAAACGGTGAGCCAAGCCAAGATGGGCGATGACGTCGAAATACTTGAAGACACCGACCAAAGCTTTTTTCTGGTAAAAACTCTGTGGGACGGCTACACGGGATACGTAGAGAAAAAGTGCGTTGACCCTGGTCTCACAGATTGGAATCCCGACCCTGAAGTCGTTACTGCTTCACTGGCCAACCTCGTGTACACAGGGGCAAAAGTACAATCTCCGCTTCTTACAAGACTACCTCTGGGCATCAGGCTGAAGCTGCTAAACACCCAAGGGGCAGGCATCCCAGATGGCTGGCTAAGAGTAGAGATCCCCAATGGTCAGACCGGTTTCATTCAGAAAGGCGACACTTGCACTCCTGAAGAGTTCCAGTTCCGCGAGATTTCAGCCCTGCGCCAGAGCCTTGTCCGTTGGGCTAAGAAGTTCGAAAGCGCCGTGCCATACCTTTGGGGAGGGACGTCGTCTTTCGGAATAGACTGCTCAGGTTTTGTGCAGCACATCTACAAACTGCACGGTCTTCCTCTCGAACGGGACGCAAACCAAATCGGCCAGGGCAAATACCTCATAGACATCCAAAGAGAAGACGTTCTCCCAGGAGATCTCATCTTCTTTGAAGGCTACGGCCACGTCGGCCTTGCCATTTCCCACTACGAGTTCATCCACGCCACAACCTACAGCAAACCCGTTGTTCAAGTGTCAGAAATCGACTGCCCGATCTGGCGAGATAGAATCATTCAGTACAGCAGATATAGATTAGAAAAGTAGAACCTGCGCCGGCAGGTTCTACTTTTTCTTCTCAAATGCCCCTTGGTAATAATCAATAATCCTATCCAGAAAATACTCAAAGTCAAAGTACTTCTTGGCAAACTCATAACTTTTATACTGCAAAAGCCTTAGCGCCTCGCGATTCTCTATCAGCGGAGCTAGATCGCTCACGATAGTCCTCGGAGACGGCCACACCTTCGACTCGCGTCCGGTAAACTCGGGAACCGGGGGAAGCAGGTCCGGCTGGACTATGCCATCTATGAATTTACCCATTACATAACCTACGTTTGCTGCAGCCATCCCCTCTCGGATTGCCATACCGGTTCCGATCACGATATCCGAATCTCCCAGCCACTTGGCTCTGTCTGTCTGCCAGCCAAGCTGCTTGATGTAGTTGACCTCATCGAAGATTCCCCGGGGAATATTGCCAATGACTCTCGCTTCTACCGGGCGATCTTTCCTAAGAGTCTTGATGGCATTGTTAAGCGCGATCAAGCCCACACGCTTACTGTCGGCGTATCTGCCCAGGTATGTGAGCATGACCTTGGTGGTGTGCTTCTTTTGTGGTTTATGAACATCCAGTTCAACAGCGTTCCCCAGAACTATGATGTTTTCAGCAAAACTCCTATACGGTGCAGCAAACACCTCTGCCACAGACAGCACCAAGTCTGCCTGCTGCATAACATCTGTGTAACGCTCCAGTCCAGTGCCGTGGATGGTTACAGCAAAGGGACAACCGCTTGCCTTTGCAAGTTCCAAACCTTTTCTCCACGTGAGAGCCGAGTGTGCGTGGATTATGGTATCCTGCGACACCTTCTTCGGTAGGGATCCAAGTACATTTACTCCAGCTTCTGCAAGTGCGTTCAACTGCAACCTGAAAGCTTCGATAATCGCCGTACGGGACCTGAGATACCTGAAGTTGTTGTTGAAGTAGATGCTAACATCGAAGCCCCGCCTGGCAAGGGCTTTCGCGAGCATTTCTACATGTACAGATTGGCCGCAGCGGAAATAGTGGTTGAGCAGCAAAACCTTCATACACTCACCTCCGTTAAATCAGTCTATGCGGAGGCAGGTTTTCGTGTCGCTAAAGGTCCTGTGTTCTAAAGCCCCATTTCATCTGTGTTTGAAGAAATAGCACTTCGAGTCATAAACCGCAGTAAAAAAGAGACCCTTTTACGAGCCTCTCTTTACATCTGTATTACTTGCTTAAAAGATAAATAGCGTAGGCATAGATTAGTGTCATTTTCTCCAAAGACTCTAGACTGAGCCTTTCGTTAGCTTTGTGGGCAAGCATCGGCTCTCCTGGAAACTCTGGGCCAAATGCCACGGTGTTGGGGATGGCTTTGGCATAGGTTCCCCCGCCAATAGCCAGCAACTTGGCTTCTTCTCCGGTAACTTCCTCATAAGCCTTCTGGAGGTTTTGGATCAGTGGGTGGTCGCTCTCCACCAAAAGTGGTGCCTTTGTGGTATCTCCGCCAACCGATAAAGGTTTTACCTCCAAACCGGGAACAAGGTGCCGCTTAACTCTCTCTACGATCTCTTCGATGGTCACGCCGTAAGGATAGCGGATGTCGATAGTGACTTTGCACTGATCTTGAGTTACCCGCAAAACCCCAGGGTTCATCGAAAGCTTGCCTGCGATCTCATGCTCGAAATCTATGTCAAGAGCCGCACCGTCGGGGCTGTGGCCAACTTTGGCAAAGAACTGAACCATTGGATGTTGAACACCCATTTTGTCCAAGCCGATGAAAAGGTCGATGATAGCGTTGTGTCCGAGCTGTGGTGTTGAACCATGAGCTTCTAGACCTTTCGCCCAAACAAACTTGAAGTTACCTTCAGGTGAAGGTCCAAGAAGTGCTTCTGGTTCGGCAAGGTCTGCCTCTTTGACCTCCTCAAGTGGAGCCTCCACTTTCAGGCCCGCAGGTACTTTGGCAAAAGCTCTGTTTGGCACTACGTTTGCCCGCTCTCCTGCAAAAGCTCTGAACTTGTCTGTAAGAGGTCCATGGATCTCTAGATGCAGAATGCCTTTTTCGCTTTGGATAATCGGGAACTGCCCGTCAGGGGTAAAGCCATAGGTAGGGATCTCCTCAGAGTTGAAATAGGCGGTCATACATTTCCAGTTGGTTTCCTCTGCGGTGCCTACGATGGTCCTGATGCGCTTTTTAGGTTTGAAGCCCAGATTCATTAATGCCTTCTGGGCATACAGGCAGGCAATGGTCGGTCCTTTGTCATCGAGGGCACCTCTTCCCCAAATGTAGCCGTCTTCCACTTTACCGCTGAAAGGATCGTCGTCCCAACCGGTACCTGCAGGAACCACGTCCAGGTGTCCCAGAACCGCTACGATCTCATCGCCGCTTCCCCATTCAGCGTGTCCTGCTACGTTCCCCACGTTCTTGAACGAGAATCCCAACTCTCTCGAAATCTCTTCCATCTTCATCAGAGCTCTATAGCAACCCTCTCCCTGGGGTTTTTCTGGAGACTGGGTCTTGGGATCTTCCACGCTGGGAATCTTTATCATCTCACTGATGCTTTCAATCATCTCTGGCATCAGTTTTTTGATTTCCCCTTGCAGTTTGTTGAGCATCTAGTATCACCTCTTCATGAATTGCACCTAAGCAACATCTAAAACAACTAATACCCTGCATCACGCTGAGCTAACAACTTTACCATTCTTAAGAACAGTTAACTTGAACTCAATATTATTATCCTCACAAAGCCCCACTAAATGAGTCTGGCATGTAAAAAACAGCACTTGGTGCATGGATTCTAAGTCCGCCAAAATACGGAGCGTGTTCGCAGCCCTGTTTGGATCGAAGTTTACGAGAATGTCATCAATCACCAGCGGAAGAGGCGTTTGGTGTTTGGCAAACTCCAAAATGAGCCCCAACCGGAGGCAGAGCGCTAATTGCTCTAAGGTACCCCTGCTGAGTTCGTTGGTTCCCTTCACCTTCCGATCTCTGCTGAGAACCTCAAACCTTTGCTCTGTGAGAGGGGACATCACTTTGATGTAGTTTCCGTTTGTGATCTTTTCGAAGTAGGTGGACGCGGTCTTCAAAACTCCCGGCTGTTTCTCCCTCTCATAAGTTGCTCGAGCCTTTTCTATGAGATACCTACAGATTACTAGCTGCGACCACTGTTTGGCGTACTCGCTGAGTTTCTGTTTGGTCGATGCTTTTTGCCTTAGAAGCTCTTCCGTTTGCCTGCCGGTCTCTAGCTGACTTCGCTGTTCCTGCAGTCTGCCCAACTTTTCGCTGGCCTGATTCTGTTCGGTCCTTGCGGAAGCTAGAGCAAGATCTGTATCGTTGATATCTTTTTGGAGTTCTGCTTCGCTGAAAGAGGCAAGATCTGCAAGAAGCTTTTGTCTTGATTCCTCGCCGGAAACTAGTGAAATAAGATTGGACTGGTGCAGAGCCAGCTGCTTCCTCAGTTCATCTTTATCCGTCTTTCTCTTTGCCAAAGTACGGAACTCTTCTACAGTGCTGACCTTGGCTTTCTCGAGAATTCCGTCAAGTTCTTCGCTCTTGCCCTTCTTTTTCTCTGCTTCGATTTTGATCTGGGTTTCGATCCTTTTTACCTCGGTCTCGAGCCTCTCTTTTTTCAACAGAGTATCGTTGTTTTCACTAAGTTCCTTTTTCCATGATACGACATCTATCTCTACATTTTCCAGATTTTTTCCAAGTCTTAGAGCAAGGTTTTCCGCTTTCTCCGTAAACTGTTTTATGTTGGCTTGGACAGCGTTTTTTTGCACTGCCTTCTGCCTAAGTTCATCTACTCGGGTCTTGAGTTCCCTGTATGCGCTGAGCCAGTCCAAAATGTTAAGAGGTTCCATTTGCGGAAGGTCGTTTTCTCTCAGGAAAGCCTCCCACTGGCTGCGGGACTCTTCTTCTAACTTTAGGGCCTCCTTTAATGCAGCTTCAGCGGCTTTTCGCTCATCTTCGCACTTCGCTTTCTCTGTGGCAAGATGGCCAAGTTTTCTCTGCAGTTCTTCGCGCTTTTGCCATTTATCTTCTTCAGCTTCAATATGCTTTTGGATTAAATCAATGAGGTTTGCTTGATCGCTACTGGCACTGCTGGGCAGGACTTCTTTTGCTAATTCCAGCTTTGCGTCGATCTTTTTCATTTCATCCAGCAGCTTCTCCAGTTCCTCCAGTCGCTTGCTTTCCTGCTCCTGCCAAGCTACTAAGGCTTTCTTGTAACGTCTGCTAGCTACAATCTGCAGACCGATGCTAAATGCAGCACCTGTCGCCCCAGCTACTGCTAGTGGCCAGTTGGCCTTCAGTCCGAACACTCCAGATAGAACCGCCAAAAGCACAGCCGGTATCAGGAACAGGACCGGACTTAGTTTTTTAGGCTTTGCCTTTGGCTCTTTTTGCGCTTCGATCTGCCCCTTTAAAAAAGCTCGGCTTGGTGCAAGATGCCTGTAGGTTTCAAAGGCATCCTTGATTTCCGGGAAGTTGTCTATTACATCTAAACGCTGCAGTTCTTCCTGCAGTGTTTCTTCCTCTTGGTCAAGGGTTCTTTTCTTAGTGTCTGCGGCCTCGATTTTTTCCCCAGCCTGCTTGATGGCAAACTCTTGGTCTTTGAATCTCTCCTCAGTTTTCCTTACCGTATCGTTGATCTCGTAGGAGAAGGTGCGTTCTTCTTCTTTCAATTTGTCCAGATTCCAGCCGTTACCGAGCCTTCCGACGATCTGCTTCTCCAAAGACTCTTCCAGAGCCGTGATCTCATCTTGAAGACCCTGGACTCCAGACTTCCACTCTGTGAACCTGGAAAGCTCACCGCTCAAAAACTCGATTTCTGCTGCGTTTTCCAAGATTTTTTCATCAAGGACAAGTGCATTAAGCTCTTCCTTGTGTGTGGAAAGATCGGCGTTAAGCGCAAGCAGGCGGTTTTCACACTCTTCGATCTCCGCTTTAAGCTTTTCTACTTGACCGAGGGATTCTGCCGGGAATTCGTCGTCTACCTCGATCAGTTCCATAAGGGTTTTAATCTCCTGGATTTTGCTCCATGTAGGCCTCCCTTTGCTGAGAACCCCAAGCCAGTCGCGCTTTTCCTGCAGCGTTCGGATCCTCTCGCTAATGTGGGTAAGCTCCTTCCCTGTCTCTTCGATCTCTTTTAAGCAGCTGTTGTACTTTTCAGGATCATTCTTAAACTCGCCCAGCTTGTCTTCGATCTCTTCCCAAGAGCGCAGCTCCTGGTTGATCAAGGGGTTTTTGGCATGCCGCGAAGGCGAATACAGTGCTTTGCTCTTGTCTTCCAATTCTTTGGTGATCGCAGACAGAGGAAGCTTTCCCGGATAGAGACCGCTGGAGTAAAGGAAGCTGCTTACCTCTTGATCGTCTTCCACTGTGCTGATCTGCTGCAGCTCGCCCAGCCCGAAGGCAAAGACGTTCTTGTAGACGTTGTCGGTGATGGAGCCTAGGAGTTTTGCCAGGAAGTGTTCCGCTTCTTTGCCGGTTAGGTTTTTCCCGTCCACAACAATCGAAAGCTCGCCTTTTAGGCTTTTTCCCTGTCTCCGTATGACACACTCCTTACCGTCAAGATCCACTAAAAGGTACCCGCTAGGGTCGCCACCGCTAAAGGGAACAAGTTTTTCGTTTCTGGCAAAACCAAAAAGTACCCAGCGGACGAAGGTGAGAAGTGTACTCTTCCCTGCTTCATTCTCGCCTTGAATTATATTCATCTTTGGAGAAAGGTGAATGGTACAGTCGTTGAAAAGGCCAAAGTTTTCGATGCCAACTTCAAAGATTCTCATCGGCTCTCACCTCTCCAAAACAGTTCTATGCCCAGTGCAATGCTACCATTGATGATCGACTTTACTTCTTCTTCGTCGAGATCATCTAAAATGCCGCCTAGCCGGTCGTAGAGGGGGGCAAGCTGTTCCTTGAGTTCCGAGCTCACGCCGAGAGCCATAAGTCTTTCTGCTTCTCTAAGAAACTCCCCGGGAAGGCTTTCCTCAAGCTTAACCTCTTCGAGATCGACGTCAGGCAGAATATCCAGCTCGACGGACTCCAGAACGTAGTGCTTCCCTTCCTTAAAGCGCTCCTCTAGATCTTTTAAGTCGGTGATGAGGGTTTCGTACAGGGGAGTCATGCCTGTGAGCTTCAGGCGATAGACCTTCTTCGCGCCAGAGGCTAATTCATCTAAGCCCTCCAGGAGTTCTGTAAGCTCATTAAGGGTTTTGGGCGCTTCAAGTTCTAGCTTTTCCCAAGTGTATGCTGATGTGGGAATGAACTGCAGAGACACCGAATCGTTTTCAACCTCAACCAAGTAACAACCCTTTTCGCCGGTTTCGTTGACGTGGGTTCCCTGGGTCGTTCCCGGATACACTACATGGGGCTTTTCAGACAGAACAGCTCTTGTGTGCACATGGCCCAGTGCCCAGTAGTCAAAGCCGCTCTGGGTCAAGTACTCCAGCTTGGACGGAGCGTAGTTTTCCTTTTTTCCCGCTCCCTTAACGTTGGAGTGCAAAACGGCGATCTGGAAACCTTTTGTGCCCGGTACCAGCTGCCGGCTGAGATCATCTGAAACCTTGGCAACAGGGAAGCTGATGCCGGTTATCTCCGCAAGAGTCACGCCGCCCTTAACAAACGGGATGGTTTCTGCCCTTTCGCCAAACAGATGGACACCCTCTGGAAGAGTGGTCTGAGCTTTTTTCAGGTCCAAAGGATCGTGGTTGCCACCTGCCATAAAGACCTGGATCCCCGCACGGCTCAGTTTGTTCAATCCAGCAAAAAGGTCTAGCTGCGAGTTCAGGTTGGGGTTTGCCGTGTCCAAAACGTCGCCTGCCAGAATCACGAAATCCACATTCAGTTCAATGGCTTTATCGATGAGGTTGCTGAAGGCAGTTGTGGTTGCTTTGTAGATCAAGTCCGCCCATTGTTTGGAAAAGCCCGACGTACTCGGACCGCTGTTACCCAAATGAAGGTCTGCTGCATGAATAAAACGGAACATTCCTCTTCCTCCTGGGTTATGTATTAATTAAGTGATTCTTTAAGTCGGCTTCTATCCCTCTATTTTCCATTCCAGCGCACACAGGCTGGAGAAGAAGTAAGGGGCCGAGCTGCAAGGGAATGAGAAACATAAAATGCCCGATGTCTCTATAAGCTAGGTGGACAGTAAGTGTCGACACCTACAAAAAAACGCCTATATTTATCAGGCGATGATAAATATAGGCATCGGCGATTCAGATCCAAAAGTCGCGTTTTGAATTAGTAAGCTTCTCTTTCGTACTGTCTGAACTTAGAGTGTTCGTATTTCTCGATTTTAATGTTATCGAAAGCAACTCTGCAGCCGTTGACATGGAGGCCAAAGATGCCTTCATCCCGGTATCCGTTTTCGTAGGCTGCAAACTGGAGCTCACCGTTGATGAAGTAGAGGAATAGATCCCCATCAACTGCAACTGTGAGCGTAAATGTCTCTCTGAAGCCGAAGTCTCTTTCGTACGGTTTGGTCCTCCTTACATCCCAGTACCCTTGGGGATGTCTGAAGGCGAGCTCCGTACCGTTGTGAGCACTAGCGCCTTGTCTGATGGTGAACATGTGGTAAGGTGCAGAACCGTCTTCAGTCGATCTGAAGAAGATCGAGAACCAGCGGGTGGACTCTACTACGTTAAGGATGGTGACGTCTACGGTATAGACAAAACTATCCATTACAGGACCAAAAACCACGCGTCCTTGAACTGAGCTGTTCGGGCTTTCACCGATGAGCTGTCCGTTGAGCACTCGCCAAGATCCTTCAACAACTAGAAAATCATCGGGCATCTTGTTGTCTTCAAAGTCCTGGCTGTAGATAACCTCTGCAAAAGCCCCAGCAGAAAGAAGCAAAACCACTACTAAAAGCCCTAATAGTTTTTTCTTCATGTGTATAACCTCCCTCACCCTATAATCCCAATAGGGAAATTCTTCATTTTTTCGAATTTACCTGCAAGTTTATCCCAAATGCCATAAATACCGTGAAGAAAAAAGCACAGTATACAAAAGACCGAAATCTTGCGCGTCTACGGAGAAAAAGATAACATGGAAGAAAGGTTTTTCATTCTGTCTTTTTGGAGGAGATCATCATGACAGAAACCATTCGCATTGGCATCGTTGGTTTCGGTAATCTAGGCAAAGGAGCACTGCAAGCGCTGAAGTACAGCAGCGATATGGAGATTGTGGGGATTTTCACCCGCCGTGATCCTAAAAGCGTCAAAGTAGACGGACACGTTCCGGTATATCATATGGACGATGTTCAGGACTTTGTTGACAAAATCGACGTTATGCTCCTCTGCGGAGGTTCGGCAACAGACCTGCCCGAGCAAGGACCGGTACTAGCAAAGCTTTTCAACACCGTCGACAGCTTTGACACCCACGCTAGAATACCCGAATACTTTGCCAAAATGGATGAAGCTTCCAGATCTGGTGGAAAAACCAGCATCATCTCTGTAGGTTGGGATCCTGGTCTTTTTTCCATCATGCGTGCCTTTACCGAAGCTATCCTGCCAGAAGGCGATACCTACACCTTCTGGGGCAAGGGAGTAAGTCAAGGCCACTCCGACGCCATCAGGCGCGTGCCCGGGGTGAAAGCGGGGATTCAGTACACCATACCTCTGGATGATGCCCTCGAGCAGGTTCGAAGCGGCTCAAGGCCTGTGCTTTCTACAAGAGAGAAGCACCGCCGGGAGTGCTTTGTTGTTGCAGAAGATGGCGCAGACAAAGCTAAGATTGAGGAAACCATCAAAAATATGCCCAATTACTTCGCAGACTACGAAACCACTGTACACTTTATCAGCGAAGAAGAACTGAAACGCGACCACGGAGAAATGCCTCATGGTGGCTTTGTGATTAGAAGCGGTGAGACTGCCGACGGAAGCAGCCATGTTGTGGAGTTCTCCTTGAAACTTGCATCCAACCCAGCCTTTACCTCCAGCGTACTGATTGCATATGCAAGGGCTGCATACCGCATGAACGAAGAAGGGCAGCTAGGAGCCAAGACCGTCTTTGACGTGGCCCCAGCATATATCGCCCCAAAACCAAATGAAATACTCAGGAAAGACCTCCTGTAAGTTAAAATTGGCAGAGGCTGAACGAACAGTTCAGCCTCTGCTTTTCTCGCCCTTGATCCAGATTATAGGGTGTAGGCGGTTTTGTTTTTCATGGCCACCTATCGCTTAACACAGATCCACTTGTTAATCTCCGAGTGTGTGTTTCGAGCATAAACACTATTGAACGGTGCCGGTTAACTTCCTTGCAGATAGTCTGGTAAAAAAGCTCTGCATCTTTAGCGCAACCTGAAGTACCCTATCCATCGTAACAAGCAGTGCGCAGCGGTATATGAAACCCAAAAACAGTGCTATGACAAAATCTAAAAAGAGAAGCCCTAGTGCACCAAACATTGCCTCTCTAGCACCCCATGTCAGAACTATAAGTGGTATGTAGATAACCGCAATAGGGGCAGCAAAGCGGGTGTAAAGCTTGTTCGGGAGTTTTTCTGACTTTGGATCTTTCAAAGAGACAGACCGCAGGTAGACATCAAGGATGCCTGTGACAAGCGATGGCAGTACAGTGTATTTCAGAATCAGCTTCATGATGCCAGCGAAAAAGACCGCATTTTCACTTGCCACTTGGCTAAAGGAAATACCTTCAAACCCTGTCACTCCAGGCACTAAAAACTCTGCGGCACTCGAATAGACAAAACCCACAGCTAGGTACAGCAGCAGTGGTAGACACACGATGATCGGTGTTAAAGCTCCTGTGAGTGCGCCAAGCAGAACCACTTTAGCCTTCCCTAAGCTGATAAACAGCTTGTCGATCCTGGATCTCTCTGGATTTTTCATCTCGAGCATGACCAGCGCGTTGGAGAAAGCAGCGAAACCTTTCATCGAATTTCCTCCTCTTTTTACATAGTCAAAAGGTGGGGACACAGTTATCCCCACCTCATACATACTACTTACGCTGCTCCTCTAGCAGTTTTTGAATGAATCGAGCATACTCGACTTCTTTTTTCTTGATCTCAAAGTTGTGCTCTTCGGCATATTTTACAAGCGCTTCTTCTGGGGACACGTTCAACAGGATGGCTTCTTCTGCAGCAAACTGCAGATAGCGCCTTCTGTGTCTAGGTGCAACCAGCCCGTAGATCGAAGTGGTGCCCTCTGCCAGCGCTTTCTTGTAAACTTCAATGTCTCTTTCAGGCAAATCGACTTTCGCAAGAGCATTGAGATCTGCGGGAAGCACCAATCTCCCTGCAGAGGACGCAAGTGTCCTTTTGGCGATCTCAACCTGAATTGGTTCGGAAATGATCCATTTGATAAAGCTCCACGCTTCTTCTTTCATGTTGGAAGACCGGAAAATTGCCAAAGCGTTGCCAGCTACAGAAGACTCTCTGTGAAGAACTCCATCGCGCACGGTACCGGGAACCTGGACTACGCTCCACTTGCCCTGCAGCTGCGGATGTGCAACAAGCAGGTTGGAGTACCAAGGTGGTTGCTGGATGAAGTAAAACAGACTCCCGTCAGCAAAAGCTTGAATCTGAGGTGAAGCCCTGTCAATGCCGTGTTTTGTGTACAGCTCGACGTACTCGGTGAAACCTCTAATGGCTTCTGGCTGATCGTAACCGGATGCTTTGAGATCCGGAGTGTAGTCGTCTCCGCCGTGCTGCCACATGAACATGTTGACGTCTTCATAAAGGTCGGTGGTCAGCTGCCATGCCAGAGAAAGATTGCTGCCGTTTGCTTGGAGTTTAGGGAGCGCTTTTCTCACGTCATCCCAAGTATCCAAACTGCCAATTCCGTGCTGCTGCAGAATATCATCTCTCTGGAAGCCGGTCATGGCGAAGTTGGCATCGAAGTGGACGCCGAACACCGATCCCTGATAACTCAAAGATCTGAACACTGCAGGATAGAGGTTCTTTACTACTTCGTCGAAATCTGGGAATGTTGCCCGCAGGTCAATAACTGCACCCCTGATCCCCAGTTCCGGTGCAAATAGAGGTCCCATACCGCCCACATCAGGAGCATCACCGGTNNGATAAAACGGTTTTCGAAGTCTCCCCAGCTCAGGTTGGTGAACTCAACTTCAATTCCTGTGATGGGGGTGAACTTCTCCTCAACAAGATCTCTGTAGATGTTCAGAACTTCGTTGTTCACACCAGTCAGCCACACTGTCAGAGTTTTAGCTGACACAAAGGCAGACAGCATAATAATAAGACATATTAGTGCTAGTCTTTTGGTCCTCACTAAACTCACCCTTTCTCCCAAATGCTCTATAACAGGTACTTCGGTCACATTAAGTTGTTTCCCTTCTTTGTTAATTTCAGTAAAATGCCTGTGTTATCTCTCCTTGTAAGCTGCTGAACTGTTTTGGAGGTGGGTATGGACGATGCTACTCTGGAATTCGGTTTATCCCGGAAATGCACTATAATATAATTAGAGATTAAGCCTGCAAATCTGGCATTTGCAGTTCGAGGGGGCTGGTGGATTGAAAAAACTTTATGCTGCAGTCTATTTCTTAATGATGCTGTCTGTTGCTGTAACCGCAATCTTTCTTACACTAATGCCCGACACGGTTCCCATGCACTACAACATCAAGGGAGAGATCGATCGTTACGGCAGTAAGTACGAGAACCTGATCATGCCGGTTTCAATGATCCTGCTAGGGGTCCTGTTTCTATTATTGGCACGACACTTCCAGAAAAGACAGCAATTGGAGAACCAGAGGGTTGTTTTGGCCTCAGGCTCAGTCCTCTTAGGCTTTCTGAACGTACTTTTTGCGTATTTCTTGCGGAATTCGGCCTCCTTTGCCCCAAACTTGACTGATACTACGACTGATAGCATTATCTTCCAGATCACTACGATAGGTCTGGGATTCATGTTGATGATTTTAGGCTACCTGATGCCGCAGACCAGCCTTAACGGCATTGTTGGACTCCGCACTGTCTGGAGCATGAAAAATGAGAGAGTCTGGCAGAAGTCCCAAAAAGCCGGTGGCATTATCATGTCAGCTTGTGGTGCTGCGTCGATGCTTTTAGGTGCGTTCCTCCAAGGGATTTCCTCGTTGATCGGTGCAGTGGTTCTCCTTTTAGTTGGGACCATATTCGCTGTTGCAGTATCTTATCAAATCTTCCTCAAGGATCAGAAANNTTTTGTATTTTTAGGGCAATTGCCTTGCCCTCGCCATTATTATGCGCAGTAGGTTTTTCTTTTATGCAGGTCTCGTGCGCTTTCTAGCTGTTTTCTTTGATAGGGTAGGTTCAATAAAAGGTCTATCTACTCATTGGGGATAAACCACTCAGGTGACACTGAAATCACAGTACTTGTTTCAGGAACTTTCGTGGAAGATTGTTCGAAGCTGGTTAACCCCCCACCAATGCTAAGAGCATGAAAACAAGTCCTATGGTGCAAAACTTCACTTCCATTTTCCAGAGAACCGCAAATATGACTTTTGCCCTATTTAAATTTCTGAAATATCAAACGATTATTTTAGTATAATCTCCGTGTCACATGAAGATTCTTGAATGGACAAGGCCAAAAAGCTGCGTTCTCTTAAGAAGCGACAACGATGTTTCGTTCCTCTAGTACATACGCCTAGTCAGTATAGTTGGCTCGAAAGAGACTGCAGCTACGAGAAAGTGAGTTCTAAAGGAGGATAGGTATGACCTGGTAAACTAAAGTTGTAACACCTTGATATAGGATTTTGTTATACTAAATCAAG
>LFSI01000004.1:69881-76499 GCA_001512545.1 Clostridia bacterium DTU065 | reverse complement strand
CCATCAAGAATGTAGAGTCAAGAATTAAGCATCTAGAAGTTAAGGAGAAACCTCCAGTAGACGAAAAAATTAAGTTGGACATTGGGGAAGTTCAGAAAGTATATAGCAAAATTATTATCGAAGGAAGTGGGTTAAACAAAAGCTTCGGAGAAAAAGTGATCTTTAAAGATGCACAGTTCCAAATAGAAAACGGAGCTAAGGTAGGTTTAATAGGCCCCAATGGATGTGGGAAATCCACTCTGTTAAAGATGATTGTGAATCAAGAGCTTCCCATTAAGACTGCTCCCAACATAAGGATCGGTTATTTCAGTCAGGAGATGAGTATCTTAGACGGAACCAAGAGCATTCTTGACAATGTTATGGTAGAAAGCATTTATGAGGAGCGTTTCGTGAGACTGTTACTAGCTCGCCTTCTTTTCAAAGGAGATAGTGTGTACAAAAAGGTTGGGATTTTAAGCGGCGGGGAGAAGGTTAAGGCCTCCTTTGCAAAAATCATATGTAGCGACTTTAACTTACTTATCCTTGACGAACCTACGAACTACTTGGATCTATACTCTCTGGAAGTGGTGGAGGAAGTCCTGAGGGAGTATGAACACACGCTGCTCTTTGTTTCTCATGACCGGCGCTTCATAAACTCAGTGGCGAATCAGATCTTGATCATCGAAGACCACAAGCTTAAAACCTTTAAGGGCAGCTACAATGAATATATGACTAGTTTGACTAAAGCTCGAGATAGGGAAAAAGAGCGGATCGAAGAAGAGATTTTACTATTGCAGAACCGTTTAGCCGAGGTAATAGGTAGGATTTCGATACCATCCAAAAAGGATGATCCAGAGCTTCTAGAGGTAGAATACCGCGAAATTCTAGGACAAATCCGGAGTTTGAAAAACCTCCTTGAGTAAATCTAAGTACACGGTCTACTTTTGCTAGAACATGTCAGTGTTGATTTTCATGTTGAGGTGAACTGCATGATTAAGCAATGGTTGATAGACAACTCCGAAGTTCCCATAAGACATGTGCTTCTGAACGACGATAGTTGCCTCGATAAGCTTGCAGCCAAACAATGGGTTTTACGGCAATTTGCTCTATGTCGTGATGTAACGGTTTCCAAGGGGGGATTCGATGCGAATACTGGTAATTGAAGATGACCGAAGTATTTCTTTTGTCCTTAAACGCTTTTTCTCCGGACAAGGGCATGAAGTAATATGTTGCTTTAGTCTGGCAGAGGCATATCAACACAACCCAAACAGGCAGGACTTTATTATTATTGATCTCAATCTTCCCGATGGAGATGGCTTTGAATACTTGGCCTATGTCAGATCCAGCGAGACACGAATACCATTGCTGATCATAACAGTTAGAGATCAGGAGAACGATATTATCCGAGGGCTCGACATGGGAGCAGATGATTACTTAACCAAACCTTTTTCACTGCTCGTACTGAAAGCTAGAATGGATGCAATTTTAAGGCGTGCTGGTTTTGACGGGAATGAGAAAAGGATCAAGTGCGGCAAACTGGAGTTGGATAAAGCAACAAAAACGGCCTTTTTGGGAAACAAAGTACTGGACTTAAGTGCGAGGGAGTATGAGCTGCTGGAACTTTTTATGGAAAACCAGGGACTGATTCTGCCGCGCAATAGAATTCTGGATTTGCTTTGGGGCTGGGAACGAGGAGATGTTTATGATAACACCCTGACTGTCACTGTCAAACGTCTCAGAGACAAAATTGCACCATGTCGGGACTACATTCAGACCATCAGGGGGATCGGCTATCGTATGACAGGAGGGGATGAACAGTGACAAAAGCGTTAGAGGCTTTTGTCTTTCCTTTGGTCTTCTTTTTTGGTTCATGTGTGTTCATGTATTTTTATCCGCGGCTAGATTGGATCGCCATCCTGTGGTTTTTTGCGCTGACCATGGTTATTGGTTTCGCTTATTGTTTTTTACATAAACGTGAAGAGAAAAAGCTGCGTGAAGACATCGATCAACTGATTGATCTGCTGCACCACCTTGAGGAGCAAGACGTACGCTTGCCGCTGAAAGATGACGTTTTTGGAGTCTTAAAGGATGAGCTATGGAAGATCCTGGTTAGTCAAAGGCAGATTCGTGATGAAGCAGTCAAGGCGAAAGAACAACTAAAACGCAACATGGAGGATATCACCCATCAGATCAAGACTGCTTTAACAGCAGTACTTCTTCTTTTGGAACTACTGAAATCTGATCCGGTCAATGCCTTGGAGTATCAGGAACACATATATCGAGAAGTGGAGCGTCTTTATGAGTTAAGTGACCTGCTTTTGAAACTTTCATCCTTGGACGTAGGTGTCGTCGATTTAAACAAGACTTCCTTCTCGGCAAAAGAACTTGTGATTGACGCGGAGCTGAGTCTTGAGTACTTAATGAGACAAAAGGCTATGAGCATCGAAGTCTCAGGTGACGATTTTATTCTTGAAGCTGACCGAGTCTGGCTTTTGCAGGCTCTGATCAACGTGGTAAAAAATGCTTTGGAAGTTTCTCCACAGGGTTCTAAGGTTTGCATTTCGCTCCACAGAAATGCCGTTTTTCAGAGCATCAAGGTCAGGGATTCTGGTCCGGGGATTCCCCGAGAAGAGCAACGCAAGATTTTTGAACGGTTTTATAAAAGTGATCCTCAGTCTCCGGGTTTTGGCATAGGTCTTGCTCTGGCACAATCCATTGTCAGGATGCATGGGGGAGAGATTTTGGTTTCGTCAACTGGGCAGGGTAGCGAGTTTGAACTACGCTTTTATCTGCAGCCGAATAAAGAAAAAAGGCTTGTTTGTTAACAAGCCTCGAGACTATTCTTCCCGCAAAGCGGTAATGATACTTTGATCTGAGATTTTGCGTACTCCGTTCTCCATGGCACCCCAGATACCCAAGATGCTGATCAGGAAAAACAAAACAAGAAGGGGGTAGTTGATGTTAAGAGCTAGCTGCCACGGCGAAAACATAAACTCTTTCATTGCAGATACGACAAAAACACCCCCGACCAGCATCAGCACGTAATAGAGAATAACTCGTCTGATTATGAACCAAGTTTCATAATGGAGCATCTTTTTTATCTGCTTTGCCGTCATTCCGACACTCTTGAGCAAAGCAAAGTCTCTGGTTCGGGTTTGCAGATTGATATGAAAGCTGTTATAAGCATTGGAGAACCCGATGATCATGAACACAACTTGAGCACCTATAGTTAAGAGCAACTCATTACGGTATTGTTCTTTTTTGGCAGCTAAATCAGCTAATAGATTTCTCGTGTAGGCATCTGAACTGGGGACGTGTTTGTTTAACACTTTGCGTACTTCTTCTGTTACTTGGGGCAGTACTTCCAGGTCGGCTTTTACTTTCACACGGTATACCAAGGGATTCTCTTCATCTACTTTGTCATTGGCAAAGAGGAAATCTTCTAGGTTTGTCAGAGACGTAAAAAGTGCGATCTGGTCTGGCAACATGGGATTAAGGTCAAAAGGGAACCGTTCGATCCGGCCTGCAATGGTTAAGTTGTATCGTTCTCGATCTTTGTTGTCTAAAACCGTTATGCTGTCAGCAGTGTCACGAGACAGCGGTATATACTTACGATACATATAAGCTTTGTTGGGGTTTTGAGCAATTCTGTCGAGTAAGAGAAAACCCTCTTGTTTTGATGGGTTAAACCCATGTTCTGCAAGGATAGTCTGGAAATCAGCGTCAGCCAGAGCATAAACCGTTACTCTAGGGTGATAGTCTCTGCCACTATCTTGCAATGAATCCCTGAGTTGATCGGAGATAAACCCTTGATTTTCTGATTGCATGTATTCGAAGTCATAGGAAACCAGAATATGGACAGCATCGATTTCGGGAATCAACTCAAGATCAGCCAGTAATGACCTAGGTGCTCTTTCTATTGTGTATAAAGTGCTAGTCAGCGTATAAGGCGAATCAGCTTTGTTGTACTTGTCGTTAAGATCCCGGTAGCTTTGTACGATAAGTACTGTGCTGAAGATCAGAACAGAAAGGGCCATCGCCAGAGAAAGCCCCCGGAATGTGTGCTGGTAGCTTATTGCATTATCCTTCGCAAGGCCGCGGATAACATTTCGGTCATTTTTGTTTCTGTGTAAGCGTACCCTGCGCGTGTAAACACGAACACCTTTCAATGACTCGATTACCGAGAGCTTGCTGCTTTGCTTTGCAGGTTTTAGAGCGGCCAATAATACACAGAGCAGGGCCAGTATGAACAAAACAATGAAAACCGTAAGGTTAGGTGTAACCATTTTAAATTGCTGAGGCTGGAATGGTAGATGTACATTGATTGAGTTGAGCCACATGAGATAAAACAGCAGATTGGCGAATAGATACGATAAAACCAATCCCAAGAGTATGGGCAGTAAACTTAAGCGTAAGGCTTTTTCAATCACCAGACGGTGCATTTGTCCCGGTGTCATGCCGGAGGTTTTTAACAAGCCTATCTGACGCAGTTCCTGGTTGTTCCAAACATTGAATGCATTATAGATCATCACAGCAAAGAGAACCAACACGCAACCCAACAGGCCAACCCGCAGACTCCAGCGTTCGACAAATCCACGAGAAGGAATGAGACCCGATTTGAAGATAAGCTTTCCTTCTAGGTACTCTGTGTTGTAGTTCAGAGTGCCTTCTTTCAGTAATGTGTCTTCATCCTTTCTGCCCAGGTCCCTTAAGATTTGACGCATTGATGAGTAAGTGTCACGCTCGTTTTTAAACCAAATAGTAGCAAATACACCATCGCTGTCGCCCTGAAACAGATTTTCTGAGTCATTCGAGGCGAGTTGTCCGTAGAATAGGTAGTTTTTGTCAAAGCTCAGGAGCTGATACTTATACACACCACATATTTGGTAGTCTTTATCTCCTAACCTTATCGTTTTTCCCAGAGAGTAAGAGGGATTTTCGAATACAAATGTGTTTGAGGCCAGGACTTCATTGCTTTGCTGCGGCAGTCTGCCTTCCACTAACTGGGACTCAATAAGCCCAGAACAGGTGTCAAACAGAATAGGGCTTTGTTGATAAAACACCACATTTGGACGATGAAAGGGAACGTTTTCTATCTGGATAACCTTAGACGGCTCCATCATTTTGATGCTTGCGTTTTTTTGTAATAGCTCGTACTCTTCTTCATTGATGTCATACAATATGGCATGGTAATCACCGAACATTTTCCGATGGTAGTTCCATTGCCCCAATTCTAACTCGCTGTAGATAAAGAGTAATGTTCCTAGTATGATAACCGCGATAAGAACCGAGTAAAAAACAGCTGATGACCGTCCACGGTTTTTGACGCTGCTTTTAGCCAGTTCAGAAATGATCATTATATAACCTCCCTTTCATGCAGAGTGCCGTCAACCATGAACATGATCCTTTCACAGGAGAGAGCGATCTTTTCATCATGGGTGACCAACAGAATCGTCGCGTGAAAGCGTTGGTTCACTAGGCGGAACAGTGAGGTTACCTCTTCAGAGTTTTTCCGATCTAGATTGCCTGTGGGCTCATCGGCTAATATTATTGCGGGTCGTGTTATGAGACTGCGAGCAATAGCCACTCTCTGTTGTTCGCCGCCAGACAATTGGTGTGGAAAACGTTTCAGTTTATTATCGATCCTCAATGTCTGAATGACTTCTTCAAAGAAAGCCGGCGCAGGTTTCCTTTGATCCAGCATTAAAGGCAGCAAAATGTTTTTCTCAACTGTTATATTCGGAATTAGGTTAAAAGACTGATAGATTAACCCGATGTTCCGTCGACGAAAAATGGTCATTTCTTTTTCGTTTAAAGATGTAATGTCCACATCCTGAATCAAGACTTGACCCTCAGTTGGTTTATCTACTCCTGCTAACATATGTAGTAAAGTGGATTTCCCAGAGCCACTGTCTCCCATGATGGCAACAAGTTCTCCCTTTTCTACAGCTAAACTTACCTGATTTAAAGCGACTACTTGTTCAGCACCAGGGTAGATTTTTGTCAGATTCCGTGTTTCTAAAATCGGCATATGAAAACTCTACTCCTTTCATCGATGTTGTCTTAAGGATACGTAACTTATGTGACAAGAAAGTGACAGACAGTAGCCTAAAGATATAATTTGAGTAGACTACTACATTCTTGTTAAAATTAATATGTTACCGTTAATCTGAGAATAAGAAAGCAACACAAGACATCGATCTGGGCGGTTGTTCCACGTCGAGGGAGTATTGATTTTGCAGGGTTTTAAGAAACAAGACCAACTTGTCCACCGATTTGAGAGCGGTCCGTCATGAGAACAAGTGAAGGTGTCTTGCCGATCACTGCATGGCTGTGGAGAGAACCGAGAGAGTTTGCCAAAACTCTTCAAAACGATGACGTGAGTGAGTTTGTGGAAGAAGTCTGTAAGCTTGTGATCGAAGTAAAATAGCCAGTTGAGCAAGTTCTCTTGCTTGCTGATTTTGAGATAAGTATATAACAGGCGGTGAGTATATGGAGATTAGGAATTACAGCAAAGCCGATGAGTCTTCGCTTTTTGACCTACTTGTCGATGAGGGAGACGAGTGGAGTGATTACCATGGGGTAGCCGGGCGTGATAAGTACATTAAAGCGCTTGAATCGAGTATCACGTTTGTTGCT
>LFSI01000004.1:31181-69821 GCA_001512545.1 Clostridia bacterium DTU065 | reverse complement strand
CATATACGACCTGTTGGTACGAAGAACACATCGGGGAAGACAAATTGGCAAAAGTTTGATGGAATGGGTATGCAAAAACTTCCCAGATCAGCCTGTTTATGTAATGAGTGACGTAGACCAGTATTACGAAAAACTCGGGTATCGTAGAGAGGGTTCGATATTTGAGGTTAGAGGGAAATGAACTAGAGTACTTCAGACTATTTGATGCCTGCAGCGAAAGCGGACAGAAGTGTGAAAGGTGATCAAGAAAGGAAGATTGCGAACATGGAAAAGCTTTTGAGTATAAAAAGCACTCTTATTCAGGAGTTTAACGCATTGGGAATCGAAGGGTTGAACTTGACAGATCTGAACCTACTGAATGGTTCATACATTAATTTGGAGTATACTCTTCCTAATGGGCAAAAGGTAAAACTGCTGGAAGACGACAAGATGTACTTGGGGAATGAGATAGAAGTCGAGGGAAAAGAAAGGTGCTATGGCGTAGCGGCCGACGAGAAATACTTGCTTGTCTGCGAGTACGGATGCAATGGAGCAGATCCTGAGATAGTTGTATACAAAAGAAGATAGAGTCAAAACGGATATTGGCCGATATACTTCTTTAAAAGCAAATATCGTTTTACAACAAAGTGATTGGGATTGAGCTGACAGGACTACTAAAACTCAACATTTTAAGACGACATAACGATAATGTATTGCGAAAAGGCCTTTCCATGACGATGGGAAGGCTTTTTGTCTAAAAGCGTTTCCACAGTCAAGATGCGTCCGCGAACGGACTTATAACAAAGCCACCAGAGCTCAATGTCTACAGTTTTCCCGCACTAATGTGAATCGAGTCCATAGATGAAAGAAGGTTAAACGCGCATGTGGGTGTACGTTTTGGGATTATTGGTTGTACTTGCAGCTATTATAACGACGCAATACAGAATCGATATTAACGCTGCATATAAAAGGCTCAAAAAGTACGACGTAAAGGTCGTTAGCAGTAGTCTTGGCAAAATAAGTTACATGGACGAAGGCACTGGTGAAGCGATACTCATATCTCACGGCATTTTTGGTGGCTATGATCAAGCTTATGTGTCCTTAAAAACCCTTGTAAGCGCTGACTTCAGGAAAATAGCACCATCACGCTTCGGTTATCCTGGCTCAGATGTACCGCCTAATCCGACGCCTCGAAACCAAGCAAAAGCGTTTTTGGACTTACTAAACCAGCTTGGGATTGAAAAAGCGTACGTTATTTCAACATCTGCAGGTGGAGCCGCAGGGATTATGTTCGCAAGTAGTTATCCCGAGCGTGTTAAAGGGTTAATTCTGCTTTCTTCCGGGGTCCCTACATCTAAAAAGAGTCGTGAGGAAATCACAGGGATGATGGGGCCACCAGCGGTATTTGTAAATGATTTCCCCATCTGGTTTGTTACGAAGTATTTTGGTTTTGTTTTTAGAGCTATGTTTGCATCTGAGATAGATAAGTCTTTGTATGAAACGATGCTTCCGGTAGTGCCTCGAAAGAAAGGTATAAAAATCGATGAAACGATCACCAACCTCGATATGGATCTCAACTATGATGATTACGAAGTTGAAAGAATAACAGCTCCTGTTCTAGTAGTTCATGCTAAAGATGATCCGATGGCAAAGTATGACAGTGTCGAGAGGTTCATCGCTCGTATACATGCGAAAACTGCTGTTTTTGAAACGGGAGGACATTTAATCACAGGTCATGGTGACGCAGTCTCAGTTGCAATAAAGAAGTTTATTGACGAGACAAAGCAGCGAGAGTCTGTAATGATCTAAAGCCATCGGGAATACAGACTCCCAGTAGGTACATAAAATGGGCGGCACTAATAGTCGATTGGAGGACCGAAGATGATCGATTTAGAAGACCTTATGTCCATTCCCAAAAATGAGCTGCAGGAAGCGTCAAAAGCACCTGATAAAGAGGATCTTCCGCAACTTGTGGAGTGGTTGACATCAGGTGATGACAACATCCGTTATCAAGCATTTCTGCTGTTGCAAATAGAAGCTCTTTCTGGCGATATACTAGACAAAAAATCAAGGAAACAGTTTGAAACTTTGTTTGCTAGCTTTTAGCTTTTGCTCTATCAGAGTTTGTCTGCAGCGATTTAGACAGACTTTCCAGGGCTAGGTTGTATATAAGTAAAGGATTGCATCTTATGGCAAGTTAATGTGATGACGACATTGATCACCAAAACTGCATACGAAGAATGATGAGATTCGTAATGCCGTTCATTTGTCGGAAGTTGGGTATTAGAACGTTAACCGGACAATCTGATGGAAGTCTGCCTGATACATTGGACGGTCTTTTACATGAGGAGTGAGTACATGAATCAAGACAAACTGAACAGCGAGGTAACGGCATTTTTGGATGGTTTGACGCACCCCTTAAGAGATGAGATTGAGCAATTAAGAAGAATAATAATGAGTACAGATCATGAACTAACCGAGGGAATAAAGTGGAACGGTCCTAGCTATAGCATACACCGCGAAGACCGCATCACAATGAAAATTCATCCGCAAAAGCAGGTACAAGTCATATTTCACCGGGGAGCGAAGGTTAAGGAGCCACTCAAAGAAAGACTGTTAAGTGAGGAATATGATATCTTGGTGTGGAAGGAAAACGACAGAGCAATTGCAACGTTCAAGAGTCTCGATAAAATAGAGAAAAACCAACAAACGATAAGAGAAATCGTTGATAAATGGATAGAAGCAACAACACAGTTGTAAGGGTCGGTAATGCTGTGTTTAAGCTGGATAAAGCACGCTACAGCGCGTGAGATTCGCTCTAGGATATACATCGCCATACGCACAAAAGAAGCACTATAGAACAAAGTATAGAAAACGGAGGAAGAAGCAATGAGACGGTTTACATTGGAAGCTTGCGTTGATTCAGTCGAATCAGCAATAGCTGCCAAGAAAGGCGGCGCAGATCGCTTGGAACTGTGCAGCAATCTAATCATCGGCGGAACCACGCCCAGTCTTGGCTTGTTCCGAAACGTGAAAAAACACTGCGATCTCCCAATCCACGTACTTATACGGCCGAGATACGGAGATTTCCACTATACCGACGAGGAACAGCAGGTCATGTTGGAAGACATAGAGACCTTCCGGAAAGAAGGTGCAGCAGGAGTTGTCATAGGTGCATTGAATCCAGATGGTAGCCTAAATGAGGGGTTTATGAAAAAGGCAATCGAGAATACAAAAGGAATGCTGATAACGTTACACCGTGCATTTGATGTATGTGCTGATCCCCATGCTGCACTTGAAACAGCTATTGACTTGGGTGTGGACATCATTTTAACATCAGGACAAAAGAACCACTGTTTAGAAGGCATGGAGTTGATTGCAGATCTTGTACAGCAGGCAACAGGCCGCATCGAAGTGATGGTTGGTAGTGGGGTTAGCGCAAGTGCCATTAAGAAACTTTACCCAGCAACTAAAGCAACGTCATATCACATGTCAGGGAAGTCAGTAAAGCCTAGCGCGATGTTCTTTCGTAAAGATGGAGTTTCCATGGGTGTGGCTTCATTAGACGAATACTCAATCTGGCAAACCACAGAAGGAAATATTAGAGCCGCCAAGGAAGTGTTGGAAGAGTACGCCAAATAAAACCAATGATCCGCTATGTTGATCAAGAAAGTGTCGCTAAGGCACTTAGACCTGGGCAAACTGTTTTCATAAGTTGTCTTCCATGAAGGCATGGTTGCCTACATGATGCTGCTGTACAAATCAACACAATAATTCAGTTTGAGTTCAAGGTTTTCCGGTAATTAGTGGACAAGAGATACAAACGTGCTTTTTTGGGTATTAGTCCATATGAGCAAAGCACGAGAAAACGATTCAAGGAGGATGAGACGTGAAGAAACTGAAAGTAGCAGACGGAATATACATGCTGACAATGAATGTCGAAGACATCCTGTTTGAAGGGATCTGGGATATTGCCAATGGAGTGACTCTAAACTCCTATATCGTTAAGGGCGATAAAACAGCGATAATCGACGGAGTAGTTGGCTGGGACGGAGCCCCCGAAAACCTATATTCAAGCATGGAGGAGTTAGGGGTCGATCCAAAGAGCATCGATTACTTGATCGTAAACCATATGGAACCGGACCATTCGGGCTGGATTGAGGACTTCCGCAAAATCAAGGACGACTTTACGATCATCTGCACCGACAAAGCAGCACAGTTGGTAACTTCTTTCTATGGCGAAGATAAAATCAGGATAGTGAAGGAAGGCGACACACTGGACCTTGGTCAGGGCAAAGTGCTATCTTTCCACCCAGTGCCAAATGTTCACTGGCCGGACACTATGTACACCTATGAACAGAGTACAAAGACGCTCTTTTCCTGCGATATGTTTGCAGCTTTTGGTAGCATGAAGGACCACTACTTCGATGATGAAATGACACCTGAGGAAGTGGAGTTCTTCGAGTTTGAAGGTATCAGGTACTACTCCAATGTAATGACAACCTTTACGCCTAGTCTAAGAAGGGCGATCGATAAAGCAAGGACGCTGGATATCAGCATAGTTGCACCAGGTCATGGTCCGGTTTACAGAGCTAACCCACAAAAGATCATTGATGACTATCACAGATTCTCCCTCTACGCTCAGGGATCAGGGAAAAACCAGGTAGCGATCTTGTGGGGTTCCATGTACGGAATGACTAAAAGAGCAGTTGAGTTTGTTGAAAGGATCCTTCAGCGTGAGGGCGTTAAGTATACCAAACTGGAGATGCCTCTGAACAGCGAAAGCGAAACGGTGGCGCAGGTCTTCCAGTCCGCTGCAGTGATCATCGGGACACCTACCTATGAGTACAACATGTTCCCGCCAGTTGCAGCAGCATTAAGTGAAATAGGTAGAAAAAAGATTTCCGGCAAGGTAGCCTTCAGGTTCGGATCGTTTGGCTGGTCTGGCGGTGCAGAAAAAGAGCTTGCGGAGATCACCGAAAAATACAAAATGAATTGGGAATTCCTAGAGTCTGTTGAGTTTCAAGGATCACCAAAAGACGAACACTTCAACCAAATAGAAGCGAGAGTCCTGGAGCTTATCGAAAAAATGAAGGAAAAAGTGGTGGAGTAGTGCTGGTTAGCATGCTTCGAGCATAGCTCCTGCAAAACGCTGGGATTTCTCGTTGAGACACAGTAAGTCCGCACTTTCTATTTGTGATAACAACTGACAAACACTATAGAAAAAAGTAGCCCTTCTTCGGGTTAAGCAGTGATGCTTCCTCGAAGTTCAGGGCTTCTTTTTCGTGTTGCCGCTTCTCTGTCGGGCTAAATGGGGTCTGCTTAAACCGGGATGTTTAACTTTCAGGGGATACTGGAGTGAAGGAACAGGGGTGGGTTTTGGCTAAACCTACATTTGAGTCTTGTGTGTCTTTTCAAAACTGTCAAGGAGTTCGGCGATCTGTATGAAGGAAAGCAGGTTGTTTGGGATTCTATACTACTTGCTGGACAAAGAACGGGCAAGCGCTCGCGAACTGGCAGAGCGGTTTGAGGTATCCGTGCGCACAATTTACCGAGACATCGACACGCTGAGTAGTGCAGGAATCCCCATCTACACTGAAACAGGTCGAAGCGGTGGAGTTCGCTTGATGAGCGGTTTCGTTCTGGATAAAGCTGCACTGTCCGAAGAGGAGAGGCAAGATGTTCTCTTTGCAGTGCAAGTCCTTCTAGCTATTCGGAAGAGAGATAAGAGCAGCACTGTCGAGAAACTATCAGCGCTGTTTAAAAACAGTTCCAGGAACTGGGTTGAAGTGGACTTGACAAGATGGGGAGACAAAGCCAAAGACAACGAGAAGTTCGAACTGCTCAAGGATGCCGTAATTCACAATAGATGCATAGAGATCGACTACATAAGCGCTTACAATGAGGTTCAGACTGGGCGAAAGGTATTGCCGCTTAAATTGCTCTACAAATCCAAGGACTGGTATTTGCAAGCTTACTGCACGGAAAAGAAAGATTTTCGGACATTTAAGTTGAGTCGCATTCTCCGTTTAAACGTTCTGGAGGAGCGTTTTTCTCCCGTTGAGTATCCAGATCGTTCGGAAGTTGACCGCAAAGAGTATTCCCACATCAGACTGCGTTTCTCTAAAGACATGGCTTATCGGGTGTACGACGAGTTTGCCATCGACCAGATCGAGACCGATAGTGAAGGGAATCTAACGGTAACTACCCAGATGCCCGAGGATGCTTGGCTTGTTGGGTTTCTCCTTTCGTTCGGCACAAAAGTGGAAATCCTAGAGCCCCCTTACCTTAAAGGAATCGTTGCAAGTGTCGCAAAAGATATTTACGAAATGAACAAACCATGACAAGAGGTGTCATGGTTTTCCTGTTATACTGCCTTCGAGACACAAGAAAGGAGTGTGGATTATGCAGGGGTATGCAGACAAAAGGGCTCTCATAGCCGAGGTCGAAAAGACAGCAGCTCTCTTTATCGATGAGTTTGCCGACGTCAAAGAAAGCGACAAGAACAAGCGGATAGACGGTGTTGACAGAACGCCAGCAGAGATGATCGCCTATCAACTGGGGTGGCTCGACTTGATCATTAGTTGGGACAAAGATGAAGCGGCAGGTAAGAAAGTGGTGACCCCGTGTGAGGGTTACAAGTGGAATGAACTTGGGGCACTTTACCAGAGCTTCTATGATAGGTTTGCATTACACTCTTTAAACGAACTGCAAGACTTGTTTTGCGAGAAGGTAAGGAGCTTTGTAACGTGGCTTGACGGAATTCCCGAAGAAGATGTCTTTACGCCTGGCAGCCGCAAATGGGCATCTTCCACGCCTTCCAATTGGCCGGTGTGGAAGTGGGCGCATATCAATTCGGTTGCGCCCTTCAAGTCTTTCCGCAGCAAGATCAGAAAGTGGAAAAAGTTGAACGCAAGTGGTAGCTAAGTAAAGGTCCTTAGTCTAGGAAGAACAGCAGATTCTGCAATACAACCGTCTCCTTAACAACAGACCTGTGTCACAGGGAGTGATACCCATTAGTCGCCAGTATTGTCATTTGACTTTTACACAAAAAGGTATATACCAATAATTACCAGCATCAATTGCAGGTTCCGCTTGACGCCAGCCTTGAAGACGTCAACTACCAACTGGTGACGACAGCGCTTGTTGGGAGTCGAAAACGTTTGGGAGTAGCGGAAATCACTTCAGTTTGGGGGTATGCTATGAGTAGATGTTTGCTTTCTATAGACTGGGACTATTTTGTTGCCACTAAAGAGGAAAACTGGGGGTCCTTTACTGAAAGCAAAAAAGGTTTGGTTGATCTTTGGTACAAAAGGTACCTGAAGGCCAAAGCCGAAGGAACGGATCTGCAGGATATGTACAAACTATCTCCTGCATGGAGAACGTTTTGGCAGCGGCTAGAGGGAAGATTCACCATGGACGAAGACACAAAAATGTATGTTACAGACTCCCACCTTTGGTCTTACAAGATTGCCAAGAAGCACGACTGCCGAACTGTCTGCTTATTTGACTCCCATGCTGATCTTGGGTATGGAGGATTATCTTCACTGGATTTCGAGGTCAATTGCTCTAACTGGCTTGGCAGGCTACTTAAAGATGAACATAGCGAAAACGCTCACATTGTTTACAGTCCACATACGCTGGAAAAGCCTGAGCACTTCCAGGAGATAAACAGCATGTATACTATCACGTACTACACCAACCTGGACGACCTTGATGGGCCTTTCAACGTATCGGCCATTCATGTGTGCAGATCGGGAGCTTGGACTCCACCTTGGTTCGACGACAAGTTCGTCATGTTCGTTGAAGCATTGGGTAAGGAGTATGAGGTGATAGACTGTCCGAAAAGAAAATGGGACACAAAAAGTTTGAGCCTATCACGCCAGATCGACTACCTGTTTGCATAACCTAGCATCTCCACCTGGACACTTTTTTTGTAACTTAGGCATTTAGGGTAGTGCTTGAAAGTGGCTATAGTTCAGACTGCTTCCTTGACCGCAACGAGGGGCAGGTATACAATAGCAATAGTGTTTTTCAACAAGTGTAACTGAAGATTGTAGGAAGGTAAAAAGACCTGCATTATGCCGGCAGGCTTTGGGCTTTTGGTTGGATGTGCAAACCCATCGAGGAAGCCTGAAGCTCATCCGGACTGAACAAGAATTGGACAAGGAAGAGTCTAAACGATGCATATTCAAGAGATCATTAGAGCGTTTATGCTGATTTTTATTGCAGAGATGGGGGACAAAACCCAAATACTCGCCATGGCGTTTGTCACGCGGTATCCGGTGCGGAAGGTTTTAATAGGCATCGGTCTGGGTGCTTTCTTGAACCACGGATTGGCGGTGGTTCTGGGCAACTATCTTTCCCGCGTGATTCCCATCAGTACAGTCCAGATGATCGCCGGTATTGCGTTTATCGGATTTGCCCTTTGGACACTGAAGCCTGAACAGGAAGAAGCGGATAAAGAAGCAAAAGTTGAGTTTGGTCCCGTTGCTACGGTGGCCATGGCTTTCTTTTTAGGCGAACTTGGGGACAAGACTCAGCTCACGGCGATTACATTAGCAGCTGACAGCACATCCCCAATGACGATTCTTGCGGGAACGGTTTTAGGAATGGTAGCTACCGGAGCTTTGGGGATTTATATCGGGAAGAAGCTCGGCGATAAAATTCCAGAGCTGGGCATCAAAGTTCTAGCATCATGCGTTTTCGCATTTTTCGGCGTTCAGAAGCTGCTTCAGACAGTGCCTGCCCAGTATTTGAACGTCTATACTGTGGTTCCTTCCATCGGCTTACTGGGACTAGTGATGCTGGGGATGATCCGTTCATTAATCGTCCGGAAACGTTCCGGAATCCAATCAGAGTTCCTTACCACAGCAAAACTTCTGCGCAACTACTACCTTCATCTGCAGGAAGACCTGGACCACATCTGTCTGGGAGCCGAATACTGCGGTACGTGTGCAGGACGGATGTGTGCTATAGGCAAGTCTAAAGAGATCGTTAAAGCCGGTCTAGTCAACGAGGAATGGCATGACTTGCCACAGAACGGCGGGGTATATCACAACAACAAACCCTTCAAGCAAGAGGAAGTTTTAGACTGTTTAGTGGATACCCTGTGCTTAATCGGAACGGTTCCCGATGAAAAAGACCTGGCCAATGCACACCTTATCAGGAATCAGATGGAAGAGATTCTCTTAGGGCATCACATCGAAAGTTTTGAGTCCATCAAGTCTTATATCGAAGACCTAAGAGAGGTTGACGCTGTACTATCGGAAAAAATAGCTAAGATGGTGCGTGTTAGAAACACCGCTAAACAACCAGCAGAAACGGCTATGGAAAGTCCGAGACACGTCTAACGGGGAATACTTTGGGCAGCTGGAGTTTTCCTCAATAATTTTGGCTTTCACTTAAGTAAAAAACGCAGTATACTACCTAACGTAAATTTGGAACCTGGGCTTCTATAGAGAAGTTCCAGGTTTTTTTCTTGCTCGCTTGTATCGTGCACTTCATGGGTTTTCCGCTAGAAAAACCATATGGCACTCCCGCACGTCTCAGAAATTTACAAACAAAAGTGACACTTTGGCCCCACAACAAAGGGATATGGCCATAGTTGTTGAAGAGTTTAAACATACTGCTATGGTGTACTGGGTAACCTCAGTGTTGGTTGCTTGGTTTCGCAGCAGCACGCTCCCCCAGACAGAAGCAAGATCCACCGTCTCGATGCAGAAGGAAACGGACCAACCTAGTACATATCAAAACAGGATCACAGAAAAAGGACGCTACAGAGATTGTAGCTGTCCTTAACTCGATAAAACCGAATAATCCTGTAAGGTTCGGAGTTCTAAAGGTTCCACCATGGATGCCTTTATAACATAAAAAGAAAAAGAAGGAGGTTGTGTCATGGCCAAATACGTCTGTTCCGTGTGTGGTTTCGAGTACGACGAAGCAATTGGAATACCAGAAGCGGGCATTGCGCCGGGTACTAAATGGGAAGATCTGCCAGAGGACTGGGTCTGTCCTGTGTGCGGCGCGGAGAAATCGGATTTTGAGATGGAAGGTTCTGTCGACTCCACGCCTCAAATAGTGGAAGCGGCAGTAGCTGCCGACCCTGATATGAAAGAGCTGTCCCCTTTAGAGGTCAGTGCGCTGTGTTCTAATCTTGCCAGAGGATGCGAGAAGCAGTACAAGTTTGAAGAAGCTGAGCTGTTCTCTGAGCTAGCAGCGTTCTTTAAATCAAAAGCAGTACCGGCCAAAGATCCAGATTTCAGCCAACTGTTCGAGCTTGTAGAAAAAGACCTCGAGCAGGGTATCCCAAACGCAAATAGCGCAGCAGAAGCGGTAAGAGATCGCGGCGCCCTTCGGGCCTTGGTGTGGAATGAGAAGGTGACCCGCATCTTAAAGTCACTCCTTACTCGGTACCAGAAAGAAGGAGACGCCCTTTTTGCCAATACCGGCGTTTATGTCTGTACCATTTGCGGGTTCATCTTTATCGGGGACAAGCTGCCAGACGTTTGCCCGATCTGCAAGGTTCCCAACTGGAAGTTTGAAAAGGTAGAGGGGAGGTAACTGCAATGACAACCAAGTACGCGGTAAGGAACATACGGCTTTGCACAAAAGACTGCTTGTGTCTTTTTGTCTGTCCCACCGGAGCTACTGACACCGAGAACAGCATCATTGATGTTGAAAAATGCATAGGTTGCGGTGATTGTGCCGATGCGTGTCCTTCTGGGGCTATCTCAATGGTGCCGTTTGAGTATCCGACTCAACAACCGAAAACAGAAACGGTTGTAGGCGCAATGAATGCCCTTTTACGGAGTAAGTCAGAGCAGGAGAACATAGCCGCCTCACTGCCGGGAATCCTGGCTAAGGCAATCGAAAAATCCAACCGCATTATGGCAGAAGATATCCTGCGTGAAGCAGGTTTCATGCTACCCCAAAGCGAAAATGTCAAAAACTTCCTGAAGTCACTATTGGAAGAAGGTCCACAAGACCTGCCAAAAGATAAAGTCGAAAGACTGCTTAACTTGTTAAGCCGAAGCGAAGGAGGAGACACTGTGAAAGAAGACAAAATCCTGGAGTATTTGATGGCGGCCTTTGCTGGTGAATCTCAAGCTCATCAAAAATATCTGGCGTACGCCAAAAAAGCCGAGAGAGAAGGAAAACTCAACGCTGCAAAATTGTTTAGAGCTGCATGTGATGCCGAGACTCTGCATGCCGCCAGACAGTTTGAGGTAGCGGGAAAAATCAATTCAACCGAAGACAACTTGAAAGATGCCATAAAGGGCGAAACCTATGAGTTTGAAGAGATGTATCCTGAATTTGCCAAAGCAGCAGAAGCTGTAGGAAATAAAGCGGCGCTCATGGCTTTCACCTTTGCCATGAAGGCAGAGGAAGTCCACGCTCGCTTGTACCAAGAGGCGCTGGAAAACCTCGATGAAACGGAAGAAGTGTTCTACTACCTCTGTCCGGTGTGCGGGAACATCGAAAAAGCCGTTCCCGAGAAGTGTCCCATTTGCGGCGTTCCCGGAGAAAGGTTCATTAAGTACTAAACTGTTACTACAAAACGCCCCATCTCTTTCGGTAGTGCAACGAGAGATAGTCTAGCGATTTTGCCACATTTAACCAACAGGAACTAAAAAGCTGCCCTGTCCTTAGGGCAGCTTTTCAACATATGCTCAGGCGATGGTCCAACCTCCACCTACAGGAAGGACAACTCCTGTCAGATTAGAGGACATATCCGAAGCCAGGAACAGTGCAGCGTTGGCAACATCCAGTTCGGTTTGCCCATCTGGTTTTGGGTATTTTGTTTTAAGAGACCTTTACGTACATTTACGAAAAGGAGGGGGCATCCTGTGAAGTTTACACATCCCGAGAACTGTGGTAATGCACCGAAGAAGCTACTTTTAATCCAGCTGTATAAAGCGATAGCATTTGCTGACGCTCAGTTTCTGTTGGAGAGTTTAGAAGAAGCTGTTGTGCTGGAAATCGTTGGAGATAGAACGGTCAGGGGTAAGGATGATGTAATCTCTGAGATCAAGGGTTTTGCAGATAGGGATCTGACCGGAGTCCATATCGGAGATGTTTTAACCCACGGAAATGTAGCGGCAGCATATGGAACACTTAGTTTCCGCGACTTCTCCGTGGAGTTCTGCGACGTCTACAAGTTTGGCAGGTTTGGACCGAAAGCAAAGATAACGGAAATTCGGTCGTATCGCATTCCAGCAAAATTGTGACCTTTTGTGTATGCACCGATGGCCATAAAGGATCTGGAAAGAGAGACGAGAAACTCATGCTAAACGGGTTTTGCCAACTATACTTTGGTGAGGGATGCTTATGGTGTTTGATAGGCTGGAGGGAATTGAAGACGAAACTGCACTGGTCAACGAGTTGTACAAGTTTTTCAATGAGAGTATTCGCCTCTCACGCACGAAAGCAGCTCGTCCAGTACCTCAAGTTTCATGAGATGATCTGTGAGAAACCCGAGTTTCTCGGGATGAGCAATCATCTTTTATACATCGGTAGAAAGTAGCACGGAGCAAAAAGCTTCAAATCAGCGTAATGGAGGCACAGAGTATGTCGAGAATGCCTGTGGTGTTTGTAGGACACGGTTCCCCGATGAATGCTATTGAAGACAACGCTTACTCTAGAGGTTGGCGAGAGATGGCCAAACGGATCCCAAAACCAAAAGCGATTGTTTCGGTGTCGGCTCATTGGTATACTAGAGGAACTAGAATCATGGATGAAGAAAACCCCGAAGCTATCTATGACATGTACGGTTTTCCCAAAGAGTTATATGAGGTTACATACAACGCGCCTGGCTCGCCGGAAATCGCAAAGGCCGTTAAGGAACTGATCTCGAGAGAAATCCAGTTCGACAACTCCTGGGGAATTGATCACGGGACCTGGTCGGTCCTAGTGCACATGTATCCCGAGAGGGATGTACCTGTATTTCAAGTGAGCATAGACGCCTATGCTCCGCC
Source organism: Clostridia bacterium DTU065 (assembly GCA_001512545.1). Lineage (GTDB taxonomy): Bacteria > Bacillota > DTU065 > DTU065 > DTU065 > DTU065. The sequence goes on along the minus strand of LFSI01000004.1, from coordinate 56,865 downwards.
GGCGGTACACTACAACATTGGGAAAGAACTCAAGGCTTTGCGCGATCAGGGAGTTTTGATCTTAGGTACTGGCAACGTAGTTCACAACTTAAGGCTCGTCGACTGGCACCAAGTCAGCAAGGGCTTCGATTGGGCCTACGAATTTGACCAGTTCATCTATGAATACATCGTGGCAAGAAACCACGATAGCATCATCAACTACAGCAAGTACGGCGACATCGCCAAACTTGCCGTGCCAACACCTGATCATTTTTACCCATTGCTGTATTCACTCGGAGCAACATGCGAAGATGACGAGGTTAGCGTCTACAACAAGTCATGCGAACTGGGCTCATTGACCATGACCTCTTACCTTTGGGCTTAGGAAGCAAGGTCAGGCTGCACTGGCTTTTGCCTGAAGTGCGGCGTGTACGTAAAAAACGGACACAAACGTTCATGTGTCCGTTTTATATTCACGTATGGAGTTGCATTATTCGTGTGCAAACTGCCATGCAGCTGCAGCGAAACTTAGGACTCAGGTTGTCCGGTGCAGGACTGCCTAAGAATGAGCAGCTTCTCCTAACTCCGGAACGTGACCGGGTTCTCCTAAGAAATCGGTCTTTCGATAATAGACGAAAAACACAGCTGTACTGATGAACCAAGTCAAGGGATATGCCCAGTAGATCACCCGGATATCCGGTATGATCTTCACCATCAACATGATATAGGCAATTCTAATGAAGCACCAGCTAATGAGCATAACAAACATGGGGACGGTGGTTTTTCCGGCACCACGAAGCACTCCTGAGAGGCAGTGAGAAAGAGCCAGCAGGAAGTAGAAAAGACAGATCACTTTTGCACGCTGAGTGCCATGGAAGATTACCTGTGGATCGGAGTTGAAGATTCCAACGAGCGTTGGAGCAAAAGACCAGATGAGAATGCCGATGATCTGGGCCATCAAGACTCCTGCCACAAGTCCGAAACGAGCGCCTTTTTTCGCCCTGTCGTACTTTTTCGCTCCGAGGTTTTGGCCAACAAAAGTTGTGAGAGCGATGCTGAAACTGGTAATGGGGAGGAACGCAAATCTCTCCAACTTGGCGTATGCTCCGTTTCCTGCCATGGCTACCGAGCCAAACACGTTGATGTTGGACTGAACGATGACGTTGGCAAAGGCCACCACAGAGTTCTGTACACCGGTAGGGAGCCCCAGTTTCAGCTGCTCCTTCAGCATTCCAAAGTCGATTCTGATTTTCTTAATATCGACCTTGTGAATCCCGTCCACTTTAGTTAGTTTGATAAGACCAAGGGTTGCACTGACCATTTGAGAAATCACTGTAGCAACAGCCACGCCGCCTATTCCCCAGCCAAATACGGCCACAAACAAAAGGTCCAGCACTACATTGAGCACTGCAGCAATTATCAAGTAGTAGAGAGGGCGTTTGCTGTCGCCAACCGCTTGAAAAATACCCATGCAAGCGTTATACATAACCATAAAAATGCCGCCGGCAAGATACAGTCTTAGGTATGTAACAGCTTCTGTAAAAACGTCATCGGGTGTTCCCATCCACTTGAGGAGAAGAGGTGTCATCCCGATTCCAAGTGCTGTTATCAGAATACCAGCGATTAATGCTGATGCAATGGTAGTGTGCACGGCAATGGATACTTTTTCCGCGTCTTTAGCCCCGAAACTTCGAGAGATGATTACACTTGAACCAACGAATACGCCGTGAAGGAAGCCTACGATAAGGAAGAGCAGACTGCCTGTGGAACTAACAGCAGCGAGGGCTTCTTTACCTAGTACGTTGCCGACAACTAGCGAGTCTACAACGTTGTACAGTTGCTGAAATAGGTCACCTAGGAAAATTGGCAGTGCGAACAACAGAATCGATCGTGATATCTTTCCTTCAGTCAATGTTTTCCCTTCTTACCCTTTTGATGTACTTGTTTATGATATAGGAAATAGTCAGAGCTTGCAAACACGCAAGAACAAGAGCTGTGCGGATATTTCACTTCAAAACCGATTAACTGGTACTTGTGCTCTGATTTGGATGCGGATAAGCTCTTGCACAGTGGTGGAAAAACTTAGGTGCAGGAGTGGTTTCCATGCGGGATCTACTACAGGACGAGCAGTTCATCTATAATATGGTTGATGGCTATTCGAGCGAGCTCTTTCGAGCTCCTGTCTCTTGTGCATAGATCAATACGTTAGGAGAAAAGGTCATGGAAAACTTGTTGGATGCGATCCTCAACATGTTTAAAAGCGATGAGATCAGGAAAGTTGTGATCAGCAAGCCTTCGGCGAAATCGCTTGAGTACAAGAAGATCAGTGCCGAAAAAAAAGGCACTTACTACCAAATCGCTAAATTCACAGAGACTCAGGTTTTTCACGAGAATGTTGGTGAGGGAGAAGTCGCAGAACGTGTGTATCAACTGCTTGCTTCTGGGTTCAAGCAGCTGAATGCGTGGTCAGACCGCTTCGAGCATATGATTTTGCTGTCGAAAAAAGGACAATCCACTTTCAAGAAAAAGGCCTTGAAAGAACAAACACCGGTATCAATAGATGCCAAGCACAACCGAGAGAAGAACTACTTAATCAAAGAAGGAAAGCCTGTTGAACCTCTGGTGGATATGGGAGTTCTTACTCCTGACGGAAGAGTTGTTAAAGCCATGTACGATAAGTACAAGCAGATCAACCGTTTCTTGGAAATCATCGACGATGAGGTAGTGGCCTTTCAAGGCAAGGACATCAAAATCATCGATTTTGGCTGCGGCAAATCATATCTGACATTCATCCTGTACTACTATCTGACGGAAATCAGGAAGATCCCAGCCACTATCATCGGGCTCGACCTCAAAGCAGATGTCATCGAAAAGTGCAATGCAGCTGCAAGGAAGTACGGGTACACCGGGCTTAGGTTTGAGGTAGGAGATATCAGCCAGTTTGAAGCTTCGCTCCCAGTAGACATGGTTATCACTCTCCATGCTTGCGACACAGCCACTGACTTTGCTCTGTATAATGCAATCAAATGGGACGCGGAAATGATCTTTTCGGTTCCCTGCTGCCAGCATGAACTGAACAAACAGATCCACACAGACAACCTGTCCCTTTTTACTCGCTACGGCATCATTAAAGAAAGATTTTCGGCCCTGGCAACAGATGCCATTAGGGCGAATCTCCTGGAGTACGCAGGTTACAAGACCCAGCTTCTGGAGTTTGTCGATTTTGCGCACACTCCCAAAAACATCCTAATCCGAGCGGTGAAAAGAAAGAGCACCTCTGACTCGGTAAGAGAGAAAGCTTTACAAGAGGTGGAAGACGTTATGCGAGAGTTTAACTTCAATCCCACACTGTACAGTCTTGTGGTTGGGGGAGAGACTCTAAAAGGGCTTGTGGACGGCAACTGTTGCGTACGGGCACCGCACGAGAAGGACTGAAAGAAGACGCTGTTAGTCATTAAGTTATGCAAAAAGACGCCTGCCAAGAGCAGGCCTTTTTTGTGAGGGGGATTACTGCCTTACTTCACCTGCTTTCGTCAAAGGATTATCAATTTAGGCGAAAAAACACAAGTTACAGAGGATTTGCTCACTTCACATTGAATTTACAAGGAACGGTATTGCTTACAAATTTACAGCTGTTGTTTGAAGCATACAAAAAAACTAAAACGTGCTTTGGTGAGAGGTTTCAAATGGACTTAAGAACAGTACTTCTAATGCTAACGGTTGGTTCCTTCTTGTTTGGTCTTCTCCTTGTGCGGTTCAAGTTCGATAGAGAAAATCCTCGGGAAGTGCCGTATTGGATTGCTGCAAAGTTTCTTCAGGCCACTGGTTCTCTCCTCTTGTATCTGGGTATGGGCGGACCGCTTATGCTTCTGGCAAAGACGGTCTTGATTCTGGGGTGTGCCCATGAGACATGGGCTATCGCTATTATCTCAGGCAAGAAAATCAAAAGGTGGTTGCATGCTGTCGTGGATTTGGCCATTATAGCCGTCTGCGCACTGATAGCACTAGCTAGCGAGACGTTCAGGAGCAGTGCGATTTTCTCGCTGCAGAGCATTTTTTACTTCCTGCCTTTTGGGTTTTTGGTTCATAAACCGGACAGGAAGTTCTCTCTACAGGTGCCTCTAGGTGTGCTATATCTTCTGACAGGGCTGGTTTTTTTAGTTAACGCCGCAATGCTGTTCTTCTTTCCGGGATATGGCTTAAGTGGCGCCAATGTCCTGCTCGGCATGATACCGATCATCAGCTTTTGCGTCTTTTTAGCCAGCGGATTTATCCTTCTCATGCTTTCCAAAGAAAGAAGCGACTTGCAGATGCAGCAGATCCAGAAGTCGCTCAAGGAAACGGAAGATAGGTTCCGATTGATCGTCGAGACCGCTATCGAGGGTATTATGGTGTTTGACGAACACTACAGAATAACTTTCGCCAACAAGAACATGGCGTCGATGCTAGAGTATACGGTTGAAGAAATGCTTGGCAGGTCGTACAGCTCTTTTTTTGCCGAAGAGGATCAGGATATCTACCGGGAACAGGAAGCCCTGCGAAAAAGCGGGAGAGACTCGGTATATGAATGCGGCCTCCTAACCAAAAGCGGTAAGAAGCACTGGTTTTTGATCTCCGCTAGACCACTTCTCGGACAGTCGAACAGATTCGAAGGTTCTTTCGCCATGCTCACCGACATTAACGAAAGGAAGGTAATGGAAATGGCATTGGCAGAAGCAAACCGCCAGCTTATAGAGCTGAGCAACAGGGACGGTCTCACCGGGATCTCTAATCGCAGGCGCTTTGACACCTTCTTGGAAAGTGAGTTCTCCAGACTGAAGGCAGAAAACGCTCATCTGTCCATCATCTTCTTGGACGTTGACCACTTCAAAGCTTACAACGACCTCTACGGCCACTTGATGGGAGATGAGTGCCTCAAGCAGATTGCCAACGTACTCGCAAATTGCGTAACACGACCAGATGACCTAGTAGCCCGATACGGAGGAGAAGAATTTGCCTGCGTTCTCCCTGACACAGATCTTGCCAATGCTGTCTTGAAAGCAGAGGAGATTCAGGAGAAAGTCATGGAGCTAGCTATAGAACACAAGGGGTCTAAGGTTTCCGATCTTATTACTGTAAGCTTTGGTGTGGCAACATTTAACTCTGCATCGGGAGTCACCATCGAAGAGATGATGAAGTTTGCCGACAAACAGCTGTACAAGGCTAAGTCCCTCGGTCGCAACCGCATCGAGGCGGCAAAGTGGCCTGGGCATAGCGTTGTTTAGCTGTTCCGCCAGCAGCTATTTGTGGATGTGGTTCTTTACACATCCACTTTTCTTTTCCAACCTGCTGTACGGAGAAGCAAAGCCGCTTTTTCTAGCCTGCAGGCGGACCTCGGAGCGATGTGTTTCAGTACGCAGAGACCTCTTGCAAGAGTTGACGCGCACCGGATGATGTGATATATTTGTAACAAATGATACAAATATATCACGTTTTGGAGGTCGGACTAATGAAGACTGGAGCGAGGCCTATCAGGCTTTCGAAGTTCCTTTGGCCTTTAGGCTTTTTGGGCTTTCTAGGCTTTACCTACTTCAGGACTGGTTATGCTTTATGGCTGTTCAGTTTCAGCTACTTCAGCTTTTTCGCATACTACTTCATCGGGAAAATGGCAGATGAAATGCCTGATGAGCGTTACATGGAAAACAACCAAAAGGCAAAACTGAAGGTGTTCAGAGTTGCGGTGGTTGCTCTGTTTCTCATCGGCTTTTTTGCCGGCTTTTCTTTTGTCACTAAGGAAATGATCATCATAGCTTGTGCTTTGGGCTGGTCAGCTGCATTGATCGGTTACGCCTTTTTGTTCTGGCACTACGATAAGCACTAAAGGAGTGATGCTTATCCAAAAGTTTACGTGCAATCTGAAGAAATATCGCCAGCTCGCAGGGCTAACCCAGGACGAACTCGCCCACAAGGTAAGGGTCAGGAGGGAAACCATTGTGAGGTTGGAAGCTGGAAGATATAACCCATCGTTGAAACTGGCTATTGACATTTCTCGGGCGGTGAACGCCCCTATTGAGGAGATTTTCGTGTTTGAGTAGAGTACAGAGATCGAGGAACTGGAGTTTTCTGTACAGATTCCCTAAGAAGCCTGAGGAGCTTTTAGCAGGCACAGAGCTCCTGCTGGGTAAGAGGATTCTACGATGTCAATGGGAGCTAAACACTAGCAAGGGATTTGAGGAAGGAGATGCGTTAATGGTATTTGTATGCTACCCCAAGTGCACCACTTGCCAAAAGGCAAAGAAGTGGCTGCAGGCAAACGGTATAGAGTTTGAGGAAAGGCACATTAAAGAAGACAACCCTACCGTAGACGAGATCAGAGCTTGGCACAAGCAAAGCGGGTTGCCCCTACGGAAGCTGTTTAACACCAGCGGAATGCTGTACAGAGATCTGCAGCTTAAAGATAGGCTGCCTGAAATGACTGAGGAGGAACAGTACAATCTTTTGGCATCTGACGGCATGCTGGTCAAGCGGCCGATCCTTGTTGGCGACCAGTTTGTTTTGGTAGGTTTCAATGAACCTCAGTGGAAAGAAGCCCTGGAGGTCAAATAGGCAGGTTCTAGCAAGTCTTTTTGGACACTTCTACAATACCTGGTTTCCGCTACGTCTATAGGGTTTGAGCCTCTTTCACGACTTCAAGATATGATTTAATTTTCGAATGGAAAGAGGAAGCTTGTCAGGACTATGAGCGCCACTGCACTTAGGGATTGGGCTACCAGATCTTACGACCGGTAAAGAAACTGACAAAATGGCGTCTGCGTTCTAACAAGCGGCTTTCTGGGGCCGCAGGACAACACAACATTAAAAACGTAACCTCAAACAGCCAAGTCTAAAAGTCGTGACAAAAAAGGCTGCCTGCAGCAGGACTTTAGGCCTTACTGCTTGGCAGCCTTTCATTTGACTTGAGCTATTTGCTTGATTTTGCCAACTGATCGATGAAGCGCTTGTACTCGATCTTTCTGGTTTCCATTTCTCTGTTCATTTCTTGAGCAGCAAGTTTGGCTTCTGTTTCAGGATCTGCTCCCTGCTGGATACATTTCTGAATGGCAAACTCTACGTAGCGGTAGTGGACGCTCTGAGTAGGTGCATAAGGAACCGCTACAGATTCGTTGATTTGATCGTGAATGGCCATAGCGATGGCTTCTGGGAGTGTGTCCAGATTGTGGAGGGCTTCTGGTGCACTAGGTACCATCAGAGCTCCAGGGGTTCTGGCTCTCAGTTCATTAACAAACTTAGCCTGAACTTCTGCAGAAAGGAACCACTTCATGAACTCCCAGGCTTCTTTGTAGTTTTTGGTGGTCGAGGGGATACCGAAGTTCGTACCGCCGGTAAAGGTGCCATGGTTGATGGTGCCATCCGGTCGTTTGGTACCGGGGATAAGTCCTGGAGCCCATCTGCCCTCAATCTCTGGTGCACTTGCTACCAGGTTGGAGTAGGTCCAGTATCCCTCAATGAACATTACCCACTCGCCAGTTCTGAACTGGGTCATTCCGGCGCCTGCTTTTGGCATATTGTGTTTTGTGTAGAGTTCGATGTACTCGACGAAGCCCCTAATGGATTCGGGCAAGTCCATTGCGGAAGTAAAGCCGTCTGGCATGAAGAAGTTTCCGCCGTGCTGGGTTATAAGCGTGTAGGCACCCCAAATAGCGTTGGAAGAGGGACTTCCGTAGAAAAAGCCTGCGTCCCTACCGTTTGCCTGCAGTTTGGGCAGCATTGCGCGGACATCGTCCCATGTTTCGGGGATTTCCATGCCCATCTCCGCAAGAATGTCTGTGCGATAGCAGGCATTCATAACGCTGACGTTCTGAGGTAAGCCGAACCTGGTGCCTTCAAAGTGTACTTGCTTGGTGATAGCCGGGAAAAGTTGTGCCTCCAGCCAATCGTACTCTTCACCGAAGGTCTTCTTGAGATCAAGGAGCGAACCCCGGATTCCGAGCTCAACAACGTTGGATGTGATAATATCGGGGGCATCGCCGGAAATGATGGCCAAAATGACTTTGTCACCATCTCCCCATCCTAGTGGCAAGATGTCGACTTCGATACCAGTAATTGGCGTAAACTCCCGATCGATGAGATTTTCCGCAGTTCTCTCGTGTTCGTTGCTCCATCCTACAATCCAGACCTCAATTTTAACAGCCGAACTGGCGATAGAAAGAAGAAGGACAAGGGCCAGGAGAAGTAGTTTTTTCCGCATAACATCACCTCGTTTATATATATATATCTAGTGCCAATATTAGGAAGGTCGGCAAAAACTCCTTCTCGGATGAATGAAAAAGATTGAATATGCCAAACATACCGTAGCAATTGCCAACTTTTTGGAAAATACGCATATCTGCACTACTCTGTGGGATTCTCCTTGTCATTTTTGTTACTAAAAACTACTAACACTACTTAGCGTAGCTGGACTGTTGAACAGTTTATACGTGCGGGAAAACCTTTGATACTTCGGTTTTTCGCAATTCCGACTCTAATCAACCTGACGGTTGGCTGTTCCCTGGTTTTTTTGAAAAAAGAGAAAGGTTTTTTAACGCAAGTGCATAAAATCTTTTTTGTCAGCCGAAATTCGCTGCTTAGCTGAGGGTTTTCGGTCAAACCTCTGCAGGATACCTGTTGGCAATGGTAAGTCAGCGAGGGATCTAACAAGCGGTTTTAAACCGTATCTCTTTTGGCGATAGGCTAGGCTTAGCCGGTATCTATATGGCCTGAAGCGTTTGTTAAGGGCACAAGCGAGGAGGAATCATGATGCGTGGGAAAGTAAGAAAAATCGGACTTATAGTGCTTTTGGTCTGTGTTCTAGTAGGAGTGGCTGTTTTACTCAATGCCACAAGCTTAGGAAACAAAGCCGCAAGTTCTGCTTTGAGAGCACAAGGCGGGGTCATGGACACAAATAAATACAACTACATACGTGACAAAACGTGTCTCAGTTGGACCGTTTTTGGCGGCATTGGTTTTGGACTGGGCGGTTTGGGATTACTACTCTTGGGATATGTGTATTACAAAGAACTGGAGAGCTGAAGTAAAACTTTTGGTCTAGTTAAAACAACATCTGAAGCACAATATAAACACGAAATCGTACGAAGGGAAATGGTACTTCATGGCAAATGAACGCATCTTTAACATGGCTTTTGCTAAAGTCTATCCTCTGCTTGTTCAAAAAGCAGAGCGCAAGGGACGCACGAAAGCAGAAGTCGATACTGTAATCTTTTGGCTCACCGGATACGATGAAGAAGGTCTGCAAGCCCAGCTTGAAAAAAACGTGACCTGCGAGACGTTTTTCAACGAAGCTCCGCAGATGAACCCCAATGCAGAAAAGATTAAAGGGGTGATTTGCGGGTACCGCGTTGAGGAGATCGAAGACCCTCTGCTGCAGAAGATCAGGTGGCTGGATAAGCTAGTTGATGAACTGGCGAAAGGCAAACCTATGGAGAAGATCCTCCGGAGTTAACGCCAGAAAGTGCTTAACAGAAGAAAAACTCTCCTGGCTTTGCCGGGAGAGTTTTTACTAGTTGTGGCGAGCTTGGTCCTGGTCTCACAGCCAGGTGGTAGGAGTAGAGAAGCCTTTCCGCTTGTGAGAGACCGAAAGAAAGCGGTGCTGAAAGTAAACGTCAGTTTAGAGAAGAGCTAGAAACCATTTACTGAGGTGGTGTAGGGTGGAGCTTAGAGTCATTGACCAGAGATTTTCCATATGCAAGCTTAAAGAGTTGTCGCAAGCAGTGTTAACCGACGAGTTTTCTTTTGCAGCCAGGACTGATGAAGAGATTTCCCTGGTCTGCAGTACAAACTCGGTGCCAAAAGATGCGTTAAAATGCGATCACGGCTGGAAAGCTTTCAGAATCGAAGGCGAACTGGATTTTGCGCTGGTGGGCGTATTGGCCAAGATCGCCGGTCTCCTAGCTGAAAACGGCATCCCGATTTTTGCAGTATCAACATACAACACCGATTATATTTTGACCAAAGAGGGAGTCTTCCCAAAAGCGATCAGTATCCTCGAGCAAAACGGGTACACCATCAAAACCTGATGCCTCTCTGGAGCTCTGGCAAAGTACTTTCAGCCTAACCTCAGAGACATGATTTTGTTGAACCAGTACTCGATGCTCGACCGGTCAGGAGAGTTTTTAAGATATACAAAACTGAACGGATGGGTGATCTCAAAATCCGGCATTGGTATTGTCTGGAGATATCCGTGTGATATCTCCCTTTTTACTGCTTCCCAGTACAAAAAACTGATGCCCATATTGTGGTGGCAGAGGTCCTTGATAACGTTGAGGTTGCCTACTTCGATGGTGTGTCTGAAGTCATCTGTGCTGAGGTTTTGATTGTAGAGCGCTTGTTCAAGTATGTCACGGGATCCGCTGCCAGGCTCTCTAAGTATAAGGGTCTGATCCAGGAGCTCCCGTATGTCATTGTTGCGAGAAGCAATGGGATTTTGAGGTGAACACACACCTACGAACCTCTCCTGAGAAATCACTTTGTACTCAAATTGGCTGTGGTTGAAGTGTCCCTCTAAGAGGGCAAAGTCGATTTTCCCCTCCCAAAGCATGTGCAGGAGGATATCGGTGTTTTCAACGTACATGGAAACACTGATTTCCGGTTCTTCTTGCAGCAGTCGGGTTATAATAGGCGGCATCATGTACTCTCCAATGGTGAGGGTTGCGCCGAAGTTCATAGGTTTTGTCTGATCTTTAATTCGGTGAAGCAAAAACATGATACGTTCAGAATTCGCACTTAGCGTTTTGGCATACTCCCGCAGCGCTTTGCCTTCTTCTGTGAGGGCAAAGTGCTTCCCCTTACCGGAGACCAACACCACCTGGTAGTGGTTTTCCAGGTAGCGAATGTGCTGCGAAACTGCAGGCTGAGTCATGTTGAGGATCTCGGCTGTTTTTGTGTAGTTTCCCGTTTCGCAGAGAGTAAGAAACGTCTGCAATCTGTGGTCCAGCATGGGAGACCTCCTTATAAAAACAAGTTATACAAATATAATATATCATAATTAGAATTTATGATACTCAGATGATATATTCAACATAGTGTTCATTTCTTCTAGGAGGTGCAGTATGTTGAAAGCCAAAGCACCTGGAATACTCCTAAGCGCCGGTGTTGCTGTAGTGGCAATGTTTTTGGCAAGCTTAGTTCCAGGTGATATCATCGGGGCAACGGTCATGGCGCTTTTGGTCGGCATGGCGCTGAATCCTCTCTTGAACAAGTACAAGCAGCTCGACGAAGGAGTCAGCTACACAGCAAGGATGATTCTCCGAATCGGTATCATACTCATGGGTGTTAACTTAAACTTTGCCGAGGTCATTAGTGTCGGGAAATATTCGCTCTTCTTGATGCTCTTCACCATGGCTACAGCATTTGGTGCAGGGAACCTCATTGGAAGGTTGTTCGGGATGAACTGGAAGCTGACGAACCTTCTTTCGGTAAGTACAGCCATCTGCGGAGGTTCTGCAGTTGCAGCGGTAGGTCCGGTGATCAAAGCTAAAGACGAAGACATCGCCTACGCGATTTCCTCAACGTTCATTTTCGACGTTCTCACAGTGGTTGTAATTCCCTGGATTGGAATGGCTTTGGGAATGTCAACTGCAGGGTACGGACTTTGGGTCGGCACCGTGGTTAACGATACTTCGTCAGTAGTTGCTGCAGGATACGCGTTTTCTGAAGCAGCAGGGCACATTTCTGTGATTGTCAAACTCACAAGAACCCTGTTTATCATCCCCTACGTCCTCATCTTTTCATTTATTACCGAACGTCTGGAAGCCCGTTCTGCAGGAGTCAGTGGAAGGGTTCCCATCAATTGGAAAAAGATCTTTCCGTATTTTATCGTGTTGTTCTTAGTAGTTGTGGCTCTCCGCAGCACAGGTCTGATTCCGACAGCTATCGTACCGGCACTATCGACTACCTCAAAGTTCTGCATGGTTATGGCTCTTGCCGCTATTGGACTCAAAACCAGCTTCGGAGAAATCAGAGACATTGGGTTTAAACCGATGATTCTCGGCTTCATCGTTGACACTCTCGTAGTGCTTGTATCGATGGGCGTGCAGATCGCTACAGGCAAATTCTAGGAAGATAGAACGTTAACTCGTTTTGTGAAGGACAATCCCTAAAACCTCAAATTGTTAAAAGATAAAACCGTTTGTTTTGCAGCTGACAAAACAAACGGTTTTTTGATCCTTAACGAACCGACTCTCTTCTTAGTGGTACTTGAACGTCAGTTGAGCATCGAGGAAGCGCTTAATCTCCCGGCGTCTGTGGAAGGGTTCGATGATGTCAAGAAACAGCATGTGTACCGCTTCCCAGGTAAAGACCCAGCCACCGATTAGCAGGCTTTCCAACAGGACTTCCAAAACAATGTTCTTTTCTCTGAGATCTGCTGCAAGAGCGTAAGTTGTAAGGAGTAGGAGAGCAGTGGCTAGTAGAATTGCGGATATGCGGAAGAACCTTTTGGTCCTGCGGTTTTCCAAGCGTTGTAGCGACCCGTAGTAGTTTTGATAGCTGGTCCTGATCAACTCTTCCATCTTGGTACTCCTGCTTGACTTGAGAGAGAACACGATCTCAAGGTTCCGGTTCATGGGAATGTCCTCTGAACAGATGTCAAGAAACTCTGCCAGTTCGGGGTGCATATCCCGCTTTCTAAAGGTGGCATTATCCCACTCGTGAAAAAACTCCAGGTAGTCGTTGAGGGCAATATCGATAACGATCCGTCCTGTGGCATCGTTGATTCTATATAGAGTTTCGTATTTTTTTGCCTTTTTCATGTTTTCTACCTACTTAAATGTTTGTTTATCAGTATAGTCTTGGATCAAACTAAACTCAAGATGCATTAACGAGATCCAGAAGTTCTTCTGCTGCTGCTTCTGGTTATGTACGGTTTGCGGCAAAACAAGTCTTATGCCAACTCTGTGAGGAAGGAATGGTCTGTAGCCAGGAGAATACGGGTATATGCAGTTTAAGCCTTTGACACGGCAAACTAAGCATGAGGAGAATGACTATGCAATACGATGCCCAAACCCCCAAGGAATACCTGGAAATGCTTGAAGACGATTGGCGAAAAGAGCGGCTTCTGGAGGTAAGGCAGTTAATTTTGGACCTTGCACCGGAGCTAACAGAAACCGTCAGGTACAAAATGTTGACTTATGAGGCTGGAGAGCAGTTTATCTTCGGCCTAAACGCTCAGAAAGGGTACGTGAGTTTGTATATTGGCGACATCGATAAGATCGAAGGTGCAAGAGCCCTACTAGAGCCCTTCGATCTTGGCAAGGGCTGCATAAGGATTAGAAAGACCGTAGATATCTCCAAGACCGGTCTTGAGGATTTCATTAAAGCGGTAGTTGAGATGCACCGCAAGGGAAAGGACACTTCCTGCTGACTGTCTTCAAAGCCTCCTTTAGAGGTATACCCTATTCTTCGATTCGTGAACCAAGTCGTCCAAAGCTTGAAGCTTCAACAACGCAACTTGAAGTTGACAAAAAGCTAAGGGGAATTGGTAGTACGCTACTTTGCCAAATGATAGAATTGGTTCCGAAATGAGGTGAACAACATGGATTTTTCAGAAAAACTAAGAACGCTGAGGAAACAGCACGGTCTTTCTCAAGAAGAACTTGCCCATCGACTTGGCGTTTCCAGACAGGCAGTAAGTAAATGGGAGAACGGACAGGGCTTTCCGGACACAGACAAGCTGCTGGTTTTAAGCAATATGTTCGCTGTGTCCCTAGACTATCTTCTCAAAAACGGAGATGTAGGGGAGACTGTACACACCGACTCCAGATACTTCGTTAGCCCTGACTTAGCTGGAGAGTACTTCGCTTTTAAGAAAAAGAGAGGATACCAGATCGCCATAGGTGTAGCTCTGCTCGTTTTTTCACTGTCATTTACTCTGTTTTTCTCCGGTCCTCTTGGAGTGGTGTTGTTTCTCCTTGTGGCAGCGCTGGGTCTTGCGGTTTTAGTGATGCTGGCGTTTCAGCCGGACAGAATGAGATTCTTTGAACTGGAGAGACGTCCACTGGCTTTCGATCCGGGTTTCTTACAGAGATTTCAGGACGACTTTGCAGCTGAGCAGAGAAGATGCGGATTGAAAATCGCTTTGGCGGTCTTTCTCATCATTCTGAGCTTTACTCTAGCATTCATTATCGATGAGGGAGGGTATGGTGACCAGTACCTGGGAGTGATGCCTATGGTCTGGGCTTTGGCTGTAGGGTTGATCATCGCTGCGGGAACCACCATCGGAGCCGGACATGTCATTTTAAACAATCCCGACCATGTGGAAGAAGTAGAAGAGGAGGAGAGACAAAGCTGGATCTACGCTGCTACCATGCCACTTTCGGGAGTTCTTTATCTTGCACTGGGCTTCATTTGGAACGCGTGGCATCCCGGATGGTTGGTATTTCCTCTGACCGCAATTTTAAGCTACGCTTACAGCGCATGGCAGAGCGCACGGAGATCTTAAAATCCACCTTCTGCGGAAGTAAAGTACAAGAGCTGATTGCCGCTAAGTCTTAAGAATAGGTGTAAAACGGAGAGACCAAAGCCAAGTTCGGCGGTGGTCTCTCCGTTTTGCACTTATCATTGGCCAAGCAACCTGCGGTAGGCAGATGGCGTCATGCCCACTTGTTCTTTGAAGAACCTCGCTGAGTTCTTCGGGTTCTTGAAACCGCAAGCTAGAAAAGCTTGGGCGATGCTCAAGTTGCGATCTTTAAGGACTTCTTTGAGATGGGTGATCTTGAGTTGAAGATAGTAATGATATGGGGTTTCGCCGGTGTCTTCTTTGAAAAGCCTTACAAGATGAGTAGGGCTAACCCCTGCTGCAGCAGCCGCCTGTTCAATGTAGAAGTCTTCTTTCCAGTTGTTTTCCAGGAACTCCTTGGCCTTTTCGACCTCATGCTTGCCTTCATATACTCTGCTGGTAAAGAGAACCCAGCCTACGTACTTCAGCTGTTTTTCTTTGAAAATGGGGAAAACCAGGATATGAGCGTACAGAGCAATCAACCCATCGCCTGTTCCCTTTTTCTGAATCCTAGGTCCAAAGACATCCAAAGGAAGTTTTGCGTGGGATAGGAGAACGGTTTCACCATTTCTTGCCCTAACGAACCCTTCTTCGATCTCAGGCGAAAGGTCCTTTAGAGGTTCACGCAGCGGATCGTGTCCGTGTGATATGAGGGGAAAACCTTTGCTGCTCAGCATTGTGCTAAAGGCTTCGTTCACGAACGCAATGTCTCCATTTGGTTTGGAGACTCCAACAGGAATAGGCAGGTTGTTGCAGGTTTCCATCAGTACCTTTTCCAGAAAGTGGCTTGTCTTGCGCAGGTCTTTCAAGTGGTTTTTTCTTGCGAGAGCTTCGAACTTCAGACTGTCCTTATAGTCTTTGGGGCTCACTCCGGTCGCCTTTTTGAAAGCTTTGGCAAGAGTGCTGTAGTAGTCCGCTCCGCAGCAGGAAAAGATATCGCTTATACTGTTTTCTGAACTTGCAAGAAGCGCTTTCATTTTTTCGATTTTAATGGTCTGGTGATAGCGGTACAGAGTTATTCCCAGTAGATCCTTAAAGGTGCGCCTTAGGTGATTCCGGGACAGGCCGCAGCAGGTACACAGCTTGTCCAAGTTAAAATCATCAAGCCAGTGTTCTTCCAAAAACTCCATGGCTTGCTCGATGTCCTGACGGATCTGATGAACATTCTTGGAGATGAACACTGTCACAACTAACGGAACATCTTCATCGTAGGGGTATATGGGAAAACCTACCAGTTCGTGTTTTGCTAAAAAACCGCCTCTATATACGGTGGCAAACTCGGGAAAGAGTATGCGAACACCAGAGATGGAAAGCTTTTCTCCACCCATAATCCGAAAGAAGGACTCTTCAATCCTCTCGTTCTCTGGGACAAGATGTTTGAGCAGGTTTAGCTTACCAACCACTTTCGCAGGACTAAAAACGTTGAAATCTATAAGAAACGCTTCATTAACAAAAACCGTTGCACCGTCGCTTGCGAATGCTGCTAAGGGAACCGGGAGAACGTCGAAAAGGGCGAATAGCAGTTTTTCCGTGGATCCAGAGGCTCTATTGCCCATTTCTAGTGTGGTACTGGTCATGATAACGCTCCTTCTACGCCCGGTAAGGCAAGGAATTGTGAAGCAGAGCAAACTCACAAAAGGCGTTTTTACGTGATCGGCAAAACATAGAGTGAGTTATGTGTAAACTTCCATAAATCAAAAAGAGACTCCTTGTATTAGGCCTGTGGTTTGAGAAAAAAAGAGCAAGCTTGATCCATGTGGCCATATGCCAACCGCACAAAACAATCCTTAAATGCCATTGGCTGGAGAATGAGTAGTTCATCTTGACATATGCCTCTGAGGGACATTTGTGCTGAAAAGATAAGTTCAGAGCCAAATTTGATTTGAATCATATTTTTTCATTACGTCTGATGTTACAATACACGTGAAATGAAGCAAACTGTGAAGGAGAGAAGCAACCCATGACCAGATTCAACGAAGTGAAAGAGAAACACCTCAGTAAACTGGTGATGTACGTACCAGTAGTGGAGAGAGTACACGGTGGACACCATCCCGAGTTCTATGAGGTCCGTAAAGTATTCAACGAGATTCAGGCAAAGCTTGAGGCAAAAGAAACGGAAACTCCAGATCTAAGCCAAGAGTTTGCTCGGCTAAGAGAAATCACCGGAGGCTACACCGTACCTGGAGACGTCTGCGAAACTTACGAGGCAGTATACAACATGCTTGCAGAGTTGGACAGGGCTTACCATGAGTAAAAGCTCTTACGACAGCTTAGGTTTAATGCAAGTGCTTTCCACCAGGTTCAGATGAAGGGTAGTGATGGAATTGCAGCGACTCATACTGAAAAACAAGAATAAGATAGCGTTGATCTCTGGTGTTCTCATAGCCGCGGCATTTCTCAATCACTGGCTGATGCACGTACCGGTGATTTCCGAGCTGTTTTTAATCTCTGCATCGGTCATCGGAGTCCTTCCTATTGCTATTCAAGCTTATCAAGCTCTTAGAGTAAAAGTTGTAAGTATTGACGTTCTGGTAACCATCGCGGTTATAGGAGCGTTTGCTATAAGAAACTTTGAAGAATCTGCCGTAGTCACATTTCTCTTCCTCTTTGGTGCTTACTTAGAGCAGCGCACTTTGAACAAAACTCGTTCTGCTATCAAAGAGCTTACAGAAATGGCACCAGAAGTAGCACTCAAGTTGATGGAAGACGGCGAGTTTGCCGAAGTTGACGTGGATGATGTAGATATCGGCGACGTACTTTTAGTGAAAACCGGAGCCAAAGTTCCTGTAGACGGCACCGTCGTAGCGGGAGAAGGAAGCGTCAATCAGGCCAGCATCACGGGAGAGTCCATACCGGTCCTCAAAGAGCAGGGCTCCAAAGTCTTTGCCGGGACTATCCTGGACAACGGCACCCTGCAGATCGTAGCTGAGAGAGTAGGCGAAGACACTACCTTTGGCAGGATCATTGAACTGGTAGAAGAAGCTCAGGATTCCAAGTCAGAGGCCGAGCGCTTCATTGACCGCTTTGCCAAGTACTACACTCCAGCAGTGCTGGTTCTGGCATTTATCGTTTGGCTCTTTTCCAAAGATGTAGAACTTGCAATTACCATACTCGTGCTCGGCTGCCCGGGTGCATTGGTCATCGGCGTTCCGGTTTCACACGTAGCAGGCATTGGCAACGGTGCGCGCCACGGTATTCTGCTCAAGGGCAGCGAAGTTATCAGCGACTTCAGTAGAGTAGATACTTTCGTCTTTGACAAGACAGGCACCTTAACAGTTGGCGAACCTGAAGTTGCGTACAAAGAGTACTACGGAGAAGAAGTTGACCGAGCCCTAAGCTACCTTGCCAGCATCGAAAGAGAGTCGGACCATCCGCTGGCTAAAGCAGTGCTCGAGGAAATCGGCGAGACTCAGCTGTATCCTGTGGAAAACACCCAAGTTGTAAAAGGCGGCGGGATCATTGCCGATGTGGATGGCCATTCGGTAATTGTGGGGAACATGTCCCTTATGGAAAGAGAACAAGTGGAACTGGATTCTAAGATGCGCTTGAGAGTCGCTGAACTGGAGCAGAGTGGCCACTCGCTGGTGCTTACAGCAGTGGACCGGCAGCTCAAAGTGGTTATGGGCGTCCGCGATCAGGTTCGCGAGGGAGTTAAAGAAGATCTGCGAAAGCTAAAAAAACTAGGCGTGAAGCATTTGGTCATGCTCTCAGGAGACAACCAGGGTACTGTCGATGCAGTGAGTAGGGAACTAGGACTAACTGAAGCCCACGGCAATTTGCTTCCGGAAGACAAGTCGGCGTATGTTAAAAAACTAATGGAGTCCGGCCGTATCGTTGCTTTCGTTGGCGATGGGGTAAACGATAGCCCGTCTCTGGCTTATGCTAACATCGGCATCGCCATGGGCAGCGGTACGGATGTTGCTATCGAAACGTCTGATGTGGTTCTGATGAACTCGGATTTTAGTCTGCTTCCGGTGGCTCTAGGCCTTGCGAAAGCCATATCCCGAAACATGAAGCAGAATATTGTTATCGCTGTAGGGGTCGTTTTGGTTCTCTTGTTCAGCTTGATTTTTGGAAGCTGGATGAACATGTCCATCGGCATGCTCGTTCATGAAGGCAGCATTCTGCTTGTGATCCTCAACGGGATGAGGCTCTTGCGCTACGGTTTGAAAAGGTAGAAGCGATTCTTGTAGAAGTTTTCCAGGTGGAAAACTGGATATAATGAAAGTGGAAATAACTGAGGAGAGGGGACTGCACAATGAAAACAGCAACCATTCAATTGGAGACTCTGACATGCCCTTCGTGCATGCAGAAAATTGAAGGAGCGATAAAGAACCTTGATGGGGTTGCCAAAGACACTGTCAATGTAATGTTTAACTCCAGTAAGGTGAAGTTAGAGTTTGATGAAGATAAGATTGCACTCGAAGACATTACAAACGCGATTATCAAGGTTGGTTACGAAGTAAAAAGCGCAAAATCCAAGTAGACAGAGAAGGTGCGTCCTTAGTGGGCGCACCTTTCACGTTTTAAGATCTGCAAAAAAGAGACTGGGTAGTTTGTATTATCCTTGAGAATTCACGTTCCGGTGTTTTTCTTGTGCGCCATTCTCATGTTATAATAATTGCATGTAAAAGCGGTATAAAGGCAGTTGTAGAGTGACGTTACTTGAGGCCTGGTGGTGCACCTCTCACGAAATACATAGCTGTTACTGGAGAAAGGGGACTGGCTCGTGAAAAAGATCTTTGAGGGTAAAACTAAGGACGTCTATCTCTTAGACGATGGCAATTACCGGTTGAAATTCAAAGACGATGTTACAGGTGAAGGCGGGGTCTTTGATCCAGGCGCAAATACTGTAGGACTTACCATCGAAGGTATCGGCAAGAGAAATCTCGAGGTTTCAGTGAGGTTCTTTGAAATACTGCAGAAGGCAGGTATCAAAACCCATTACATTGGAGCCGATATTGAAAATGGAACGATGGACGTGAAGCCGGCAAAAACCTTTGGCAAGGGTTTGGAGATCATCTGCCGCTTTAAGGCAGTAGGGAGTTTCCTGCGCCGTTACGGCGGGTATGTGAACGAAGGCGACGATCTCGACGGATACGTAGAAGCTACTCTGAAGGACGACAGAAGAGGAGACCCCTTGGTTACCTCAGAAGGTCTAGAAGTCCTTGGCATTATGTCGCAGGAGCAGTTTGCCCAGATCAAGGCGGAAACCAGAAAAATCGCAGACCTGATCCGCAGTGAAATCGGGAAAAAGGGACTGGAGCTCTACGACATTAAGTTCGAGTTTGGCCTAGATGCAGACGGCAGTGTTATGCTTATTGACGAGATCTCATCGGGCAATATGCGCGTCTATAAAGGCGGCACGATCATGGACCCTCTGGATCTTACGGCAACGCTTTTGTCCGAACGGTAGAAGTGTTCTAGCAATGCCTTTGTGACGATGGAGAACGCTACGATCGACACTTAACGACGCACTCTGCAGGATGGTCCTTTCAGAGTGCTTTTTTTCTTTCGCTGGGAGCAGGTGGAAAGGCGTGAAGTGTTTACCGCGTTATTTGTTTTGATTTGAGAAGGGTTTTGCCCCGCATAATCGTGAATTTATTCATGTACAAAGTTGTACATCGAATGCAATAACAACCCCTGCTCGCATGCCGAGCTTTAAGCAAAAAGGAGTAGAAGTGATGGATAAGCTAAGAAAGCCGAGAAAATCGCTGCTTTTCTACTACGGCATCTTCATACTGATTCTGGCGATTTTCAACTTCATGGTCCTGCCCTGGATTTTGGAAAGGCAGATCATCGAGGTTGACTATCGCACTTTCATCAAGATGACCGAAGAAAATCAAATCGGTCAGGTTCAGATTCAGCAGAATCGGATACTGTTCACTGACAAAGAAAACACTATGGTGTTCAAGACAGGTTTGATGGATGATCCCAACCTAGTGGAGCGGCTTTATAAATCTGATGCTGTGTTTTCCGGTCAAATTGTGGAACAGATGTCCCCAATAATGAGCATTTTGCTTTCGTGGGTTTTGCCCATGGTGATCATTTTCGTGGTAGGTCAGTATTTTGCCAAGAAGATCATGGACAAAACCGGAGCTGGCAACGCACTGACCTTTGGCAAAGCTAATGCCAAAGTGTACGTTCAGTCTGAAGAGGGTATCAAGTTCAGCGATGTTGCAGGTGCAGACGAAGCAAAAGAGAATCTTGCTGAAATCGTGGACTACCTACACAATCCCCAGAAATACAGGGAGATCGGTGCTTCCATGCCGAAGGGAGTGCTTCTGGTTGGCCCTCCCGGAACCGGTAAGACCATGCTGGCAAAAGCAGTAGCAGGCGAGTCCAACGTGCCGTTCTTCTCTATTGCCGGGTCGGAGTTTGTAGAGATGTTTGTTGGCCTTGGCGCTTCGAAAGTGAGAGATCTCTTCAAGCAAGCTAAAGAAAAAGCTCCCTGCATAGTATTTATCGATGAGATCGATGCCATTGGGAAAAAGCGCGACGGCTCTGTTGGCGGCAACGATGAGAGGGAGCAGACCCTCAATCAGCTTCTCACCGAGATGGACGGTTTTGAAGAGAACACAGGTGTGATCATTCTCGCAGCCACAAACCGTCCAGAGGCTCTCGATCCTGCTCTAACCCGCCCGGGAAGATTTGACAGGCGTATTCCTGTAGAGCTTCCCGACCTGAAAGGCCGCGAAGCCATCTTGAAGGTCCATGCAAGAAAGATTAAGCTGGCCGAGGGAGTAGACTTTGAAAAAGTAGCCCGGATGGCATCTGGTGCATCTGGTGCAGAACTTGCCAACATTATCAACGAGGCAGCCCTGCGAGCGGTCCGGGAAAACCGCATGCTGGTTACCCAGGATGACCTTGAAGCGAGCATCGAAGTGGTCATCGCGGGGTACGAAAAGAAAAACGCTATCTTGTCCGATAAGGAGAAGTGGGCAGTGGCTTACCACGAAATAGGTCACGCGCTGGTGGCAGCAAAGCAGACGAACTCGCCTCCAGTGCAAAAGATCACGATTATACCCCGCACTTCCGGAGCCCTTGGCTATACCATGCAGGTTGACGAAGGCGATAAGTACCTTATGACCAAGGAAGATATCGAAAGCAGGATAGCTACCTTTACAGGGGGACGGGCAGCAGAAGAAGTTGCACTGGGCACCATGACTACAGGTGCGTCCAACGATATCGAACAGGCAACAAGGCTTGCCAGAAGCATGATCACCCGCTTTGGCATGAGCGAAGAGTTTGGCATGGTAGCCATGGAGACTGTAACCAGTCAGTATTTAGGCGGTGACACGTCTCTAGTATGCTCAGCAGAAACACAGGCAAAGATCGACAGAGCTACCGCCGATATCATCCGCAGACAGTACGAAAAGGCCAAAAGAATTCTCGAAGAAAACAAAGAGAAACTCGATGAGTTAGCGAAATATCTATATGAAAAAGAGACGATAACCGGCGCGGAGTTTATGGAGATACTGGGGGCGTAAGCCTCGAGAAAGTGGTATGGCAGATCGGCAGTAGGTAAAAGACAAGACCGCCCGGTCTTTGAGGAGGTTGAAGTGCGTGTTGACTCTATGGCTCTTCCTGCCCTTAGGTGCTATCTTTGTGTTCATCGGTTTGGCGGTTCACGTCTTTAAGTGGTATTCTATGATCTCTGGATACAACACCATGTCCAAAGAGCAGAAGGCAAATGTCGATGTAGAGGGTTTGTCCAAAGCAGTGGGCATCTTCTGCTATGTTAACGGCGGACTGTTCCTGCTTACAGGCATACTTTCAGCGCTCGGCGTAGAAGTGTCGGTGTTCATTCCTTTTGGCGTTCTGCTCGTTTCAACACCGTACTTCGTCAGTTCCGTCCGCAAGTACGACAAAAACACCGAAACGCAAAAAGCTGCCAAAGGCCTCAACTGGACTATGTTGATCACTTTAGTCCTGGTAGCAGTTCTGTTCTTTTTCGCTACTCGTCCCACAAACATCAATGTCGGCGATGAAGGTATCCAGATTACGGGCCTTTACGGAGGAACCTACACCTGGGAATCCATCGAGTCAGTAAGTCTAGAAGACACTCTCCCCAAGATTGAGATGCGCACGAACGGTTCCAAAGTGGGCTCGCATCTCAAGGGTTACTTCAGAACGACCGAGTTCGGCCAGGTCAAGATGGCATTAGACGCTGCGAAACCGCCTTTCATCTACATGAAGACAGACGGCAAAATGTTTATCTTCAACGCCGGCGACTCCGAGAAAACCCGTCAGCTTTACGAGGAAATCGCAGATAGACTCCAATAGTCTCCTAACCAATATCATCGGTGTCATGAAAGTTGTTATAGCAAAGACTGTAGAGATGCTTGACGACTCGGTGCAGGTACAGCTCAAGAAGGAAAAGAGCTGAGTTAGGAGAAACTTCCTTAACGAAAAGAAACACCATGAAAAACAGGCAGTACTCGTTACCCATAGGAGACGAAGTACTGCCTTTTATATTAGAACTTGCTTTCTTTTTGTTCGCCGGCTCTAATTCCGGGATGCAGGCGGTCAAGACCTTCTTCCCTGAAGGGGTTGATAACGCCAATTTTCTTACCTTCACGTTCTACTTTGATTTCCCAGGGCGGCTTGCGGTAGAACGGGTTGATGAATGTATTTTGGATTTTTCCTGCTTTTTCCAGTGAATCCATACAAGCTCTGATGCAACCTTTTGCACCACAGAGCCCAAAGTATCCGCAATGCTGCAGGATATACTTGTAGTATTGAATGGTGCTACCGTTGTTTTCCTCATAAAACGGATTAGCCCAATTGCCAAGAGCCACAGGGTGGGTGAATCTGTAGGCTTCTTCTTCGGTGATGTCTGTGGCAGAGACGTCGAACTCCAAGTTAGGGAAGTCTTTCTTCAAAAACGGCGACACTCTACTGTTCAGACCGTGGTGAGTGAGGGTGCAGCGGCCCATGTGGACATCACCCCAGGAGATCTTTTGGCCTCCGATCTCTACTGTGATCTTTTTGTCTTCATCCCTTACCGGTGGAATGGCATCGCCCGGACAGTCTCGGACACATCTTCCGCAACTTGTGCAGATGGTACCAGGTTCAACTATGGGATCTGGCTCAAGTTCTGCGTCTGTGAAGATGGAACCGAGCCTTACCCGGGGGCCGAACTTCTCGGTAAGGAAGACCTTAGAATGGCCTATCTCTCCCACACCGGCACCGACACCGAGAAGCCGAACGCTGCATACCACATCGTGGGGTACTTTGTCTTTGGCAACTGGAGCTTCAGCTGGTGCTCGTTCTGGAACGGCGGGATAGTGCGGCACCGCTTCCCAACCGTGATCTTCGATGAAGCACGCCAGCTCATAGGTGAGTCGTGGCCTGAAAATGGTGTTCAATCTGTTGTAGGCATAAAACGAGTAGTTGTGGAAGTGGGTTCCTTCTTCGATACCTCTATAAGTACCTCTTGGTATGCGCATCGCCAGAACAATCACAGATTTTGCTTCGGGGAAATAAGTTTGCGGATTCATCAAAGTCGGTGCGTTTTCGTAGCGATCTATGCTGCCAATGCCGACAAGATCGATGCCAAGTTCCTTGGCTTTTGTTTTGATCATCTCGGAAGTAAGTGTCACTTTTAATATCCTCCTTCCGAGTCAGTCGCCATCGACGTAGGTGCTTTTATCGTAGATGTCTATCGCCCAGGCATAACGCTTTCTGAAAGAATTGGCAAAGGTGTTTTTAATCCGCTTTTGGGTTTCCAACTCGTGGATGCAGGTTCTTACGCAGAGGGCAGCAAGTCGGTCGGGTTTTGCCCTGGCAAGGAGTCTGTTGGGGAAAGCGCCGTTTTTGCACTTTCTGCAGAGGTTGTAGTCGATGTTTCCTACGGCCATCTTCTTGCCGCCGATCTTTACAGTTTTGATACCCGTGATTGCTCCAAGAGGACAGACCTCGGCGCATTTGCCACATTGGTTGCAAATTGGTTCTTTAAGGATGGGGTCTGCTTCGATCTTAGCATCGGTGATAATCATTTGCCATCTTTGCCGTGGACCATATTCCGGTGTCAGCACTTCACCGCAGTAGCCGATTTCTCCAAGACCGCAAAGGACCGCCGCCAGCTGAAAGTCCGGCGTGACGTTAGGAGCAGGCTTCCCTTCTGCTACCGAGACACCCATGCCTTTGGCTTCTGTAGGATTGGGGAAGATGGGAACGGCCTCAAAGCCCCTATCCTCCAGGAATCTTGTGACCTCGTAGCACATTAGGGAGTTAAAATTGTCGTCCAGCCAAGCGGAACCAAAGAGGGTGTAGTCCCCGAAGTTCGTCCCTTCTTCGACTCCACGCAAGGCGCCTCTGGTGATTCTCTTCCCCAGGAGAATGACTGTTTCTCCTTCGGGGAAGATGGCAAATGGGTTTTCTTCAGGGACTACATCTGCAAACCTCTCCTTCGATGCAAAACCAATAAGGTCAGCCCCCACGGATCTTGCATGCTCCATCAACAGTGGTTTCAAATCGCTCATAAACATCCCCTTCCCGGTTTTTTCATCTATAGAAACGTTTCTATAACGGTTATAAGACTGCCTTCCCCAAGGGGAAGACGGGCTTTTGCCCAAAACAAGGCCTTTATACTAGTGGTCTGCAGGACTGCCGTTCCACTACTTTGTTCGGAAGCTTCAGTTTCTCGTTCAGGATTTTGCCCTTTAGAATATCAAAAAGGAGTTCTGCGCTTTTCTGTCCGATTGAGTATGTAGGCACTCTGACGCTAGTTAGGGGAGGAGTGAGATAGTCGGCGATGTAGTTGTCGTTTAAGGCAATCACTGAAACATCGTCCGGAACTTTGACCCCGGCCTCCAAGAGAGCCTTCAGCAAAAATGCTGCGTAGTTGGTTTTGTGGGCTACGATGGCAGTGGGCTTTCTTTCTACATCTTCTTCTCTTAGAATCTTGATGAGCTCTCCTACTGTATCTTGATCGAAGTAGAAAGGAGCGTACTGATCCAGCCCCAAATCTGTGAGAGCAGCTTTAAAGCCGTTGATTCTCTGTACTGCCTGCCTGCGGTTGACTTCGTCTTTATCAGGCAGCATGTAAGCTAGCTTCCTGTGTCCAAGGCTATAGAGGTACTCAACAGCTACAGACGAAGTGTTGTAGTAGTCGATATAGACGTAGCTTAAGTCTTCGTCTTGGGTGCTCCCGTTGATAATCACCGCTGG
>LFSI01000004.1:0-31154 GCA_001512545.1 Clostridia bacterium DTU065 | reverse complement strand
GTGGAGGAGAAAAATCACTCCATCGATCTGCCGTTGATTGTACAGATCTATAATCTTGTCTGCGCTGGAAGTGTTTTTGATGTGGCAGTATGTAACCGCATAACCATGCTTTTCAGCTACCGAATCGATTCCCTTGAGGATGTCGGTAAACACCGAGTCTGATATGTCCCAGAACGTTGCCAGCCCCAAAACCCTAGACTTCTGCGTCCTCATGCTCTGGGCGATCCGGTTGGGTGTGTAGTTGAGCTTCTTGGCTGCAGCTAGAACTCGCTCTCGGGTTTCTCTGCTGATTGACACATTGGGATTGTCGTTTAAAACATACGAGACCACAGAGATGCTTACTCCTGCCTCTTTTGCCACATCTCTAATTGTTGTTCTTGTCACTAAACCACCCTGCAATCTGTAGAAACGTTTCTGCTCACAGATTACAAAACCTTTTTTTGTTTGTCAATAATCACAAGCGCCTACAGAGGCCAATTAGCACGATCGTACAGATATTTCACAAAAACTAAAAGAAAGCTACTAAAAATCCGCAATCTCGGGTAATAAAAAAACATAATTCAACATTGGGAGGAACGGCATGGAAAAGAAAGTGCTTGCAAAGGAAGACCAAGAAAGACTCTTGCAGACTCTAAAAGAGCGTTTTGAACAGAACATGGAACGCCACAAGGGTCTTACCTGGGACAGTGTACAGGCTAGACTAGAGGTAAATCCCGCAGGGCTCTGGTCCCTTCACGAGATGGAGAGAACCGGCGGTGAGCCTGATGTAGTCGGGGTGGACGAACAGACGGGAGGTTACATCTTTGTCGATTGTGCAAAAGAAACGCCGTCAGGTAGAACAAACCTTTGCTACGACGACGAGGCTCTTGAGTCCCGAAAGAAGAACAAACCCACAGGCAGCGCGCTGGGCATGGCTAAGGCCATGGGGATAGAGATCCTGACAGAAGAGGAGTACTTCAAACTCCAGGAACTTGGCGAGTTCGACAACAAAACGTCCAGCTGGGTTTATACGCCCCAGGAACTCAGGAAGCTGGGAGGAGCACTCTTTGGCGATCGCCGTTTTGGTCGGGTGTTCATCTACCACAACGGTGCTGAATCTTATTACTCAGCACGGGGTTTCCGTGGGAAGATTCAGGTCTAAGCGTTCAGACAAAAACCTACAGGAATTTAGCAAAACACCTTGATTTCTCCCCTCGTTTCCATTAAAATAAACCTCGTAAGATTATTAAGTAACTTAACTAACTAAATCAAAACACAAAATCCGATGCCTTCTCAAGCCACTGTGCAGCAGACTAGTTGGACCAGTTGGCTACTAAGACGGTACCTGGAAACGGATGTACGAGGGAGGAAAAGACGATGAACATGTTTTGCTTTCAGTGCCAGGAAGCAGCAAAGGGAGTTGGCTGCGATGTTAGAGGCGTATGTGGAAAAAGCCCAGAGGTTGCAAAACTTCAAGACCTCTTGATTTACATTGCTAAAGGCATTTCCCTGATAGTGGAAAAAGGAAATGTCGATACAAAGGGGCTCGATGAGCTCAATACAGAGATTTTCAGCACTCTTTTTATGACTATTACCAACGCCAATTTCGACGAAGCTGCACTGGAAAAACAGATTAGAAAAATGTTGACGCTACGAGATGAACTTGCAGCTAAGACCGGCCTTTCCCATCTGCACGATGCGACATCTTTCCAAGTGTCTACAAGAGAAGAAATGCTCGAGAAAGCGAGTAAGGTCGGAGTTCTTGCCACAGAAGATGAAGATGTTCGCTCTCTCAGAGAAATGATCATCTACGGGTTGAAGGGCATGGCTGCTTACGCTGAGCACGCTGCCAACCTCGGGAAGAAGGACGCGGAGATCAGCAAGTTTATGTATGAAGCTCTCGCCAAGACGCTCGACGATTCCCTTACCGCAGACGACCTTGTAGCACTAACTCTCAAAACCGGTGAGTACGGTGTGAAGGTTATGGCCCTCTTAGATGAAGCCAACACCTCGCGGTTCGGGCACCCTGAGGTCACAGAAGTGAGTATCGGTGTACGCAGTAACCCCGCTATCCTAATCTCCGGACACGACCTAAACGACTTGGAACAGCTTCTCGAACAGACTAAAGGTACTGGTGTCGATGTTTACACTCACGGTGAGATGCTGCCGGCTCATTACTACCCAGCATTCAAGAAGTACGACCATTTCGCTGGGAACTACGGCAATGCCTGGTGGAAGCAGGTTGAAGAGTTCCAGACCTTCAACGGGCCAATCCTCTTCACCACGAACTGCATTGTGCCGCCGAGAAGCGAAGAAGTAAGAAAGAGAATCTTCACGACTGGTTCTGCAGGTTTCCCAGGATGCGTCCATATCGAAGCAGACGAAAACGGCAAGAAGGATTTCACAGCGATCATCGAAATGGCAAAAACCCTCCCGGCACCAACGCAGATCGAATCGGGAACGATTGTCGGAGGTTTTGCTCACAACCAGGTAATGCAGCTTGCAGACAAAGTTGTTGAAGCAGTGAAGTCCGGAAGCATTAAGAAGTTCTTCGTCATGGCCGGCTGCGACGGACGCATGAAGTCCAGAAGCTACTACACAGAGTTTGCAGAAGCACTGCCTCAGGATACAGTAATCATGACTGCAGGCTGTGCCAAGTACCGCTATAATAAGCTTGATCTCGGCGATATTGGCGGTATCCCCAGAGTCCTCGATGCCGGTCAGTGCAACGACTCTTACTCTTTGGCTCTGATCGCACTCAAACTAAAAGAAGTCTTCGGTCTTAACGATATCAATGAACTCCCAATCGTGTTCAACATCGCTTGGTACGAGCAGAAAGCGGTAATTGTGCTTCTTGCGCTGTTGTACCTTGGCGTAAAGAACATCCATCTCGGTCCTACACTTCCTGCTTTCCTGTCGCCTAACGTGGGCAAAGTGCTGGTGGATAAGTTCGGGATCGGAACGATTGGCACTGTTGAAGGCGACATCGAGTTGTTTATGACAAAGTAATCTAAGATAAGCGCTGCCTGCGATAACAGGCAGCGTTTTTCGTCTATGTCTCCTTTGTGGTATGCTTGAGGAAAGGGACAACACTTTTCGAACTGGGGGAAGAGTAAAATGGAGATAATCAGGGATCTCGTCTACGATCCGAAGCATCCTGATCGATGCACACTAGATGTTTACCTCCCTAACGAAAACACCGGAAAGCTCCTAGTATACATCCACGGAGGCGGGCTTGAGAGCGGAGACAAAAGCGATTTTACGTTCTGCGCAAAGGAGCTTGCAGGATCGGGAATTTCGGTGGCTTCTGTCAACTACCGAACCTATCCCGAAGCCAGCTTCCCTCAGTTTATTCAAGACTGCGCCCGTGCCATAGCGTATCTAACCCAAAATGTAGAGCGTTTAGGTGGGATCGAGGAGCTTTTCATAGGAGGATCTTCTGCTGGTGCATACATTTCCATGATGCTGTACTTTGATCGGACTTATCTCCAGGAGGTGGGGCTTGATCCCGGTATTGCCAAAGGATACATCTTCGATGCAGGGCAGCCTACCACCCATTTCCGGGTGCTCCAAGAAAGGGGAGATGATCCGAGGCTCGTGCGCATCGATAGAGCAGCACCGCTCTTTTTCATCGATAGGGATATTGAAGACGAAGAAAACCTACCTAGGTTTTTGCTTGTGGTAGCTCAAGACGATCTGCCAAACAGATTAGAGCAGACATACCTACTTCGTCGGACTATGCTGCACTTCGGTTACCCCGAGAAAAACATCGCTATGCATATCTTCGAAAACTCAACCCACACCTCTTACATCGGGAGCAAAGAGTACCTCAAGCTGCTTGTAGAGTTCATGAAGTGATGGTGGAGAAAAAAGCCCTAGTGTTGGGAAAGATCCAAAGAGTTCCCTCTAGTAAAAAGTGCGCTGAGAACTTTTTCCTGCGGTCGATAGCACGATCGCAGAGATCCTTTCGTTGACAGTTCGGTTAATATCAGGTATCATAAAAACGTAATCTCCGAATATCGACACTCGGTAGTGGGGGACGCACTTTTTTGGGGTGAATCTTTACAGAGGGGCGACTTGGGCGTCCTAACCCGTCAGCTAACCTCATAGGAGTACACCAAGCGTATGAATTGGCCAATTGGCCAATTATGCGCTTTTTTTGGTTTTAAAAAACCAAAAAGCGTCCCTAAGGTTGAGCGCATAGCAATACGGTCAATTTCGCTACGAGATGGAGGAATTGTATGGACGTACTATTGAAACTAGGGATTGTTCTATTAGTGGGTCTTCTAGGAGGCAAGATTGCACGTTTTTTCAAACTACCTAACGTGTCGGGGTATTTGGTGTTCGGTCTGCTTTTGGGACCATCGTTTGTGAAGCTGATAAGTGCAAGCGATATCGAAGCGTTTACAGTTATCAGTGAACTTGCCCTGGGAATTATCGCTTTCAGCATTGGCAGCGAGTTCGTTGTTAAAGAAATGAAAAAGCTGGGCAAAAAAATCTTCATCATCACTTTGGCAGAGGTTGTGGGGGCTGTTTTTGTCGTTTTCTCTGTCATGTACTTCATTTTCAAGCAGCCTTTTGCTTTCAGCGTAGTAATTGCTTCTATGTCTGCTGCCACTGCGCCAGCAGCAACGCTATTAGTCATTCAACAATATAAAGCTCACGGTCCGCTCACCAGAACGTTAATACCCGTTGTGGCTTTGGACGACATTTTCGGCATCATGGCATTTGGCATAGCGATGGCACTGGCAAGACTGTCTATCGGCCGCACCCAGGGATCGTTTATAGCCATGGTTGCAACCCCATTGATTGAGATTGTGGGATCCCTAGTCTTGGGACTGATAATCGGGTTGCTATTAGTTTACATCGCAAAAAAGGCAACCAATAGAGACAGTCTGCAAGGGGCGTCCCTGGCAGCGATCGGTGTAGCTTGTGGCTTGGCTAAAATGATTGGTTTCTCGCCGCTTCTCACCTGTATTGTGGTCGGTGCAGTAGTGGCAAATCTCTTGTCCGCATCAAAAAGGGTCTTTGGTTCGGTAAATGACTTTGCTTCTCCGGTTTATGTCTTGTTCTTTACGCTGGCAGGGGCAAGCCTAGACCTCAAGATCCTCGCTTCTGTTGGACTACTAGGCATCGCCTACATTTTTGCTAGAGCTTTCGGGAAAATGTTCGGCGTATGGGTAGGGGCAAAGTCGGTTAAAGCAGAAGAGACCGTTCAGAAGTACTTAGGTCTCGGGCTGCTCCCTCAAGGCGGAGTTTCGATCGGCCTTTCGGTTTTAGTCCGGCAGCAGCTTCCGGAGTATGCAGTTCCTATTACTACAATCATTATGGCAAGCGTACTTGTGTATGAAGTTATGGGCCCTGTGTTTGCTAAGGTCGCTATTGAAAAAGCCGGGGAGATCGACGGCCTAAGCAAGTCGCAAGCTCCTCAGATGTCGCAGGAAGTGTTAGGGTAAAAATACGAAAACAAGAGGGGATTATTATGCTGGCCTTATTTCTTGTGTTAAATGAAGTCGACTACCTCGACGATATCTTGGCCAAGTTTGTTGAAGTCGGTGTAAAAGGTGCAACGATACTTGAAAGCCAGGGTATGGCAAGCGCCATGCTGGAGAGTGCAAACAGAGGCGTGGCAATGTTTGCAAGTCTGGGGCACCTTTTAGACAACGCCCATCCGTACAATAAGACCATCTTTACGGTTTTAGACAACGAAGAAATCCTGGAGAAAACAGTAGCTGGCGTTGCAGAAGTGCTTAAAGACCACAACAAGCCAGGGGCCGGGTTTATGTTCACAGTGCCCATTGGCAGTGTTTACAGCTTATCTAAACTAGGTAAATAACAACACTTCACTCCTTCATATAGCGGGTGCGCGAAAAAGCGCATCCGCTTTTTACAAACCTCATTTCTGCAGAGGCTTTTTCCCAATGCAGGATAGTACCGGCAAAATCCACATAGGAATCTAGGATGATTAAGCTAATTACTAAGAAAAAGAACAAAACCGGGGTGATAACAATGAAAAAACACCTTAGAACCACTCCAGAGATCAAGGAATTTCTGATAGAAGCGGACTCTAAGTTCTCGCCGATTATTTCCGCTGTAGGCGATATTGAGGTGGAACTTGAGCCTGACCTCTTTGTATCTCTGGTAAGCACCATTGTTGGTCAGCAGCTTTCAAACAAAGTACTCGAGATTATCTGGAACAGGTTCGACACGCTCCTCCAAGGAGAGGTGACCCCGGAGAAGATCTTAAACCTACCAGACGAGAAGATCAGAGAAGTAGGTATTTCCTATCGCAAGATCGAGTATATCAAGAACCTTGCCCAAAAAGTTTTAAACGGGGAACTGGATCTAGTGGCGCTAGAAAGCTTTTCCGATCAGGAAGTGATTGAGAAGCTGGTGGAACTAAAGGGAATAGGGGTCTGGACCGCAGAGATGCTGCTCATCTTTTCCTTAGGCAGGAACGACGTGTTTTCAGTAAGAGATCTTGGTTTGAGGAGAGGTGTGGCCCGCTTGTATGATCTTGGAGATGTTTCCGACGACGAGGTTGCAAAGATCGCAGCCAAGTGGAGTCCATACAGGACTTTTGCATCCCTCTATCTCTGGAGGTACTTTTCTTCTTGAAACCGGAATATCGTCCATAACACAGAACTCGGGTAATATCATCGAACTAAGAAACTTTCCCTCAGCTCTTGTCAAGGAGCTGGGGGAAAGTTATAATTGAATTAGCCCACCCCATATGGGGAGGGACATAAAGTCATTTTTGTTTGTGGAAAACTAGATGTACTGTAGGAGGTAGGTCTTATTGGATAGCGCAGAAAAAACTAAAGTGTTGAATCTCCTCAAGACATCACGGGGTCAAATCGAGGGTATTATTAAAATGGTTGAAGACGACAGATACTGCGTGGATATCTCCAAGCAGATCCTTGCAGTTCAAGCACAGCTCAAGAAAGCGAACCTGCAGATCTTGGAGCAGCACATTAAGCACTGCGTTAAAGAAGCGGTTCTGAGCGGCAGTGAAGAGGAAAAGATCAACGAGATCATTGAGCTTCTCGATCGGTATGTTAAGTAGCCGGAGTTCGGCGATTGGTGGTGGACAAGATGAAAAAAGAGACGTTGAATATAACCGGTATGACCTGTGCTGCTTGCGCAAATGCCGTTGAGCGCAGCGTTCGTAAACTAGAAGGTGTTGAAAGCGCCAGTGTCAACCTTGCAGTTGAAACTCTCACTGTGGAATACGATGAAACTGCAGTAGACATAAAAGATGTGAAGGATGCGGTGATTCGCGCAGGCTACGGAGTAGAAGAACCGAAGACCTCAA
Organism: Clostridia bacterium DTU065; assembly: GCA_001512545.1. Taxonomy (GTDB): domain Bacteria; phylum Bacillota; class DTU065; order DTU065; family DTU065; genus DTU065. Next base: position 23,860 of record LFSI01000004.1, on the reverse strand, counting down.
ACGTTAAGGAGATTTTGCTCCCCATTGAAGGGATGACGTGCGCTGCGTGCTCTACAGCCGTGGAAAGAGCATTAAAGAAACTTCCCGGAGTCGAAGAAGCGGTAGTAAACTACGCTACAGACAGTGCAAAAATCACCTATGATCTTACCAAGACAAGGTTTTCGGATATTAAAGAAGCAGTTGCCAAAGCCGGCTATAAGGCGTTGGATTTAGAAGTGAATGCTCCTGATGTTACAGACCGCAGGCAGAACGAGATCCAGGCTCTTTGGAGGCGGTTCATGGTGGCGGTGGTGTTCACCGTTCCTTTGTTCTACATCTCCATGGGCCACATGGTAGGTTTGCCACTTCCTAGCTTCCTCGATCCTGGGGTATCTCCACTCAACTTTGCCCTGGCGCAGCTTCTCTTGACAGTTCCTGTAATGATCGCAGGTTACAGGTTTTACACAGTTGGGTTCAGCAAGTTGTTCAGACTCGAGCCCAACATGGACTCCCTCATTGCTATTGGTACCGGGGCTGCATTTCTCTACGGTGTCTACGCCGTTTTGCAAATCATAAAAGGTCACGGACACTTTGCCATGGATCTCTACTTTGAGAGCGTGGGGGTCATTATTACCCTCATTATGTTGGGCAAGTATCTTGAGTCGGTAAGTAAAGGCAAGACGTCCGAGGCCATCAAGAAGCTCATGGGTCTTGCGCCGAAAACGGCCACTGTCATCCAGGGAGAGAAGGAAATCGAAATTCCCATTGATGAAGTAGAGGTCGGCGATGTGGTTGTCGTCAAACCTGGCGAAAGAATCCCAGTCGACGGTGAAGTGGTCTTTGGCAGAACCAGTATAGATGAGTCGATGCTCACCGGCGAAAGCATTCCCGTTGAAAAAAACGTCGGAGACAAGGTCTACGGTGCAACCATTAACAAAAACGGCACTATTCGCTTCAAAGCCACAAGAGTAGGTAGAGACACCGTTCTAGGTCAAATTATTAAGCTGGTAGAAGAAGCCCAAGGCTCCAAAGCTCCAATCGCCAAACTGGCAGACGTTATATCCGGGTACTTCGTGCCCACAGTTATCGCTATTGCAGTTGTGGCAGCTCTCTTGTGGTTCATCTCCGGCCAATCTCTGGTCTTTTCGCTGACTATCTTCGTATCCGTACTGGTGATCGCCTGTCCGTGCGCTTTAGGACTTGCAACCCCAACGGCCATTATGGTTGGCACTGGGAAAGGTGCAGAGCACGGAGTTTTGATCAAAAGTGGCGAAGCACTGGAAACCGCTCACAAAATCGATGCCATCGTTTTTGACAAGACGGGAACTATCACCGAGGGCAAACCTGTGGTCACAGATGTCTTAACAGCCGGCGGAGTAAGCGAAGAAGAGCTCTTAAGAATCGCCGCATCCAGTGAGACCGGCTCGGAGCATCCTCTCGGCGAAGCTATCGTGGAAGAAGCCCAGAAGCGAGGCATCGACCTCCTTAAGGTACAGAGTTTTGAAGCCCTGCCCGGTCGCGGCATTGCAGTGACCGTTGCAGGCAAGCCGGTCCTACTAGGCAATAAACGCCTCATGGAAGAAAGAGGTATAGAGATAACTCTGCTTGAAAGGTCTGAAGTCCTTGCAGAAGAAGGAAAGACGCCGATGTTTGTGGCGATAGACGGCAAGTTCTCCGGGATCATCGCTGTGAGCGATGTCCTTAAACCCACTAGCAAGAAGGCTATCTCTGCTCTCCACAAAATGGGTATTTCAGTATATATGATTACAGGCGACAACAGGCGCACTGCAGAAGCCATTGCCAAGCAGGTTGGCATCGACAGAGTGCTTGCAGAGGTGCTGCCTGAGGATAAAGCCAGTGAAGTGAAAAGGCTTCAGGAAGAAGGCCTTAAGGTAGCGATGGTTGGCGATGGAATCAACGATGCTCCGGCTCTCGCTCAAGCTGACATTGGTATTGCCATTGGCTCAGGTACGGACGTTGCCATGGAGTCCGCTGACATTGTCCTCATGCGCAGCGATCTGGTGGACGTGGCAACAGCGATCGAACTCAGCAAAAAGACTATACGCAACATCAAAGAAAACCTGTTCTGGGCATTTGCGTACAACACTTTGGGTATACCGATCGCAGCAGGACTTCTGCACGTTTTCGGCGGTCCGCTGCTTAACCCTATGATTGCAGCTGCCGCGATGGCGTTTAGTTCGGTTTCAGTTGTGAGCAACGCGCTTAGACTAAGAAGATTTAAACCAATTAGCAATTAGAGAAAGAGAGGTTTTAGCTAATGACAAAGACACTTACTATTGAAGGTATGTCCTGCAATCACTGCAAAGGACGGGTAGAAAGGGCTTTGAAGGAGCTTGACGGAGTGGAGTCTGCTGTAGTGGACCTAGAGAAAAAGACCGCAACAGTTGAGATCAGCGGAGATGTGTCAGACGGCGTCCTTAAGGCAGCTGTAGAAGACGCAGGTTACGATGTCGTAAGCATTGCATAAAGAAGAGAACGTTACCGAACTACCATCGGGGTAGGAAGGTAACGTTCTCATTTTTCTAGCATGATTTTGGACATAATCGGCGGTGGTGTGAACCGATTCCTGGGAGTACTTTCAGTTAATCTAATTTTTTTGCATACTGTAGCTTAGCCGCTTGCGTCCTGCTATAATGGTTTGGGTAGTAGCCCGCTGCAAACAAGCAGCAGTCTCTTTTTTCAGGGGCATGTAGAACGCACAGGACACACAAGCTATATATAGCTTGTAAGCTAACACGATCGGGGTCTAAAGCTATGGAAAAGTACAATCTATACGTTGTGTTAACTCGAACGAACTCTATTGTGTCGCAAATGATCCACTTTGTGACTAAGGATGAGTTCACCCACTCAGCAATCTCCTTTCACAAGGATCTGCGTGAGATGTACAGTTTCGCCAGGAAATATGCAAATAATCCCTTCATTGGAAGGTTTCGCACAGAAGAGCTGGACAAGGGCTTGTACGGGCGTCAGAAAACGCTTCCCGGTGCGGTCATTGAACTGGATGTCACCAAAGAGCAGTACGAAAAGGCCAGGGCTATTGTAGATGAGTTTATAAAAAATAGCTCTAAGTACAAGTACAACTACATCGGACTGCTTAACAGTTGGCTTGGACGGAACGTCGTCTACGAGTACCGTTTTGTTTGCTCTGAGTTCGTCTACCACGTGCTCCATGAAAGCGGTGTAGTTGATTTCAATGTCTCCAGGAACCTTGTGACCCCTCTAGACCTGCTCCGTGTGCCTGGAAAGATCATCTATAAAGGAGACTTAAAAAGATACCATTGCACGTTAGCCGAAGTAGAACATTAGGCATCAGCTGATGCCTGATTTCTTTTTGGCGCGATGTTATTTAGGAGACTTCTTTCGCTGCGGTCTTTTTATGCTCTGTTAACATAACTTGCTTTTTGATTTGGCCTTTTAAGGAGCACGCAGCAAAGGAGTTTGTTTCAGCATTAAAGAAGTATACTACATGGATTCATGTTCCCGAAGGGGGTAGTTTGCCTTGCCCGTCCGCTCTTATCGTTATCGATTGCTCGAGATTATTGTCGGTAGCTTGATTTCTGCTATAGGTATAAATATGTTTGTGGTTCCCAATCACCTACTTGCTGGGGGAGTTTCCGGCATTTCACTGCTCTTATACTACTTGTTCGGACTGCCGGTATCGGTGATGCTAATCGTTATCAATATCCCCATCTTCATTTTGGGGTTTTGGAAGCTCCACTACGGCTACGTGATGCGGAGCCTTTTAGGTTTAGGGTCCCTATCGCTGTTTATCGCTTTAACCAGACCGATCGTTCCCGCTGTAAATGTCAATGATCTTCTGCTTGCTGCTATCTTTGGCGGAGTCATGCAGGGATTTGGCTACGGTTTGGTCTTCAGAGGTAGGGGGTCAACCGGCGGTGCCGACATTATTTCGCTTATTCTCAGAAGAAAATGGTCCACGAACGTCGGTGCGACCAACTTCATCATGAACGCCGTGATCATGGCCTGCTCCACCGCATTTTTCGACGTGAGATTGGTCGGATACACCTTAATCTCGATGTACATCTCTGGAGTGGTTCTGGACAAAGTCCAACTCGGTTTTGACAGGGCGAAAAACGTCCTTATCGTCTCCGACCGAGCAAACGAAGTAACGGAGGCCATTCTCCACAGAATTGGCAGGGGCGTTACGATCTTAAAAGGCAAAGGCGCTTACTCCCACGCTGAAAAGGAAGTTCTCATGACCAGCATAACCATTACCCAGCTGGCAAAGCTCAAAGACGTTGTTTATGAAGAAGATCCCGGTGCCTTTGTCACCGTGTGGGAGGCAAGTGAAGTGCTCGGTAGAGGCTTCAAACCGTCTCCGGCAAAGGAGCGTTCCGAATTAGAGATGAACTTCAACTTGAAAAAGTGGGAAGAGAAGTTCCAACACAAGAAGCTGAAAGCTTCGAAAGCAGACTGATATAGGAGAACCCTTTTTGGAGACTGTGGTCTCGCAAAAAGGGTTTTTTGTCGTATTTACGCTGCAGTTGTGCCGTTTTTTCTTAGTGTCAACTTGTGAAGCTCGCCGCCCACAAGAGGGAGGAGTCCCATTAGTCCTACCACGAGCCACAGGTTGCCTGACGGAAGCGCGATACCAAAGGCCTCTCGTGCAGCAGGAATGAGGACTAAGAGGATCATTAGAGCCAGAGACCCAAGAACCGATAAGACCATGGGCTTGTTGGTGGTAAGACCCAGCTTGAAGAGACTGGTTCTCTCGGAACGTGTAGAAAACGCTCTGAGCAGTTCGCCTAAAACCAGCGTAAAGAATGCCATAGTTCGGCCGAGGGCGATGTTTGGTTCTGGACCGGAGTAAGTGCCAATGGCAAACGCACCGAGGGTTGCCCCTGCAACGATGAATGCTTGAACCATTATGGACCGCCACACGGTGCGATCAAGAAGCGGCTCTTTAGGACTTCTAGGTTTTTGCTTCATGATACCGGGCTCACCAGGTTCCATTCCCAAAGCCAGGGCAGGGAAGGCGTCGGTAAGCACGTTGACCCAAAGGAGTTGAATAGGTGTTAGGGGAATGGGCAGCCCGAACAGCATTGCAACGGAGATTACCAGTACCTCTGCGATGTTGCAGGAGAGGAGGAAGTAGACGAACTTGCGGATGTTGGAGTAGATGATTCGGCCTTCTTCAACGGCGCCGACGATGGTGGCGAAATTGTCGTCCATCAGGACCATTTCCGCCGTTTGCTTTGCCACATCTGTTCCTGTGATGCCCATTGACACGCCGATATCTGCTTGCTTCAGCGCCATCGCATCGTTTACACCGTCTCCGGTCATGGCCACAACGTGGCCGTTTTCCTTAAGAGCGTTCACGATGCGGACTTTGTGCTCTGGAGATACTCTGGCGTAGATGTGGACTTTTTCCACGACCTTCTTGAGGTCTTCGTCGCTCATTTCGGAGAGCTCCGCACCTGTTAGAACCTCTGAGTCGTTTTCTGCAAGGCCGATTTGCTTACCGATGGCAAGAGCGGTGCGGGCGTAGTCTCCGGTGATCATCTTCGGTACGATACCTGCTTCTTTGCACTTCTCGATAGCTTCTTTGGCTTCTTTTCTAGGTGGATCGATCATAGCAACAAGCCCCAGGAAGATCAGGGACGACTCGTCTTCGAGCGTGAGTTTTTTGGGTTTGGTATCAAAGTCCTTTACCGCAACGCCAAGGACGCGCAAAGCTTGATCGGCCATTTTGCCGTTTTCTTGGGCAAAGAACTCTCTGATCTCGTCTGTGAGGGGAACGACTTCTCCGTCGATAAGCACTTTATCTGAAACCTGCAGGAGCTCATCTGGTGCTCCTTTGGTGGACATTCTGTAGCGCTCACCAAAGCGGTGCAGCGTGCTCATTCTCTTTCTGTCGGAGTCGAAAGGTAGCTCCAAGACCCTGGGGTACTTCTCGACAAGTTCAGCCTTAGTCAGGCCATTTTTTGCTGCTGCAACGATCAAGCTGCCTTCTGTCGGGTCGCCGATGATGTCCCAGCGATGCTCCTTCAACACCAGCTCCGAGTCGGTACAGAGCGCTGCAGCGGTAAGGAGTGCTTCTAGACCGGAGCCAGAACCGTCTTTCAAGACAAACTCGCCTTCAGGCGTGTAGCCTACACCTGTTACCTCGTACTGCCCTTTGGGCAGGACAACTTTTACAACGGTCATCTGGTTTTCAGTGAGAGTACCGGTTTTATCGGAGCAGATGACGGTTGTTGTACCGAGTGTTTCAACAGCAAGGAGCTTGCGGATAACTGCATTTTTCTTGCTCATTCGCGTCATGCCAAGGGCAAGCACTACCGTAACCACTGCAGGAAGGCCTTCAGGAATTGCCGCAACAGCAAGGGCAATGGCGGTCATGAAGACGTCGAGAATGCCCTGATGCGGTCTCATCAACCCAACTACAAACACCACCACAGAGATAAGAATAATTACGAGTCCGAGCTTTTTGCCGAGGTTGTCAAGCTTTTTCTGCAGGGGAGTGGTAGAGGTGTCCACAGCGCTGATGGCTTGAGCGATCTTGCCAACTTCGGTGTTCATACCGGTAGCGCAAGCAACGCCGAGCCCTCTGCCGTAGGTAACGACAGTACTCATGTAAGCCATGTTTTTCCTGTCCCCAAGGGGAGTTTTGCTGTCTCCGACAAAATCTGCGTCTTTTTCTGAAGCTACAGATTCGCCGGTAAGGGCAGCTTCTTGAATCTCCAGATTGGTAGACTCGATAAGCCGCAGATCGGCAGGAATGCTGTCTCCGGTTTCAATAACCACAATGTCTCCCGGTACGATTTCGTCGGACGAGACGACCTCCCTCTGGCCATCTCTTATCACTTTGGCTTTTGGTGAGCTCATTTTAGCCAGAGCTTCTAAAGCCTTATCGGCTTTGGCCTCTTGGACCAAACCGAAAGCAGCGTTCATGATCACGATGGCGATGATTAGAAAAGCGTTTACCGTCTCGCCCATGATCCAAGAGACGACTGCTGCGGCGATAAGAATGAGGATTAAGAAATCTGAAAACTGGGCGACTACCTTCTGAAGAAAGCTTCGTCCAGTTTTTTGTTCGAGCTGGTTTGGACCGTACTGTTCTCTGCGCTTTGTTACTTCCGCGTCTGTTAGGCCGTTGAAGTCGACGCTTAGTTCTTTTAGCAGTTCTTCTTTGCCTTTTAAGTGTGCTTCCATATCATAGCTCCTTTCACGTACTTAAATATGAAAAAACGGCAAGACCCCGAACCGAGGTCTTGCCGTTTAATATCGTAAACCGAGCAATTATGCTGAAATGACGACTTACGATCCTCCAAGTGAGGCGGCTACTCCCCTCTAGAATTAACTAGAAGTATCACTGTCATGATTATTCTATCACTTTGTGCAGTTTTTGCAACAGAGAAGTCAGCGAAGAACTCGGAACATCGAACTACACGGCCAGATCAAGGTAGCTGTTCTTCAATTACACTCGGTTTTCTTCGTTCAAGAAGGCAAAATCTGCAGGTTTGCGTTCTCTGAAAGCAAAGGGGTTGTCCTTAGTATTTCCTTCCCCACCTCTATAGGGCGGTCTGTCGGAGCGGTAAATTATGCCAAGAGGAATCCGGTCGCCAAATTCATTGGCTTTCTCGAAAGCCAGAGCTTTGTTTGTCGGATCGTAATCGTCGGGAAGGTAGTAAACCCTTTCGCTGTACCACTTGTAAGTGTTTACTTTGTTGAAAGTAACGCAGGGCTGGAGTACGTCGATGAGAGCGAATCCTTCGTACTCTGCTGCTTGTTTGATTATAGAGACTAAATGCTTTTTGTCTCTGGCAAAAGCTCTTGCAACAAAGCCGATGTTGAGTGAAATGGCAAAGGGAATGGGATTGAAGCTGGGATACTGGGTTCCCTCTGGAGTCATACCTCCCACGTGCCCCTGAAGGCTTGTGGGCGATGCCTGTCCTTTTGTGAGTCCGAATACCTGGTTGTCGTGGACGAGGTAGACCAAATCCACATTCCTTCGTATAGCATGCATCAGGTGGTTTCCGCCTTCTGCATAACCGTCGCCATCGCCGCCGAAGACAAAGACCTTGAGGTTGGGATTAACCAGCTTTATAGCTTGTGCGGCAGGCAGAGTTCGACCGTGGAGACCGGTATAGGAGTTGCCTGTGATGTAGACCGGAAGCTTTGCAGCCTGCCCAACGCCAGAGGCAAAGAGTACCTGATGGGGTTCAAGCCCCATTTCAACCATAGCATCTCTCACGGCATCTCTAATGCCGAAGTTGCCGCAGCCCGGACACCAAGCGGTTTCCTTTAAAATGTAATCGTTAAGAGTTACCAAGGAAGGTCGCCTCCTTTTTCCAGCTTGCTGGTGATGTACTCAGGGGTCAGAGGTCTACCGTCGTATCTCAGAACGAAGCCGGTCATGCCAATGCCTGTTTCTGCTTTGATCAGTTTGGCAAACTGACCGGTGGCATTGTTTTCCACGGCGATTCTCGTCTTTGCACCTTCTAATGCCTTGATCACATGCTCCTCGTTTAAGGGGTAGACGTCAACAAAGTGTACCATTCTTGTGGGTTTCCCGCTGCCATTCAACAGATCAACGGCTTCCTTAACCGGGCCGTAGGTGGAGCCCCAAGAAACCAGTACAGAAGGCGCATCTTTCGGACCGTACTCTATAGGTTTTCTTGCCAGTTCCTTGAGAGTGCGCAGCTTTTTCAAACGTTTTTCGTGTTGCGCGATGCGTACCTCTGCTGATTCGGTGATGTTACCGGCTTCATCGTGCTCGTCGCCAATGACTTTGACCAGAGCACGGCTGAGTCCCGGAATTGCTCTTGGAGAGACACCGTCAGCGGTGATCTGGTAGCGTTTGTAGTTTGGACCTAGTGCGTTTCCTTCTTCGCTGGACAGGAGCTTGCCCCTATCGATTTCAACCTTGCTGAAATCAAAGAACGGAGTCGTTTTCATGGAGTCGGCAAGGTACTGATCTCCCAGTACAATAACGGGAATCTGCAGAATTTCTGCAACGTTGAAAGCCCTTACCATGGTGTCGAATGCTTCTTCATGGGTATGGGGAGCCATGACCATTCGCGGGAACTCTCCTTGGTGAGCATGGATAACAAAGAGTAGGTCTGCTTGTTCGGTGCGGGTGGGAAGTCCCGTTGCAGGACCGGGTCTTTGCATGTTCACAATTACTATAGGTGTTTCGGTGATACCGGCAAGGCCGAGGCCTTCCACCATGAGGGAGAAACCGCCGCCGGATGTAGGGACGAGGACTCTAGCTCCTGCATTGGCCGCACCAATGCCCATATTGATAGCAGCAATTTCATCTTCAACCTGCTCTACGATGATGCCGCAGGAAGCTTTGTGGGCCGCCATGTACTCGGTAAGGCTTGTAGATGGGGTCATGGGGTATGCGCTGACGAATGTACAGCCTGCGGCGATAGCCCCCATACCCATGGCCGTTGCCCCGTCGATGACCATGGTCTTTTCTCTCGGAGCTGCTTGCTTAATCTGGAACTTGAAGGTTTCCGGTTTATGTTCTTTTGCGTAGTTGAAACCTGCAAGGGCTGCTTTCTGGTTTTTCTCGACGATCTCCGGGCCTTTTGCTTCCCAGGTCTCTTCGAGAAGCAGGGCAATGTCGTCAAACTGTCCGCCCAAAAGTCCCCAGACTGCGCCCAGAGCTACTGAGTTGCTCATGATATGGTGTCCAGCGTGTTCTACCGCCAAGGCCCTAAGTGGAACAAAGAAGGTTCTCTGCGCATCGGTTTGTACATCTTCCGGATCGCAGACGATGAGACCATCTTGGTGCAGACCGTCCTGATGGGCAGTGACGGTCTCGCTGTCAAACGCGACGATCAGATGGCAGTCCTGGTTTACGCTGCGGATTTCATTTTCTGCGAAGCGAATCACGGAGAAGTTGTGTCCACCTCTGATGCGGGACATGTAGTCCTGAGTGGCAAAAACGTGAAATCCTGCTCTAGCACCAGCGCGCACCAAGGCAGAACCAAGAGACTGCATACCCTGACCGGCTGCTCCACCAACAATAATCGTGAGGTCCATTCTCCACACCCTTTCTGAGAAAACTCTTGATGCAAGGCTATTACCCGTCAAAGTGTCTGTAGAAACTCAGGTCCACCGTAACACCTTTCTTCAGCTGTTCGTCCTCATTCGTTAGACTCTCCGCCAGAATGGGTAACATCTCTTTTAGGGCAGTTTTGTGCATATTATGTAGGGTACCCTTTCCCACGGGTAAAAGAGGTCTTGCTTTGGCAAGCATAGAAGTGATAAGTACCAATAGGTATACCAATCTCGGTCACTTGTTCTGATCTCTTTTCAACAAAATACACTTTAGGAGCGTGACTAAGCCTATGAAGGTAGTACTTGATGGAAAAACTCTTGATGTTTCACCAGGTACGAAGGTCATTGATATTGTAGAGCCCGGAACGCTAGCCTGTATCGTTGATAACTACTTGGAGAGCCTTAACTACGAGATCCACAGCGAAGTTGAAGTTAAGAGCGTGTCTCTTTCTTCCATTTTGGGGCAGCGAATCTTTGAACGGAGCCTTGTTTTCGTTCTAGTCCGAGCTACCAGAGAACTGTATCCAGATGCCAGAGTGGTGGTAAGGCACGCTATCTCCAATGGCATCTTTGTGGACATTAAAAATATCGGTCAGGCTATGAGTCCTGCGGTAGCAAAAACCATCGCGCAAAGAATGCGGGAGATCATAAGCAGCAACGAACCGTTTGTAAAAGAGATCGTAAGAAAACGTGAGGCAGAGAAGTTTTTCTTGGAAGACGGTCAGATGGATAAGGTAGAACTGCTCAGGCAGAGACCTGAGGAGTACGTTCCCATTTACAGCCTTGGCTGGTATAAGGACTACGCCCATCTACCGGTAGTTTCTCATGCTGGTCTTTTGCAGGACTTCGATCTGAAGTTCTACCTGCCGGGTGTCATTCTGATTCTGCCTAGCTATTTTCACGGAGGCAAGGTCGGCCCGTACATGGAGCAACCTAAACTTGCCCAGGTCTTTTCCGAAGAGGAAAAGCGAGCGGAGATCCTGGAAGTCTCGGATGTCACATCGCTGAACCGCCAGATCAAGACCGATCCAAAGAAGCTCGTGCTGATTTCCGAAGCACTGCACTCCAGGAAAATCACCGAAGTGGTGAACAGCATCCTCGAAAATCCCGAAAAGCGCTTAATTCTCATCTCCGGTCCGTCAGGCTCGGGCAAGACGACCCTCTCACACCGCCTCCTCTATCAGCTGCAGGCGTTAGGGCTAAAGCCCGTTTCGATCTCTCTCGATGACTACTTCATCGACAGGGACAAGACGCCCCTTGACGAAGATGGACAGCCGGATTTTGAGAACATCAGAGCCATTGAGCTGGATCTATTTAACGATCATTTAGCAAGGCTTATGCAGGGCGAAACTGTAGAAACGCCCATCTACAACTTCAAACTCGGCCGCAGAGACGAAAGGACCAAAACTCTCAAAGTGGATCCCGATTCGCCCATAATCATTGAAGGTATCCACGGCTTGAATGAAGAGCTCACCGAAGCCATTCCCAAAAACCATAAGTTCAAGATCTATATCAGTGCCCTCACCCAGCTGAACATCGACGACCACAACAGGGTACCCACGACAGATGCGAGGCTTTTCAGGAGGATCGTCCGGGACAACAGATCCAGAGGACACGATGCCCTCACAACCCTCAGAATGTGGCCAAAGGTTCGTTTGGGAGAAGAGAAGTACATCTTCCCATACCAAGAAGAGGCAGATGTGATGATCAACTCATCGCTTCCTTACGAGCTTGCAGTACTCAAACCCTACGTAGAGCCGGTCCTTGAAAAAGTCGATCGCAGAGAACCGGAGTTCTGTGAAGCCCAGAGACTCCTTTCCTTCCTGAGGTATTTTGCAGTTTTGAGCGACGAATACATTCCCAACACTAGCTTCTTGAGGGAGTTTATCGGCGGAAGCGTTTTCGAGGACTAAACGCCTGTCTAGCGGCAGGGTATAGCCTTCTGCTGTGGAAGTAATTGCTTGTAGTAAGCGGCAAGCAGTTAAAATGCGGAAGGAGCGATTTGCTTTGAAGGCGCGGGATGTTGCAGGGTTTTTCCGAGAGCTGACACCTGAAGTGTATACCAGAGAGACGTGTGATGGTTTCAAGTTTGGGGATCCCGAAAAACCGGTGAAGAAAATTGGCGTCACTTGGATGGCATCCATGGGAGTTATTCATGAAGCTATCCGCCGCGGTGTGGACATGATCGTCACCCATGAACCTACATTCTACAATCATTGGGACAAAACAGAACATCTAGAAAACGACGCGGTCTACGCTGTAAAGAGAGCACTATTGGAGGAGCGGGGAATCCCAGTTTACAGAGTTCACGATGGTTGGGATTTCTACCCCGAGTACGGTATTTTGGACAGCTTGGCAAAAGCGTTGGGTTTGGAGCGTGTTGCAGGGCAGACCATGAAGATTAGAGTTTACGAATGCCCCAACATCCTTCTGGGAGACCTAGCGTTAAAGGTCAAGCATGATTTGGGACTCAAAGCTGTGCGCTATGTTGGCGATCCCGAAATGGAGGTTACCCGCATAGGCCTAGGAATAGGATCTCTGGGTCTTTGGGAAAACCTTAAAGAGGCCATGAGTCTGGAAGCAGACTGCCTGATCTGCGGGGAAACCATCGAGTGGCAGACCGCCCGATACTCTGAGGATTCTAGCGTAGCCCTGATGCCTATCGGCCACTCCAACAGCGAAAATCCCGGCATGAAAAGCCTTGCAGAGTTTATGAAAGCACGTCTCCCAGAGCTGGAGATCGAGTATATTGAAACGCCCGATCCATTCATCTATGTGTAGGATGAGGGAGGACAGCAAATGGCAAGTGATTTTACTGCAAAAATGGAAGAGATCATCAGTAACATCAGGACCTATGAAAAGGACAATATCCACCGAGCTGCAGAGATTCTAGCAGATACCGTAAAGGCCGGCGGGACTCTTTACACCTTCGGTACCGGCCATTCTTTCAGCGTGGCACTTGAGGCCGTGGGCAAGAGGGGAAGTCTAGAAACCGCAAAGCTCCTCGATGAACACATACCGAACTTGGCAAGGTTTGAGAGGCTGCCTGGGCTGGGGCCGGTGATTCTGAAAAACTACGACCTTAAACCCACTGACACGGTTTTTGTAGTTTCCAATTCGGGAAGATACCCGCTCACAGTGGAAGTGGCTGCGGAAGCGAAAAAAAGAGGTGCTAAGGTCATCAGCATCTCTGCTCATGCGGTAAAAAAGGAACTTCCGTCCCTTGCTGAGAGCGGTAAGTACCTCTCTGACGTGAGCGATGTGGCCATCGACAACCACGGTTTGAGCTCGGATCTTTTGGTGGACATTCCCGAATACGGTCTGAAAGTAGGTTCTCCGTCGACTCTTACGGGGATCTACATCTACTACCTGATTTTAGAAAAAATGGTGGATCTTTTAGTCGAGAGTAAAGTGAGGCCACCGTTAATTAAAGGATAGAGAATGAATGAAAGCAGTTTTAGTTGCGCTCAACGCTAAATATGTACAGTCAAATCTCGCGGTCTATGCTCTGCGTACATCATGCAGGAATCAGGGCATAGAGTGCGAGATCTATCAGAGCAATGTGAATGAATCCATCGAAGCCCACCTCTACGAAATCGTCCGGAAAAAGCCCGATGTAGTGGGCTTTTCCTGCTATATCTGGAATATTGCGGTGGTGGCTAAGCTGATGGAAGACCTGAAAAAGCTTATGCCAGATCTGATCATTGTTCTAGGAGGGCCCGAAGTCAGCGAAGCGCCTGAGGAAGCGCTCGAAAAGTACAAACCAGACTATGTAGTACAGGGACCGGGTGAGGCCGCGTGGCCGGAGCTCCTGTTCAGTATAAAACAGGGAATTCCCCCTGGAGAACGGGTGCTGAGCCGACCGGTCAGCATCGCAGAAACGCCCTTTCCGTATCTGGATGAAGACGATCTGGAAAACCACTTGGTGTACTATGAAGCCTCAAGGGGTTGTCAGAACCGCTGTGCCTACTGCTTGTCTTCGGTAAACCGGAAGTTGGAGTTCCGCCCTTTAGAGCTGGTGTTTGCAGACCTAAAAAAGCTGTGGGATAAAGGCGTGCGTCAGGTTAAGTTCGTGGATCGGACTTTCAACCTGCACAGAGAAAGGACCCTTGCCCTTTGGAAGCATCTGTTGGAAAACTATCCCACCGGCAACTTCCACTTTGAGATCGCAGCAGACAGGATCTCCGAAGAAGAGTTGGCGTTTTTAAAAACAGTGCCACCAGGTCTGTTTCAGATGGAAATCGGAGTGCAGTCTACCTATCCTCCAACCCTTGAAGCGATTAGGAGGAAAACCGACACCGAGAAGCTACTTGAGCGGATCGCCCAGCTCAGCCAGGATACAGACGTCCTGGTATATGCCGATCTCATCGCAGGTCTCCCCCACGAAAGTTACGAGAGGTTTCTCCAAAGCTTCAAAGATGTGATGAGAGCCCGTCCGAACAGGTTGCATCTAGGGTTCTTGAAGCTTTTGCCAGGAACCTATCTCAGGGAGCATGCACACGATTTAGGGATTGTCTATTCTCAGTACCCGCCGTATGAAGTCTTAAAGACGAAGGATATCTCCTTTCTGGAACTGAATGAACTGAAAGGCCTGGACTATGTGGTAGATCGCTACTATAACAGCGACCTTTTCCAGGAGACCTTTAGAGCCGTGCCTGATGCAGGTGAGTTTCTCCTTTGCCTTACTGCAAGGCTGAAGGCTACAGGCCATCTTTTCACCCGCATGAAGCTGGAGTCGTTCTACCAGATCCTGTACAAAGAGTTTCCCGAGCTTGGGGATTTCGTGCTCCTGGATTTCCTCAAACAGGGTCTGAGCCGCCAGCTTCCGTCATGGTACAGAGGAGATGTTGAGGTTGCTGCAGACATAGAGCGGCCAAAGGAGTTGCCCGAGAAAAATCCAGTGGTCTTTTTGCACCTATCTGATGATTTGCGGAGGGTCTTCGGGGCGGAAACCGTTGCATTAGTGATGGGCATGCCCCACATTGACAGAAGGTGCCAGGAGATCGTGAAGATAGGTTAAAAAAAGCTGCCTTTTAAAGGCAGTTTTTTTAATGGGGTTTGAATTCCTCGATGTCTTTTGCCAGATCCTTGAGGACATTTGCTGTTTCAATGAAGCTCTTTTGCTCTTCCAAACTAAGAGGTAGGTCGATTAGTCTCTGGATGCCTCCTGCACCAACCACTGCAGGCAGTCCCATGCTGACATCGGTAACGCCCAGGTAGCCATCTACATAGGTTGACACAGTGAGAACCGAGTTCTCGTCACCGAGAATGGCCTCAGTAATCCTTGCCAGAGTCAGGGCAATGGCGTAATACGTTGCGCCTTTCTTTTTAATGACCTCCATACCAGAGTCACGGACCCGCTCGAACAGTTCCACACGCTTTTCTTCTTCGCAGATACCGTCGCAGACGCTGCAGTAGATGGCCAGTGGAACTCCAACGACATTTGCCAGGCTCCACACGGGGATCTCTCCCTCGCCGTGCTCGCCGATAATCTCAGCGCTGATGCTTCGAGCTTCGATGTTGCAGTTTTGCGCCAGAGCATACTTGAATCTTGCTGTGTCTAGGAGAGTGCCAGATCCAAAAACTTTGGATTTAGGTTGTTTTGAGACTTTTTGAGCGGTGAGTGCCATAAGATCAACGGGGTTTGTGGCAACTACTATGACCGGGTCTTCCGCATATTTGTTGAGATGTGTAACAATGTCTTTAATAATCCTGGAGTTTGTGTGAATCAAGTCTCTGCGGCTTTGCCCTGGTTTTCTGGGTAGTCCTGCTGTGATCAAAACCACTTCTGCATCTTTAGTGTCTTCATAGGTCCCGGCGTAGATTTTGGCCGGTTTCATAAACGGCATGCCGTGATTGATATCTAAAGCTTCACCTTCAGCTTTGTCTCTGTTGATGTCGATAATAACCAGTTCGGAAACCAGTCCCTTGACCGCCAGTGTGAATGCAGTGGTAGCACCGACCTGTCCTGCACCAATGACAGCCACTTTATTTTTCTTTATCACGCGAATCCCTCCCAACTTTTAATAATATACCACGAGTGGAAAACTGCTAAACTTTCATGAGCGCGTGCAAGTCTTGTCACAGCAAAGTCTGAACAGGCCTTACCCAAAACGGCTATTTGAACAGTCTACCCGTTCCAGACTACTATTAAAATAAAAGATTAAATCTCGTTTTCAAATTAACTATAAAGGTTAGAGAGCAAAGCTTAGAGAATATTACAAAATACAAGGTAAACTCTATGCTGGAAAATACTAGAACCTAGTTTTAAAAGATTTCTTGCAAGAGACGCCTAAGTTGGTTATAATTGTTGTAAATAGTAATCATTACTAACTAGTAAGAAGGTTGGTGACGACATGCTTAGTAATGAGAGTGTGAAGACCACTGGTCTAGACGGAAAGAACATGGCGTCCGCTGGGTTGAGAACTGAGCTGTTTGATCACTATCGCGAGTTGGTCCCAAGACTGGTAAGAAGGTTTTTGGGCAAAGGGGAAAGCTACGAAGACTTAATGCAAGTCGGTTACCTTGGTCTTCTAAAGGCTATCGACCGGTTTGATCCCGAACAAGGGAATTCTTTTGTAGCATACGCGACACCAACTATTCAAGGCGAACTGAAAAGGTATTTTCGAGACCGAGCATGGAGGTTAAAGATTTCCAGAAGAAACAAGGAAAGGGCTCTACAGGTTAAAGACTTTATCGATAGATACATGAGAACAAATGGGCATAAACCTTCAAGCGACGTGATTGGTACAGAGATGAACCTCACTCAGGAAGAAGTAAGCGATGCCCTACAGATACTAGAAAACTTCTATACATTAAGTCTGGATGCACCGATTTCCTCGGATCCTGAGACCGACGACCTCGGTTCCCTTTACGGTGAGTACGATGCAGGTTTTGACAGCATCATCGACCGTCAGACTCTGGATCTGGCAATGCAGGAGCTCCCTGAAAGACAGCAGGAGATCCTTAGGTTGCGCTACTACGAGATTATGCCGCAGCGGCAAGTAGCAAGCCTTCTTGGAATTTCTCAGATGCATGTCTCACGTCTTGAAAGACAAGCACTTGATAAGTTGAGAAAGATCTTATAACAAAAGCACATAAGGAGCTTAGCCGTGCGGCTAGGCTCTTTTTTATGCGGGAAACCAACACAGTCTTTATGCGCTAAGAAAGCGGTCTGCTCCACATGTGGGTAAAGCACTCTCCTCAGGGCAGACTAGTTGGAAGAAGGGAGGCGAGCCCATGGATAAGCGGCTTTTTTTGGTGGGCCTCATAGAGGGCGATCTGCAAAGAAAAGCCCTTCTTCTGCAAAAACTTTTTGCAGAAAGATACGGGCTTTACAAAAGCAGCTTACCTCAGCTGCACATTACCTTAGAGATAGTTGAAGAGCAAAGCAACCTCGAATTCATCCAGACTGCGGTGATGGAAGCTGCAGGTGAACTCGAAAGATTCCCGGTCCGTGCAACGGGCTTTGCTTGCTTTCCTCCGCCGTACAAGTCAGTGGGGCTTTTGATTGAAAAAAGCAGGGAAATCGAACGGGCAGCGGAGACTCTGAGAGAACATCTGGCAGAGAGGGGGATAGAGTCAGTGCGGCCTTTCGGAACCCAGTTCATCTACCACCTGACTTTGGCGAACACTTTCTTGGCGGATAACCCATGGAATGAAAAAGAGTTTCTGGAAGCGTGCAGTATCGTTGACAGAGTCAAAGCACCTCTCAGTCTTGTCGGAACTGTTAACGAGATCGCTATCTGGAGGCCTTTGAAAGACGCTGAAGAAATGGTGGTAAGTTCATTTGCCCTGTCAGAAGCAGGTGCGGTGTCGAAGCTGCGCTAGATTAGCAAGGAGATGAAAAATTGTAGGAGCACGGGAGCCAACATGGACAGGACCGCTCCAGAAATGAAAGCTGCAATGGCGGTTTTCGGTCCTGCAGCTTTCAAAATCACAGGAAGGGTGACATCCATGCTTGTTGCACCAGCAGGCGCAAAGGTCAGCGCTTTTATGTCATCACCTTTAAGTTTTGAACTTGCCAAGAGAGGCGCGAGAATGAAGGTGAAAAGCTCCCTGGAGAGATTCGCTAGAAAGGCTGTAGCGCCGAGCTCTTCAGACACCAGATTGCCGATTAAAGGCGCAGATAGGCTGTACCAGCCAAATGCAGAGCCAACTGTCACCGTTTCCAGGACTCCCGTTGGCAGAATCAATCCGGCAGCCGCCGCACCAAAGAGACTGCCCAAGGCGATAAGTATGGGGTACACGAGGAAGGAAGCACTCTCTCTAAGATGCTTGAAAAATTCCTTGTCCCGGCCGAATTCGATACCAACAAAAAACATCGTTATAAGCAGAAAAACGGAGATCACAGGGTCCACTAATGACGAGTATTTGGGATAAATGAATCCAATGATACCACCAAAAACGGTTGCTGCGATGATTTTAACTGTCACGACTCTTCCTCCCCAATAGATACAACCAAACGAACAGAAGACTTCCTGAAACTGTAAACATACAGATCACTAGAGCGTTCAAGCCAAGTGCACTCAAGTTTTTTACAACCTCAGGGTTTGAACCTACCTTATAACCTAAGGCTCCAAGCATTAACAGGAGAATGCCACTGGAGATGCGGCTGGTGGCATTGGCACCGATCTTTAGCTTTCTCCCGAAAATGAATCCCAAGACAATAAAAAGCATACAAAGGAGCAGAAAGTTCACGAAACCACCCCGATCAGCAGATTTTTTTCACGGAATGAGTACGAGCAGAGCAGCGTTTGCAGGAAAACTCCTAACGATAGATAATACTTCTATTATAAACGAAATTTGCTAGGGGGGGGTTAATTTTGCGCAAAACGGTTCTAATGCTAGCAATCATACTTATCGTAAGCGTAGTAGGAGCTGCTGTTGAGATCACAGCATGGATTACCTACGGGGGCCTTATGGGGCAAATCCTTCAAGAACTCATTGAAGAAGACTTCACTCCGTCAACAGGGATCAAGGTAAACTACCAACCTTATATGGTAGACTCAGCGTTTTTCCAAAAAGCGCTTTTGGCACTTGCCACCGGTGATGCGCCGGATGTTATGACTCTAGGAGCAGCTCAGGTTATCGACCTGGCTATTCGCGGAGCTATTTTGGACCTGTCCGAATTCCCGGATTTTGATGAAGCTATTGCAGATATCTACCCAGGAGTCATGACCGCTCTAACCTTTAAGGACCACGTTTTCGGTGTTCCTTTTGAGATGGGTTGGACTCAAGCTTTCTACCGCACTGATATTTTCAGTGATTTAGGCATCAGCGTGCCAAATACATGGGATGAGTTTAAGGCGATAATCCCTAAGATTCAAGCTCAGGGCAAGGATCCATGGCTGTCCACTATCGGCAACACCGCTGACGGTCATGTTCGTGCTTTCGTTCCGTTCATCTATCAAAGAGGAGCGGATCTCTTCACGGAAGATGGTCTGAAGTCGAATCTGGATTCGCCTGAAGCCTTGGAAGCATTCAAACTCTTCACTTCGTTTTATACCGATTACAAACTGCCCATGGAGCTGCCAGAGGTTCAGGCTTTCATGAGCGGTGACTCGCCCTACATGGTGACTCTGAACTGGATTTACGCTCAGATTATCAGGACTCAGCCTCAGCTGCAGGGCAAGTGGACTATTGCTCAGGCCCCAGGTACTGTGGGTAAGGACGGCAAGTTGGATCGTACTGTTCCTATCTCAGCATTTGCCTTTGCCATTCCCAAGAGCAACAAAGACGAAAAAGTTCAAGCTGCTTGGGAGTTCCTTAAATGGATTGCTTCCGATAGAGTACAAAAAGAGTTCCAGAAACGGATCTATGAGTCGCCAGAAGAGTGGTATCTAGTGTTCGGTACCAGAGGTACTGCCAACTCCGAGATCTTCCCAGAACTCGAGAGAGCAGTCATCGACGCTGCCCTCAGTGAGTCCCGCGGATTCACACCAGTCGTGGGCGGATATCAAACCTACCGTTACCTCAGCTTTGCCTTTTCGAGAGTGGTAATGCAGAACGCAGATCCAGAAGCAGCTCTTCTGGAAGCAGCTAAAGAATCCAACTTGGAACTTTCCAGAAAGCAGAAGGAATTCGAGAGGTTTGTCTCTAAACTGTAAAAATAAACTCCCCCGCGACCCCGGGGGAGTTTTCAGAATTTAACATTAGGCTGTAGAAAGGGAAATATAGGGTTTTCACCTTAATAAGGTTTATGTTTTGATTTTTCGGGTATAATCAAAAGGTAACAGATATTTTAAGTTAAGGAGGATGTCACATGGAAAAATGGGTTTGCTCATTATGCGGGTGGGTATATGATCCAGCAGTAGGCGATCCAGACGGTGGTATTGAACCAGGCACACCTTTTGAGGATCTTCCAGACGATTGGGTATGTCCGCTCTGCGGCGCACCGAAAGAGGAGTTCGAAAGAGAGTAAGAGGATAGACTCCAACATCGTACTTAAAACGTGGTACACAAAAATGGGTGACTGCAGCAGCAGGCACCCATTTTTGTGTTGCTTTTACACCCAGTTCCGCTAAAATATTCCTATGCTAACTGTACAGAGGTGTAACTATGAAGCTTCCTAAGTTCTATCTTCGCAGAATCTGGCGGACGATTATGGAATTTGAGATGTTGGAGAAAGGCGATAAAGTCGTTGTTGGTCTTTCCGGTGGGAAAGACAGTCTGTTTCTCCTGTATGCTCTGAAGGTCATCCAAACCAACTCGAAGTTCCCTTTTGAACTGGCTGCAGCCACAATCGATTTGGGTTTTGGCGAGATCAATGAACCATATCTCAGGGAGTACTGCGAAAGACTTTCTGTGCCCTTCTACTTGGAAAAGACAGATATTGCAGCTATCGTAGAAGAAAAGGCCGAAGAAAAAAGTCCCTGCAGCACCTGCAGCTTTTACAGGCGCGGTGCTTTGGTCAAAGTGATGCAGCGTGAGGGTAAAAATGTGCTAGCCCTTGCACACCACCAAGACGATGCTGTGGAAACGTTTCTTATGAGCCTGTTGTACTCGGGACAGATCAAAACCTTTCTTCCTACCACATATCTGGACAAAAGCGGCATCAGAGTCATTCGGCCTTTAGTCTACCTTACAGAGGCGGAAGTTAAAGGCGGCCTGAAGTATGCTGAAGCCAAGCCTGTGAAAAACCCCTGTCCTTATTCGGGGAACACCCAGAGGGAGTATGTGAAGAACCTCTTAAAGACCCTGATCCGGGACAACCCCAATGTTTATACCCACCTACTTTCAGCTATGCGGGAGGGGAAGCATATCGAACTCTGGCCTAAAGTCAAAAGCCGCCAGGAGATGCACGAGCTTTACCTCCGGTATATGGGCGCAGTTGACAGGGATGACTATAACAGTTAAAATAAAGTTGATGTAGTTATGGTATTCCTCGTATAATCCCAGGAATATGGCTTGGGAGTCTCTACCAAGTGGCCGCAAACCGCTTGACTATGAGGGAGCAGCATTTAGTCTGTACACCTACCCAACTTTATAGCGTACGGGTCTGCCAACCCGGTTTGAAGCTATGAAGGTTCAGACTGTGATGTTTCTCCTTCATCTTCGCGAGGGAGGAAAGTAACAGGAGGTGGAACGGCTAATCATAACTACGTGGAATCGGAGTTAAGCTGCAGGCAAACCTGCAGCTTTTTTCATCGGATTGTATGGTGTCATTCCTTTAATGTTCCCCGAGTCTGTGTTAAGATATTACATGCAGAGAGACTTTAGTCTAACGAACAATTGTGCGGTAGAGGGGAGGCTTATAAATGAGTGCACCGACAAAAGAACAAAAAGTCAAATCAGTCCTTACTGTCTACCGCAATAGAGATCCGGTTTACGGCTATCGATATGTAGCAGATCCGTACTCAGGTTGCTCTCAAGGGTGTACTTATTGTCCTCAGCAGGATCAGACTGTTGAAATCAGCATCAATGCAGCAGAGGTGTTGAGCAGGCAATTAGCGAAAAAACCTCGCGAGACAGTTGGGATCGGCGACAAATGCGATCCCTACATGACATTGGAAAAGCACTATTTGATCACTCATGATCTGTTGCAGGTCCTTGTTGTTCAGGGGTTTCCTGTGCACATAGTTACTCGCAGCACATTAGTACTCAGGGATCGGAAGATCCTACAGGAGATAGCCACCAAATCAATGGCTGCAGTGACCTTCAAATTCTGCTCACCCTCGATAAGCGTGGCAAAGCATTTGGAACCTAATGCTCCATCGCCCATTAAGCGCTTCAGTGCGTTGAGCAGTTTGGCATCTAAGGGCATAACCTGCGGTATCAGCATATCGCCAATACTGCCGTTTATCGGTGACGATCAAAAGAGCCTGAAGCAGCTGGTTCTTGCAGCTAAAGAGTCAGGCGCAAGCTACGTTTTAAGAGCACCATTGACGCTCCCAAGCAAGCTCGATAAGGTGTTTTACGCTTTCTTGGAGAAGAATTACAGAGAATTGATTCAACCATACAGGTTCTTGTACGGTAAAGAGGGCAGGGTACCCGAGTCTTACTGGCGGCCTATCGACGAGATGATCGAAACCCTTGCCAGAGAACAAGGGCTCTGCACCGAAGCACCGTACTGGACGGAAGTGCAGTCCAAACAGCTGTCGCTGTTTTAAGGCATAAAAAGAGGAGCATTTTGTATGCTCCTCTTTTATGATGCTGCCGTATCTTTTTTGTCTTTGGAGTCAGTGATGTAGAAACCGTTTGTCTTATAGATAATACCAGATCCAGCAGAAATCAGCTTTTTGACGGTACTGCCGCATGTTGGGCAGTTCTGCAGGGGACTGTCGTTCATGTTTTGATAGTAGTCGAAGTTTCCGCATTTCGGACACTTATAGACATATGTTGGCATCTTAGGCACCTCCATGCGTTTCTAGATTCACTTTTGCGTTTAAAAGCAAGGCGGGGTTGGTCAACCCCTTTAAACTCTAATGATTATGATATTCCCTTTGTCCCAAAAAAGCAATAGTTTAAACGTAGCAAGCCTTCCTGACGTGTTCGGTGTACCTGTCCTGAAGCTTTTTGGCAATCTCGCCTGGAACGCCATTGCCAATCTTTAGACCATTAACTTCGGTAACGCTGAGCACTTCGTATCCGGTGCTGACAAGCATGACTTCGTCAGCTTCCAGAACTTCCTTTAAGGAGAACACTTTCTCCCCAAGAGGAATGTCGAGCTCGCCTGCGATTTCAATGACTTTCGCTCTGGTGATGCCCGGGAAGATGTATGGCGATAGTGGAGGGGTGTAGAGAGTGCCGTCTTTATAGTAGAAGATGTTGCTAGAGCCGCCTTCTACAACGCCTACGCCCGCCCGATCATAGAGCACGTCGTCGACGTTGTGGTCTTTAGCCTGCTGTTTTGCGAGGATATTTGCCAAAGCGCTCAAGGCCTTGATGTCGCAGTGAAGCCATCTGATGTCCGGAATGCTGATAACTCTCGCACCTTTCTGTCGGACTTCCTCAGGTGGTTTGGCTGCAGGCTGCGGGTTCATCACCAATGTGGGCTGAACGTTTTTTGGGAAGGAGTGTTGCCTAATAGCTCTGCCTCTCGAGATTTGCATGTAGATGTAGTCGTCTTTTAGGTTGTTGCGCTTGGCTGTTTCAAGTGCAATCTCTGTCAGCTCTTCTTTGGACCAAGGCAGATCGATCCTGATAACTTGCGCGCTGTGGATGAGTCTTTCAACGTGCTCTTCCAACAAAAACGGCCGATAGTTATACCAGTGAACTACTTCGTATACACCGTCGCCGAAGTTAAAACCTCGATCTTCGGCAGAGACAACTGCTTGGTCTGCAGGGACAAATTCACCGTTAACGTAAAAAATTCTTTCCAATCCAA
>LFSI01000014.1:4899-7277 GCA_001512545.1 Clostridia bacterium DTU065 | reverse complement strand
ATGAGTGAATACCTTCAGTGGCAAGAAGAGCAAAAACAAACCAATGATCAAAGCAATATTGCGTATATCAGATAAGCTTATTGATAACTGAGGAATTTACACACTAATCTGGACTTGATCAGATAATCGTAGAGAGGCAAAAACTTTCTTGCTCAAGAAGAATAATAATACGAGTAGTCCATGCGCCGACTCGGGGATGAGCTAAAAAAACTCTTGAAAAAGTCTAAAACGGTGGAGAAAAAATAGGAGTTTAAGCTTTTTTTTAGGACCTCAAAATGTCATATAAAAAAATTCAGCTGGGAAAAATGAGAATCCATTAGACCCAGCTCTTGGTAATCGATCAAGTAGGCTATCTTCCATTAGCCTTTTTAACCTTTTCTTCAAGATTTTCATTTATTTACCTTTTTTACTTTAAGCACATTTTTATCCAGAAAAAAGTCCAATCATCAACTCTAAGAGTTCTTTTGAGGGGCCTAGATGCCAATGAATTGGCATTCCTATCCGCCTCTATCGTTCTATAAAATTATACTATTAAACATCTTTTCACACCAATCATTATCGTCAATAAATAATACATGATTTTTTTCATAATCACTTTTGCTTGGTATTTTTACAAGGTTTTCAACTAAATTTTTGTACGAAGTAGCAGATAATATGAAAGATTCCAGTCTTATATTAGGATTGTTCAGCTTCCTTTCTATAGTCTTGATGGTTACAGCGTCACTGCCTACATTTCTTGTCCCAGCAAATACAATTTTTTCACAATCAAGACTCTTGTCGTGTTCAAGCCCTTTAGGGTCTATGAAAACTATTGTTTGCTGATCCCCTTTTTTAAGCCACATTATAAAGTCAGGATAAAATCCCGCCCATGTAAGTTGAAAGCCTATACCAGTCTTTGGGAAATTCCTCAATAAGTATGTCTCAACGTCTTTAAATCTCTCTCTGTTTTCTTCTATAAACCTTCTTAAGTCCTTGACGAATTTTACTTCACTTTCTACCAGGCCTTCCGGCGAGAAATTTATTTTATCTTCTTTTTTCATCTTTTTCTTTAACAAAACTGGCACGTACAAATGAGAGTCAAAAACTAGCCTAGGCAGTACATCAGATTCATATTTTTCATCAAACAATTTTTCAAAATCTGTTATCAGTTTCTTTACTTTTTTAATTAATTCTTTTTCTCTTTTATCAATCTGCACTAGGTAACCACCGGAATTTTCTTTACTCATAAAGTGCATCATCAACTGCCCCGTCTTTTCATCCAACACATAGTAACTTATTTGATCAGTCTCAAACCTTTTTGCCTTTTTCCTGTAATAAGCGTCAATATATCTTTTTAAAACTGATACAGCTATATCTTCCAACTTTGATATATCACTGTAATCTAGATTATTAAAAATTCCTTTATAGACATTAACCGTGTAAATATTTTCAGCAGATATAATCTCCTGTAGTTTTTTCCTATCAAATATTAAATTCCAGTACTTCTTTATTTTCTTGTATTCTATAACCTCAGAAAAGATACGCTCCCAGTTTAATAGCTGGGTATAACGCCACAATTTTAACTTATCAGTCTCCATTTTTGCATCAAGCCCAATTTCGGTGCTGTTTGTTTCTTCTCTATCCTCACCTAGTTTTTCATTCCTATCCATCGAATACACTTTTATTCTAGGCGTCAAATCAATATCTACGTGAACTGTTTCATCGGTCTCCAACATTAAAACTTTGCTTTCTTCAAATCTTTTATCTTCTCTTTTACCGATCACATATAAATTCTTCCATTTTTCTTTATGCTGAAATTTAACAGGTATGAAAATGTTTTCATATTCGACCTCTTCTTTCCTAATCGCTTCTAAGAACTTGCTCAAATAATTTGCTTTAATACCAAATATGTTCAAGGTCTCTAATACCGCGACTCTTGGATCTCCACTTCTTTTAAGAGACATATCCTTCCCCTTTAGCCTTACACCTCTGCCAAAGAGTTGAATAATCTGGGGTCCCTGGCCAGTTCCTATGTTCAAAAGCCCCATAGAAGAAACTCTCCACGTATCCCATCCTTCAATAAATTTTTTGGCTCCTATTAATATGTTCAAATTTGAAGCCTTGTGCTTTATGTAATCGAATAGCGACTCGGAAATAACATCCGATTGGACTTCAAATCCTTTTTCTTCTAACCTCTTTTTAAAATCATTGCCACCTACGTTTATAACACCGAAATAATCATTATCACCAACCTTTAGTCCGAATTCTCCATCAGCGTTTTTGATTTCCGATATAGTTAATCTACCTTTCCCGTTAAAAACCCTATTATACAAATCATTTAAATCCACACCTTTTTCCTTCAACAGTTTAAACTTTTCTTTAAAAACATCTTCGCCATC
>LFSI01000014.1:0-4808 GCA_001512545.1 Clostridia bacterium DTU065 | reverse complement strand
TACTCTTCGGCTAATCTTTTATTTTCCTGATAAAACATAACTTGCTCGTAAAAAGACAACAAATTTGCAACAAACATAATTTCAGAAAAATAGCCTTCAGATATTTCATCAGAATTTTTTGCGTTTATCACAAAAAAGTCCTTACCGTATCCATCGAGGTAAAAGTACTTGTACGAATAATCAAATACGATTGATTTAGAATATTCCTCAAGGGTTTCCTTATTCCTTTCGCTCAATATCTGCCCGAACGTGGCACTATATTCAAACACAAAGCCATTCTCCGCTAATTTTGCCCTCCGCGCGGCCCATACTCGATCTTCGGAAGCCTTCCCTTTATGTCCTTCATCTACGAAAATAAGACTTCTTCCCTCAAAAGCACTTACTGGAAGGGTTATTCCTCCATCTTTTTTCTCGTCAACCAGTTTGGTTATTTCTATAATCAGCACTTCATCCTTAAATTGAAATCCACTGTTTAAATTACCATCGTATATCCTGCATGGAATATCACTTTTTTGCAGCTCATCAAAGTGCTGTCTGGAAAGACCTTCGTTAGGAGTAATCAAAAGTATGTTGTCAGGCTCGAAAGGCCTGTATTTCAAAAACTGAAGATAATTTATGTGCATAATTAGAGTTTTCCCTGAACCGGTGGCCATCCAGAAGGCCAACTTGTTTAAATCCTTCAATTCAAAATTCGATATGTCAATTTCGTTTTCACTTCTGTATTGATTTAAAAATTCATTCAGCTGATTTAAAAACTCAACCTTATTGTTTTTCAACTGGTCCAAGAAAATTTCCGTAAAAAGAACAGGCAGGTATTGAAAATATTTGAGAACCACATTGCCACGATACCGGTTTATCTTTCTAACGTATTCCTGAATGTTCTGGTCGTATCGAAGTAGATCATCTTTGGAAAATTTTATACCTTTTAATGACATCAAGGTTTTCATAAAAGGTGTAATTTCATCACCATCGTCTATTCGCTCTTGTATATTTTTCAACGGCAACTGCCTAAAATCATCTACTCCAAAAAGAGAAAGAAAGTATTTGTTTAACACCAGATATTTCTCCATATCCATATTATCTCACCTTCATTTGACTTCAGAGTTCATTAGCTTTTTAAAATCAGGTTCGATATAATTAATCTCAGTCTTAAAATCGCCAAAATCTGGATTTAAAGTGCTCTGAGCGTTTACATAAACAATATGGGGCTTCCACTCCGACAATTCCCTTTTAATAAATTCCTTATCTTTCATGAAATCCTCTTCTGTCCAATCACTTCCGCAAGTCCGCCATACTACGGAATACGTCTTATTCTCTTTTTCTCCCAATACGAACATATATCTTCTTTTATCGTAATTTCTAAATTTGACCTTTTTTATTTTTAATCCTAGAAGATAATTGAACGTTTCGGGTATGTCCACAACCATTTCTTCCGGCTCTCCAACTTCCGAAAGGTTAACTTTTAGCCTATATGCAAAGGGGTCTTTCAGATGCTCGATATTCAAAAAGTACGGACTTTCGCTTGTCTCGTAATCCAGAAAGTATTTCAATAAGTATTCATCTTTTAAGACCTCTAAACCCTCTTGATTCTCTTCCAATTCAATATTGTCTAGTGTATCTTCATATTGCTCTAAAATTTGGTATTTGAAAAAGCCACCACAGCTCTTTTTATTATATTTTTCCTTAACATCTTTTTCCTTGGAAATGCCTGATTTATCATAAGCTAAAACCTTTTTCATTCTCGGCAAAATGATAGTCCAGAAATGTTCTCCCATCTCAACCCCAATCCACTTTCTCCCTAGTTTATGGGCCACGGCTGTCGTTGTGCCAGAGCCGAGGAAGAAATCCATAACCAAATTGCCTTCGTCGGATGTTGATTCTATAGCACGTTTAAGAAGTTCCTCAGCATTTCTCGTTGGAAAATCAGGATCTTGTGAATAACTTGGTATATTTGTCCAATTTGAATCCACCTTTTTAGGCGGATTCTTGATCTCTGGAGTAAATAATTCACTTCCGCACTTAGGACAATTTTGCCAATTACCCTCGTAATGTTCATATCCGCAGCCTTTACATTTTATCCTTATCCACTTTTGTTTAATCCACTCATCTATGAGTTCTTGACTTATTCCCCAATGCCTTCCTGGAGGTGGAAAAAGCTGATAACCAAAAAGAATACGCTCTCTATTTTGCTGCCTTTCCCCTGGATAATGGACAAAAGATAACCAATCAGTTTCTCTACTCTCATATAGTTCTATTAGTTTAACTTCGCCTTGTTTTGCATAAAAAAACAGAGAATCCGTAGCTACTAAAAATTTATTTTTAGCTTCTTTTTGAATCCCCGAACGACTAATAATTATTTCATTCCTAAAATTCTCCTTTCCAAAAATCTCATTCATCAAAAGTCTGACATACATATTCCCATTATAATCGCACCTTATAAAAATACTTCCTTTTTCTGCCAGTAAATTCCTTGCAAGCTTTAATCTATTTTCCAAAATACTTATCCATGTAGAATCTTTATACTTCACATTGTAAAGATAATCCGCATCCTGCTCCTTGTTAAAAGGCGGGTCTATGTAGATGGTCTGTACCTTTTCTTTGTATTTAGCCAAAATCGTGTTCAATGCCTGCCAATTTTCGCTTTTTATAAGAAGTCCGTCTAATGCTTCATCCAGATCTATGTTTCGGGTTATGTTTTCCAAAAGCTTTTCTTTAAACGCTTTACCAAAATATCTTGTGTCAACAGGAAGCTTCTTATATTCGGTACCCACAGTATCCTCTTTTTCAATTAAGTCTTCTCTGATTTTTACCTTGCCAAATCCTAATTCTTCCCATTCTTTTAGCTGTTGTTCGTTGTTTAAAATTTCCTCTATGATTCCTTCTAAGAATTCTTCACCAGCCCATTTAACTATTCTATCAAGGGTTATTACGTATTCCGTAGATAAAACAAACTTTTTCTTCTCCCAAAGCCTCTTTTGGAAATTTTCAATCTGGGCAAGAAAATCTATAATAGCTTCGCCAATTTGCCTTACCACTTTCGCCCTTATGATATGCTTGTTCGAATACTTTTCTCTTTCCAATGTGTCAAGATCCAACACTTCTGATTTTATATAGTAATCAAGTTGACCGGATAAGAATCCCTTTAAATCTTTATGAATAAAATAATCCCTCGTATTCTTTCCGGTAAACCGGCCCAAATGGTACTTAAGTAAAGGGGTTTCTTTTTTATCTTTTTGTAAATATAAAGAAACTTCCTTATTTATTTTTGCAACCTCATTTATTATTGAGTTAAAAGAAAATTCATTGACTTTCTGCTGCTTGGAGGTGTTGCTCCCTCCTGCCACATCATATTTTTTGACTTCCTCCTCCGTAAGCTCTCTATATTGAAATCTAATAACCAATTCTTTTCCCTGAAATTCGGTAGGTTTATCATCATCTAATACAAAAAATCTTGCCTTAGTCGCCTTATTCGAACCTAATTCTTCCTTTGCTTCAACTACCCTGAAAATGACCTTGTAATCATCAACTTTAAAGGTGTAATTTCTGAATAAAAGCCCCGTTTTTGTATAATACTGATCCTTGTTTGCCCAATATAAGGCTACTTCTTCGCCGTTATAGGGGATGGCATATTTGTGCCCTTTGATAGAATAGCGGTATTGAGGAACAAAATCTCCCTCTTCATAATACCGAGAAAAGAAGTTATAAAGGTCATTAAAAACTTGGAGTTTCATCTCCTCAGCCTTTTCCGCCTCTTCTTTTTGTCGTTTTAACTCTGCATATTTCTGCCCCGCAGGGGTATTTTTAAACTTTTCCTTTACTTCTCCTGAAGATGAAAATACTTCTTCTCCTAATTCCTTTCCTATTTCTTCCAAACGGGCCTTTGCTCTCTGTAATTCCATCTCTAAATCATAAGTAAGACCAGCCTTGTGTTCTTTAAAGGCTTCCTCTACTATTTGAAAAAGCCTGTTTTCGATAAAATCATCTATTTGCTCCTTTTTGTAATTCAATATCCTGTAAATACCAAAATCCAAATCCGAAGCATCGAATTGGAAAATTTCCTTTAACAAATTTTTAAATTTATAGAAACTGTCCATTGCCTAATACTCCTCCTAGTTAAGTCCATATAATTGTGTAAAAAGGGAGTTTTAAAAAAGGGTTGAGCCACCCTGATCAAGTCCATAAGTGTGTGATCGTGTCAATCTACTGTAGGATCTGCTCCCACCGTCTAGCTGGACGAACCAGAGAAAAATGTTCTGTTGTTACACCAAAGAGATACTTGACGTCGCTATGTTGCGAAGTAGAGTTCTCCACGCACCTTTTTTCTGCTGAAGTATTGGAATATTTCCTAACCTTTCATGGCTAGAGCCAACTACCTGTTTGAGAGCCTTGATCGTTTCTGTAGGAACATGAATTTCGGCTTTGCATTTCGCCTTTCGTGCCTCAATATGCAGGCGTCGCAAGTCAATACCATTGGCTGCATGGACACGCAAATGGGCCATTTGGTTAGCTCCCAGCTCACTCCAACCCATGGGACGGCTGCTGAGACGGGCTGACAGCACATGACTTACATGGCCCTCAGCACTGCAGCTTGCCAGTTTACCTTCCCATGTGCGATACGCTCGAATGCCTTCCCAATTGTTATTGAGATATGTCCTTGTCCGATCTATTGCTCGCTTACGTGATTCTGTATTCTCATCGTCTCGTAATTGTCTCGGTTCAAACCCCTAACTTTGGACATTATGCAGCAATAACTTCAGGTTTCAAATCGTTTCTCATGATTGCTTTGTGGTATTCTCTGGGAGGCTTGT
>LFSI01000089.1:8245-29259 GCA_001512545.1 Clostridia bacterium DTU065 | reverse complement strand
GCCATTTACCAGGGCAAGTACCTAAACGGCACTGCTATAGCCAGGCCTCTTATCGCCAAGAAGGTAGTGGAGGTAGCTCTGAAGACCGGTTGCGATGCCCTCTGCCACGGCTGCACTGGAAAAGGCAACGACCAGGTGCGTTTCGAGCTCACCTTCCAAGCTTTTGCACCTGAGCTGCCGGTAATTGCTCCCTGGAGAATCTGGGATATCAAAAGCCGCAGTCAGGCCATTGACTACGCAAAAGAACACGGTATTCCGGTTCCGGTTACCAAAGACAAACCCTACAGCATGGATCGGAACCTCTGGCACATCTCCTATGAGGGAGGTATCCTCGAGGATCCTGCAAACGAACCTTTAGAAGACATGTTCCTTACCACTGTGTCTCCAGAAAAAGCACCTGATGAGCCCGAGTATGTAACTATCTCCTTTACCAAAGGCGTTCCTGTGGCTATAAATGGCAAGGAGCTTTCACCAGTAGAACTCATCGAAACCCTGAACAGCCTAGGTGCAAAGCACGGTATCGGCAGGGTTGATCTTGTGGAAGACCGTCTGGTGGGTATGAAGAGCCGCGGCGTCTACGAAACCCCAGGTGGAACCATCCTCATGACCGCCCACAAGGAGCTAGAGCACCTAGTTCTGGACAAAGACACCTTCCGCTTCAAGCAGGAAGTAGCAGGGAAATATGCAGAGCTCATCTACTACGGACTCTGGTGGTCTCCGTTTAGAAAGGCTCTTGATGCCTTCGTAGATGCGGCAAATGAAAACGTCACCGGGTGGGTGAAGCTGAAACTCTACAAGGGCTCTGCTGCAGTCGTTGCCCGCGACTCCGAAAAATCCCTGTACTCCGAGAGCCTTGCTACCTTCGACGAGGACGACGTCTACAGCCAGAAGGATGCAGAAGGCTTCATCAAGCTCTTCGGGCTCCAGACCAAGATTGCAGCTAAAGTGGCAGGTCTTAAGCTATGAAGCTTTGGGGAGGACGTTTCGCAGAAGGGGCAAGCGAGCTGTTAGAGCGGTTCAACAACTCGCTGCCCTTTGACTGGCGTCTTTGGGAGGAAGACATTGAAGGCAGCATCGCCCACGGGACCATGCTTGCAGAAGTGGGAATCCTCACTGCAGACGAAGGGGAAAGACTGGTAGAGGCTCTGCAGGAGATCAGGGAAGAGATCCACAAAGGAGAGCGTAAGTTCGATTTTTCCGTAGAGGACATCCACACCCAGATCGAGATCTGGCTTGTGGAAAAGTGCGGCGATCTAGGTAAGAAGCTGCACACTGCAAGAAGCAGAAACGACCAGGTGGCTCTAGACCTTCGCCTCTATACTAAAAAGAGCTTGAAGAAAATCGGAGAGCTCCTCAAGGAACTGGTGAAAACCCTGGCAGAGCTGGGAAGGGACAACGCAGGAACCATCGCTCCTGGGTATACCCATCTGCAGAAAGCCCAGCCCATCAGTTATGGACACCAGCTTCTGGCCTACGCCGAGATGTTTCTCAGGGACCTAGACCGGCTGCAGGATGCCTACAAAAGGTGCGATGTGCTGCCTTTAGGGTCGGGGGCTCTTGCCGGCGTTCCGTACAAGATCGACCGGGAGCGGACAAAAGAACTCCTGGGTTTTGGCTCTGTGAGCCGCAACTCCATCGATGCAGTTAGCGACAGGGACTTTGTCTGTGACTGCCTGTATGCTTGTTCCATGATCATGGTTCACCTCTCGCGCCTTGCAGAGGAACTGGTGATCTACTCCAGTTTTGAGTTCGGCTTTATCGAGCTTTCCGACAGGTATTCCACAGGCTCTAGCATCATGCCCCAAAAGAAAAATCCCGATGTGCCCGAGCTCATTCGGGGCAAAACGGGAAGAGTCTGCGGAGATCTTCTGGGGCTTCTTGTGACCTTGAAGGGGCTACCTCTGGCATACAACAAAGATATGCAAGAGGATAAAGAGGCGTTTTTCGATGCAGTGGACACCACCCAGATCTGCCTTGAAATCATCACCCCGGTTTTGCAGACCATGAAGATTAAAGGAGATAAGATGGCAGAGGCCGCAGAGACCGGATACCTCAACGCTACCGATCTTGCCGACTTCTTGGTGCAAAAAGGCGTGCCCTTCAGAAGTGCCCACGAGATCGTAGGCAAAGTTGTGCAGCTCGGCATCGAGCAGGGACTTGAGATTACGGAGATCCCTCTTGAGAAGCTCCAGGCCATTTCCCCACTGATAGACAGGGAAGTCCTGGAAAAGCTAGGAGCAAAGGAATGCGTTGCTAGGAGAGACGTCTACGGCGGTACAGCAGAGATCCAGGTGGCTAGCGCAGCAGAAGCGGTGCTCGAGGCTTTGGCTGAGGCAGAGTTTTGAGAGGAAACTAGAGATTTTTTACGGTTTTGCTTTTTCCTGCAGGAGATCTGCAGCTGATTTCGAATCAATATAAACCAAACTTGTAAAAAAGGCTCCCTTTGGGGAGCCAAAATTATAGTATTTAGTACTGTTGGTTTTGGTAGCTGTGGTTGCCCTGCTTTTGAGCAGCCTGCATCGTTTGGCTAGCGGTCTGACTTACCTGCTGAGGAGTTGCCTGGTCTGTTTGGTACCAGCCCTTCTGCTGCATCACCTGGAACAGCTGCCTGCCGGCGTTATGAGTGGCGTTTAAAAACTGCATTGCATCTTGGAAGAGCTCCTGCTGTACCATCTCTGCCGCTGCAATGGACCAGTTCACCGACAGGTGCTTCTCGCAGGAGAGCATGTCGTTTAGACGGTCTTTATCGGAAAAACCGCCCTGCATGTTGTGCACTTAGTAAAACTCCTTTCTGTTAGTGGGGTTGGGTTTTGCCGCTGAGGTGGCCTACGAGGTGATCGTAGTGGTTTTGGTGCAGCTGCACCAGGCCGTTAAAGACGTTTTTAATCTCTGGGTCCTGACAGTACTGCATGTGTTCGGTGTATTTTTTGATCATGAGTTCTTCCCAGGCAATGCCGTCTTTGATGTAGTTTAACTCTTTCGTAGAAAAAGACATAGGTTCCCTTCCTTTCAGTCTTATTCTTGCTCCAGTAGCGAAGCATATACTAGACAAAAACTAAGTAAGGAGGAAAATCATGGGCAGCAGCACATTGACCAAGGGTTTAGAAAGGGCGCCCCACAGGTCGCTCCTTAAAGCCTTAGGCATAACCGATAGAGAGATGGATCGCCCGTTTATCGGGATTGCAACTGCGCAGAGCTCAGTTGTTCCCGGCCACATGCACTTAAACCTCATCGTCGATGCGGTGAAAAGGGGGATCAGCCTTGCAGGGGGCGTGCCCTTTGAGTTCGGCGTAATTGGTGTCTGCGATGGACTGGCCATGGGGCACAGAGGCATGAGCTACTCTCTTCCTTCAAGGGAGATCGTTGCAGACAGCATCGAGACCATGGCACTGGCCCACGACTTCGATGCGCTGGTTCTCATACCCAACTGCGACAAGATTGTCCCCGGGATGCTGATGGGGCTCTGCCGAGCAGATATCCCAGGCATCGTGGTAAGTGGAGGGCCCATGCTGAAGGGCACCGTAAACTACGAGCCTATCGACCTGAACACCATGTTTGAGGCGGTAGGTAAGGTGGCGTCGGGAGCCATGACCGAAGAAGAACTTTATGAACTTGAAGAGTCGGCGTGCCCGACCTGCGGCAGCTGCTCCGGCATGTTTACCGCAAATTCCATGAACTGCATTACCGAGGCCTTGGGTGTTGCCCTGCCTGGAAACGGCACCGTTCCCGCCGCTTTCTCCAAGAGGCTGCGGCTGGCTACAGAGACGGGCTTCAGAGCAGTAGAGCTGGCAAAAGAAGGCCTAAAACCCAGCGATATTCTCACTGAGAAGGCCTTCATGAACGCTCTGGCTTTGGATATGGCTCTAGGCTGTTCCACGAACACAGCACTCCACCTTCCTGCTATCGCCCACGAGGTCGGCGTTGAAATCACCTTTGAGGATGTGGACAGGATGAGCCGCAGGGTTCCCCAGATCTGTTACCTGAGGCCTGCAGGAGAGTACCATGTGGAGGATCTAGATGCAGCAGGCGGCATACCTGCGGTCATGCAGACCTTAGCAGACGCAGGGCTGATCGATACAAGTTGCCTAACAGTATCGGGGAAAGTGGCGGATCGGTTGAGAAAACCCCTTTCCACGGAGGTCATCCGCCCGGTAACAAACCCCTACAAACCTGAAGGCGGCCTTGCAGCGCTTTGGGGGAGCATTGCCCCTAGCGGTGCTATAGTCAAACAGGGCGCGGTAGCCCCAGAGATGATGCAGCACAGAGGTCCTGCTAGAGTCTTCGACAGCGAAGAAGAAGCAGTCTCTGCCATTTTAGGCGGCAGGATCAATCCTGGCGATGTGGTGGTTATCCGCTTCGAGGGACCTAAAGGCGGACCGGGAATGCGCGAGATGCTCAGCCCTACCTCTGCAGTTGTGGGCATGGGCTTGGACAAAACAGTAGCGCTGATCACCGATGGGCGCTTCTCCGGCGCAACCCGCGGTGCGGCCATTGGTCATGTCTCTCCAGAGGCTGCAGAAGGAGGGCCTATCGCCTATATCAAAGAAGGCGACGAGATCATCATCGACATCCCTGGCCGCAAGCTCGACCTGGGTATATCGCCTGAAGAACTTGCGGCGCGGATGGCAGTCCCTGTGAAAAAACCAGAGAGAAATGTGAAAGGCTACCTGAAGCGCTACGCAGAAAAGGTTAGCTCTGCCGACAAAGGCGCCGTTTTCGAAAGTTAAAGGCGTTTTGCGAGCTCACTGCGTATGCATACAGATTAATACCGTTAAACAACAGAAGCGTTACCTGTTCTGGTAACGCTTCGCTATTGTACGTTCAAATCGCGTATGTGGTTTAAAACTCCATAGGGGAACCAGGTCTCTGCAGCTGAAAAACTTGCTTGGTGCAAAAGACGTGGCAGGCAGCCCTTTACTTTTTCTGAGTGCCTGCTTCTTTACGCCACTTGACAACGTACGTTAGGGTCGTTTTCAAAGCGGCAAACAGTGGAACTGCAAGGATCATTCCCACAACTCCGCTCAGGGCTCCTGCAACAAGTAGAAGGCTGAGGATTACAAGTGGATGCAGGTTCAGCTTTTTTCCGAAAACCACAGGGGTGATTACCCGGCTTTCGATCTGCTGGATGACCACCATCATGATCAGGACTTCAAGGGCTACAAGAGGAGAGTAGGTCAAACCTAGAAGCATCCCTGGAATGGTTCCCAGTATCGGGCCGACATAGGGAATGATCTCGGTTACTCCGGCAATCACAGCTAAGAGCAGGGCGTACTCGATGCCAAAGATTCGGTAGCCGATGTAGGCCAAAAGAGCGATTAGGAAAGCTACTGTCAACAGCCCCGAAAGGTAAGCGCTGAGGGTCTGATCGATGGCCTTTAGAAGTTCGGTGGCTTTGGACTTGGACCGTACGGGCATAAGGTTGAGCATGCCGTTAAAGATCTTTTCTCTATCTTTGAGCAGGTAGAACAGGAAGATCGGCGCTGTAAAAATCACCACGATCACGTTGAAGACCGAGCCCACAACCGATAGAGCGTTTCCGCTGATAGCGCCGATCAGGGTGTCGAGGACCGCGGTGAGATCCACACCTTGTAGGTTCTGAATGATCTCCAGGTTTTCAACCCTGGAAAACAGATTGGATTCCCTAAACTCGGCAAACCGCGTCTGCAGAGAAGAGACTAGCTTGGGGAGGTTCTCGGCAAGAGCGGCAAATTGAGTCTTGAGAACCGGAACCAGATAGAGGATTAAAAGTAGAATTAAGACGAGAATCAGGCAGAAGACCGTAAGTATCGCCGCAGTGCGGGGAAACTTTTTTGCTTCCAAAAACACCACCAGCGGCTTGGTTAAGTAGTAGAGAACACCGCCCACAATAAGGGGTGTGAGAACGGTCTTCAAAGCAGCCAATAGCGGCAAAAACACAAAACTGATCTTGGATAGCACTAGGATGTTCAAAGAAACCAGTAGGATGCAGATACCTATCTTAAACCACTTGGAGTTCTGCATGGTCTCACACCTTTCTGCTGTGGATCATGTCCATATCGACGTTTTCACCTCTATGTTAGCATACTAACTGCTCTTCCTAAACAAAAAGGTCCAAAAGAGATTTAAGGAAGCCACGATCGGTAAGCGGGGAGCTGTGCAATCTTCAGGAAGTACGTAGGATTTAAGCACTATTTCGCGGTGAACATAAGCAACCTACCGGGCTTTAAACTGATTGGGACGAGCGTGTCGGGTTTTTTTACGGAAAAATGCTTGCTTTTTCCAGTTAATACCGTATAATAGACAGCAAAAACATTTTTAGCACTTCAGAATATCAGTATGTTAAAATGCTAACATATCTCCGAAAAAAACTACGAAATTGGTATTGACACAGGGCATGTTGGCACGTATACTAAAAAACAAAACCTTTTTCAGTACGAATATCTGCAAAGACGATGAAAGAGAGTAGTACTGTCTTGCTGCCTTCAAAGAGAGTCGCCGGTTGGTGAAAGAGCGACAAGGAGCAACCAGGAAGCATCGCTCTGGAGTCGCCAATGCGAAAGGAAGCCCAAAGAGCTTAGGCATAACTTTGTGCAGCTTCTCAGTAGTGTTGGCCGGGTCAGCCCGTAACAGCTCTGAAGTGATAAATTAGGGTGGTACCGCGAACAGTCCTCGCCCCTTGCTGGGGTGAGGTTTTTTTTAAAATTTTTCGGGAGGTGACCCGTTTGGCGAAAACAGGAGCAGAGATTTTAGTAGATACTTTAGTGGAGCTAGGTGTAGAGTACGTTTTTGGCTATCCAGGCGGAGCTGTTCTGCCGATTTACGACGCCCTCTACAGCTCCAGCCTGAAGCACATTCTCACCAGGCACGAACAAGGCGCAGCACACGCAGCCGACGGTTATGCTAGAACATCGGGCAAAGTGGGTGTGGTTATTGCCACCTCCGGTCCGGGAGCCACAAACTTGGTGACGGGCCTTGCCAATGCCTATATGGATTCAGTGCCCCTTGTTGCCATTACAGGTCAGGTCCAGTCAGGTCTGATCGGAAAGGACTCTTTTCAAGAAGCTGACGTTCTTGGCATAACGATGCCTATAACTAAACACAACTACTTGGTGAAGGACGAAAACCGTATTGAATCGGTGTTGCGGGAAGCATTTTACATTGCCAGCACCGGTCGTCCGGGACCTGTCCTTGTGGATATCACCAAAGACGCTCTGATGAACTACGTCAGCAGGAAGAAAAGCAAAAACGGCTTGGATCTGCCGGGATACCGGGTGCTCAAAGAAGGCCATCCCAGGCAGATCGCCCTCGCCCGCAAGCTGATTAAGGAGGCTCAAAAACCCCTACTGTATGTAGGGGGAGGGGCTCAGGATGCAAGCGAGATCCTAATTCAGTTCGCAGAAAACCTCGATATACCGGTAACCACCACTCTGATGGGCATCGGCGCGTTCCCAGGAGATCACGAGCTGAGCCTGGGCATGCTGGGCATGCACGGAAGTCCATGGGCAAACCTTGCAGTGCAGAACTGCGATCTGTTAATTGC
Organism: Clostridia bacterium DTU065; assembly: GCA_001512545.1. Taxonomy (GTDB): domain Bacteria; phylum Bacillota; class DTU065; order DTU065; family DTU065; genus DTU065. The sequence goes on along the minus strand of LFSI01000089.1, from coordinate 21,740 downwards.
AGTTGGTGCAAGGTTTGATGACAGGGTTACCGGCTCTCTCAGCAAGTTTGCCGAGAAAGCCAAAGTGATCCACATTGATATCGATGCCGCTGAAATCGGCAAGAACGTTGCAGCTTATGTACCCATCGTGGGCGATGCAAAGACGGTCCTAGCCCAGCTCTTAGACGACACTAAGCTCTGCCACAGGGAATGGATCCAGGAGATCAGAAACTTCGAGCTGCCAATGCAGCTGCCAAAAGAACCCAAAATAACAAAGTGTACAGACTGCACAGCCCCGAATATGAAAAACTCAGACGTTCCGCCGCCGTGCAGAAAAAAGGACAGCGTCGATCCGAAGGTAGTCTTGGAGATGGTGTCCGATCTTCTACAGGATGATCTGATTGTCGCCACCGACGTTGGGCAAAACCAGATGTGGGCAGCCCAGTATGTAAGGGTGAAAAAACCCCGCAGCTTTATCACTTCAGGTGGCCTTGGCACCATGGGATACGGTCTACCTGCAGCCATCGGAGCAAAGCTCGGAAGACCCGATAGGAGTGTGGTTCTTGTCACCGGCGATGGCTCCTTCCAGATGAACATCCAGGAGCTTGCGACCATCGCCAGCTACGGCATCCCGGTTAAGATCGTCCTCCTCAACAACCGGGTATTGGGCATGGTGCGGCAGTGGCAGACCATTTTCTACGAAAGCCGCTACTCCCAGACTTGCACCGGGTCGGTCCCGGACTTCTGCGTTCTTGCCAGTGCATACGGGATTCCCGCTGTAAGGATCAAAAACCAGGATCAGCTCGGTCTGCTGCAGGAAGCCCTTACCAGCGAAGGACCCTATCTGGTTGAGGTTTCGGTAGACCCAGACGAGTCGGTTTGGCCGATGGTAGCGCCAGGAGCGGCTCTCTGCGAGATGTTCCATGCTGCCAAAGCTCCCACACCTTCTTGGCAAAGGAGGGCAAAGTCGTGAACGAAAATAGGCGGGAAAAAGTCACTTTAGCGGTTTTGGTGCGCAACGAACCAGGTGTGCTCTCGCGGGTAGCAGGGCTCTTTACCAGGCGGGGCTACAACATCCACTCCCTTGCAGTAGGTCCCACAGAAAAGAAGGAGATCTCCCGCATCACCATCGTCATCGAAGAGGAACCGGAGCGCTTGGAACAGGTTGAAAAACAGCTCCACAAGCTCATCGACGTGCTGAAGATCATCAACCTCACCAACGTGCAGCGGGTGGAAAGGGAACTCTGCTTGATCCAGGTTAACGGCGAGAAGCGTTCGGATATCCTCCAGATCGTCGACATCTTCAGAGCCAAAATCGTCGATGTGAGCCCTAAAGAGGTGATGGTGGAGGTCACCGGAGATACGGAGAAGATCGATGCCATAATTCAGATGCTTGCAGGTTATGGCATCTCGGAGATAGTTCGTACAGGTAAAATCGCTCTGGCACGGAGCACTCAATCATAAGGAGGTTTTTGAAAATGGCAAAGCTTTACTATAACGAAGATGCGGATCTCGGCGTTTTGAACGGTAAGAAAGTAGCGATTTTGGGATACGGCTCTCAAGGTCACGCCCACGCTCTCAATCTCAAGGACAGCGGCGTAGACGTTGTGGTTGCACAGCGTCCCGGTTCCAAGAACTACGATCTGGCAGTCTCCCACGGCTTCACTCCTGTGAGCGTGAAAGAAGCTGCAGAGATCGCCGACGTAATCGTTGTTCTCCTTCCAGACGAGAAGCAGAAAGCCGTATATGAACAGGACATTGCACCGAACCTTAAGCCAGGAAAGGCCTTAGTCTTTTCCCACGGCTTCAATATCCACTTCAATCAGATTACACCTCCCAAAGATGTGGATGTGTTCATGGTAGCGCCTAAAGGACCTGGACACTTGGTCCGCCGCCAGTATGAAGAGGGTAGAGGCGTACCGGCGCTCGTTGCAGTCTATCAGGATGCCACTGGGAAAGCTTTTGATCTGGCTCTAGCCTACGCCAAAGGGATCGGCGCCACTAGGGCAGGCGTTCTGGAGACCACCTTTAAAGAAGAGACCGAGACCGACCTCTTCGGCGAGCAGGCAGTACTCTGCGGCGGTATGACATCTCTAGTTAAGATGGGCTTTGAGACTCTGGTAAATGCAGGCTATCAACCTGAAGTAGCCTACTTCGAATGCCTCCACGAGCTGAAGCTCATCGTGGACCTGATGTACGAAGGCGGAATGAGCCTCATGCGCTACTCCATCAGCGACACCGCCGAGTACGGCGATCTGACCGTAGGTCCCAAGATCATCGGTCCTGAAGTGAAAGACGCTATGGAAGAGACCTTAAAGAGGATCCAAGAAGGCGATTTCGCCAGAGAATGGATCATGGAAAACATGACCGGCAGAGCCAAGTTCAACGCTCTGCGGAAGCTAGCAAATGAGCACCAGATCGAAGTGGTGGGAAAAGAGCTCAGAAAAATGATGCCTTGGATCAAAAAATAGCTCTGGGAGGTATTCGATGACCAGCAAAGTGGAGATTTTTGATACAACTCTTAGAGATGGCGAGCAGTCTCCTGGAATAAACTTGAATGCCAAAGAGAAAGTGGAAATCGCCAAGGCTCTTGAGCGTCTGGGAGTAACCACCATCGAAGCAGGTTTTCCCGTGGCAAGCCCCGGAGACTTTGAAGGGGTAAGGGCTGTGGCGAGCGAGGTCGGCTGCAGGGTGGCGGCTCTAGCTAGAGCCGTCCCTAAAGACATTGAGGCTGCAGCTAGAGCTCTGGAGAATGCAAAGAGCCCGGTAATCCACACTTTCATCGCTTCATCTCCCATCCATATGAAGCACAAACTGCATCTAGAGCCCGACGCGGTCTTGAAAAAGGCCGTGGAGGCTGTGGCTCTGGCCAAGAAGTCAGGCGCTAGGGTAGAGTTTTCTGCAGAAGACGCTACCAGGAGCGACTGGGAGTTTTTAAAGGAAATGGCAATTGCCGTTATTGAGGCCGGAGCCGATGTTGTGAACATCCCCGACACCGTTGGCTACACCATGCCTTGGGAGTACGAAAAACTCATCCAGTATCTTATAGGAAATGTTCCGGGATTTACCAGAGAAAAAGACCCAGTAATTCTCTCGGTACACTGTCACAACGACTTGGGGCTTGCAGTGTGCAACTCTCTTACTGCAGTAAAGGCTGGAGCAAGGCAGGTGGAGGTCACCATCAACGGCATCGGCGAGCGAGCGGGTAATGCTGCTCTGGAAGAGGTTGTGATGGCTCTAAACGTGAGGAAAGACCAGTATCAATTGGAAACAGACATCGTCACCACAAGGCTCTACCAGACCTCTAGGTTGGTTTCTAGCTTAACGGGCTATCCCGTTCCCAAGAACAAAGCGGTGATCGGTGAAAACGCTTTTGCCCACGAGTCGGGCATCCATCAAGACGGCGTGTTGAAAGAGCGCAGCACCTACGAGATCATGACCCCGGAGTCTGTGGGCTATCCTAAGTCCCGCATCGTCCTGGGTAAGCACTCGGGACGCCACGCTTTCAAAAAACGCGTGGAAGAGCTGGGATACACTCTCGACGAAGCGGAGCTAGAGAGAGCTTTCGCCAGGTTCATCGCTCTTGCCGATCGCAAGAAGACAGTAGACGACAAAGATCTCGAAGCCATGCTGTTTGCCGAAGCTACCGAGAGCGTGGCAACCTTCGAGCTGGTGAACATGCAGGTCTTAAGCGGCGAGGATGCCATGGCTTTAGTGAAGTTGAAGCGCCTTGAGGAAAACGGCGATGAGAAGCTGATCGTGGAAGCGGCAGCAGGAGAGGGCGCGGTGGACAGCGTCTACAAAGCACTAGAGCGGGCAGTAGGTTTGGAAGTTAGGCTCTTGGAGTACCAGATCGGCGCTACAACCCACGGCACCGACTCCTTCGGAGAAGTGATGGTGAGGATCCAGTGCGGGGACCAGACCTACCTCGGTAGGGGAGTCCACAGCGACGTTGTGAGAGCCAGTGCCGAAGCGTACCTCCAGGCTCTGAACAAAGTTTTGTTAGAACAAAGGCAGGATAGGAGTGAAAAAGGTGGCACAGACTTTAGCTGAAAAAATCCTGGCCCGCCACAGCGGCAGGGATTCGGTAAAGCCAGACGATTTTGTCATGGCTGAGCTGGATTTGGTTTTAGGAAACGACATTACAGCACCTGTAGCAATTAAGGAATTCCGCAGACTGGGAGCAAAAACAGTATTCGATAAGGACAAAATCGCCCTAATTTGCGACCATTTTACTCCTAACAAAGATATTCTTGCTGCAGAACAGGTTAAGTACGTTCGTGAGTTTGCAAGAGAACACAACATCACCCACTTCTACGACGTGGGCGATATGGGCATAGAGCACTGCCTGATCCCTGAAAAGGGACTGGCACAGCCCGGATACCTCATTATCGGAGCGGACTCCCATACTTGCACTTACGGTGCCCTGGGAAGCTTTGCCACAGGGGTGGGCTCTACCGACATGGCAGCAGCCATGGCAATCGGTAAGGCATGGTTCAGAGTGCCCCACACCCAGCGGTTCAACTTCAAAGGCAAGCTCCGCCCATTTGTTACAGGCAAGGACCTGATTCTCTACACCATCGGCAAAATCGGCGTAGATGGAGCCAGGTATCAGGCCATGGAGTTCGGCGGCGAGGTGGTCTCGGAGCTTTCAGTAGAGTCCAGGCTGACAATGGCCAACATGGCCATCGAGGCAGGGGCTAAAGCAGGTCTTTTTGCAGCAGACGCAAAGACTGTGGAGTATCTGAAAAAAGCCGGAAAGGATGTAGAAGGACTCCATCCCGATCCAGATGCATCCTATCATAAAGTCTATGATTTCGACGTTTCGGACCTCGAACCTCAGGTAGCCTTTCCCCACCTCCCGGAAAACGCCAAGAGCGTCAGAGAGGCAAAGGGCATCAAGGTGGACCAGGTGGTTGTGGGCTCGTGCACCAACGGCAGGATCGAGGACTTAAGGCAGGCTGCAGAAGTCCTCAGAGGGCGGAAGGTCCATCGGGACGTACGGATGATTGTCATCCCCGGAACCCAACAGATCTACCTGCAGGCGATCCAGGAGGGGTTGGTCCAAACCTTCATCGAGGCTGGCGCTGCAGTAAGCACTCCAACCTGCGGGCCGTGCCTTGGAGGACACATGGGGATTCTTGCAAGCGGAGAGGTTGCCATCTCCACCACTAATCGCAACTTCGTAGGGCGTATGGGACACCCGCAAAGCGCAGTCTACCTTGCAGGACCATATGTTGCTGCTGCTTCTGCCGTTGCGGGAGAAATCGTTCATCCAGAGGAGGTGCTCTCATGAAGTTCACCGGAAGAGTATTCGTTTTCGGCGATGACATCGATACCGATGCCATCATCCCTGCAAGATACTTGAACAAGTCGGACCCCGAACACCTGAAAGCCCACTGCATGGAAGACGCAGATCCGACCTTCCCAGAGAAGGTAAAACCCGGCGACATCATTGTAGCAGGCAAAAACTTCGGGTGCGGTTCGTCTAGAGAGCATGCTCCCCTTGCTATCAAAGCCAGCGGGGTATCGTGCGTCATTGCCGAGTCCTTTGCCCGGATCTTCTACAGGAACGCCATCAACATTGGTCTCCCCATTTTGGAAGTGTCCATTAAGGATCTAGTTGGAGATGGCGATACCGTTACCGTAGACTTGGATGGGGGAACTGTTGAAGTTGGCGGGAAAACCCTCAAAGCCCAGGCGTTTCCTCCGGAACTCATGGAGATTATGCAAGCTGGTGGCTTGATTGCGTATGTAAAGAAAGAACTCGGGGGAGGTGGAAGCGGTGAGTGACGTGAAGAAGATCGCCCTTATTCCGGGAGATGGCATCGGCAAGGAGATCGTGCCTGTGGCCTGGGAAGTGGTGAAAAAAGCAACAGCGCTGAAGCTAGAAAGCAAGGTTTTTGACCTCGGCGCAGAGCGGTACCTTGCCACCGGAGAGGTTTTTCCAGAGGAGATCAAAGAAGAGCTGAAGGGGTTCGATGCGGTCTTTTTAGGGGCTTTAGGCGATCCTAGAGTCAAGCCGGGAGTTTTGGAGAGGGGAATCCTCCTTACGCTCAGGTTCGAGTTCGACCAGTTTGCCAACCTCAGGCCGATGAAGCTCTACCGCGAAGACCTTACTCCGCTGAAAAACCTAAAGCAGCTGGATGTGATGTTTTTCAGGGAGAACACAGAAGACCTCTACATCGGTGCCGGCGGAATCCTGAAAAAGGGTACGCCAGACGAGGTAGCTCTGCAGGAGTTGGTGCAGACGCGCAAAGGCGTGGAAAGGATCGTTCGCCTGGCCTTCGAGTGGGCCAAAAAGGAAGGCCGGAGGAAGGTCACCCTGATCGACAAGAGCAACGTCCTCACCTACGCCCACGACCTCTGGCAGAGGGTGTTTTGGGAGGTAGCAAGCGATTATCCGGAGCTTGAAGCAAATCACCTTTTGGTGGACGCTGCTGCTATGAAGATGGTTCTTGCACCAGAGACGCTGGACGTTGTGGTGACCACCAACATGTTCGGCGACATCCTCACAGACCTGGGGGCTGCCGTTTGCGGAGGTCTTGGGCTTGCCGCATCGGGGAACATCAATCCTGACGGACTTTCCATGTTTGAACCGGTGCACGGTTCTGCCCCAGATATTGCCGGAAAGAACATCGCCAATCCCCTGGCTGCAGTTCTTGCAGGCGGCATGATGCTTGATCACCTAGGCGACAGTCTCGGAGCCAAACTCATCGATGATGCGGTCTCTTTCGTACTGAACGAACATCAAGTTACTCCCGATTTGGGCGGCAGCCTAACCACCACAGAAGTGGGTAAGGCGCTAGAGGCGTACTTGGAGGAGAGACGGTGAGAGTAGCAATCTATGATACCTCTCTCAGAGACGGCACTCAGCGGGAAGGGCTGAACCTCCTGGCAGAGGATAAGTTTAAGCTGGCAAAGAGACTGGACAGTTTCGGAGTAGACTACATCGAAGGGGGCTGGCCCGGATCCAATCCTAAAGATAAGGAGTTTTTCGAACTCTGCAGGGACTGGACTCCGAAAAACGCCGTGGTTACGGCTTTTGGCAGCACCCGCAAGAAGAACATCAAGGCTGAAGATGATGCCAATTTAAATGCCATTGTGGCCTCTGGAGTGAAAGAAGCGGCTATCTTCGGGAAGAGCTGGCTCTTCCACGTAAAAGAAGCGCTAAACACTACTGCAGAAGAGAACCTCAGCATGATTAGGGACTCTATTGAGTACCTCAGAGCTAAAGGTTTGGGGGTCCACTTCCTCGCCGAGCACTTTTTCGACGGCTACAAGGCGGATAAAGAGTATGCACTGGAATGCCTTTCTGCAGCAGTGGGCGCAGGGGCAAAGAGCATCGTTCTCTGCGACACCAACGGCGGCACGCTGCCGTCTTCGGTGTATGAGATAACCAAAGCAGTGTGCGACGCCTTTCCCGGAGCGGTTGTGGGGATCCACGCCCATAACGACGCAGATCTTGCAGTGGCAAACTCCCTAGCTGCAGTAGAGGCAGGAGCCCGTATCGTGCACGGCACCATTAACGGTTTTGGCGAAAGATGCGGAAATGCCAACCTGTCTTCCATCATTCCCAATCTCAAGCTGAAGATGGGCTGCCAGCTCAGTGCAGGCGAGAACCTGCACCAGCTCACCCAGCTCAGCAATTACTTCTATGAGATTGCAAACCTCATCCCCAACGATTACCAGCCGTTTGTAGGGAAAGCTGCATTTGCCCACAAAGGGGGCGTGCACGTCTCGGCCTTAAGGAAGAACCCGGGGACCTATGAGCACATCGAACCTGAGGTTGTGGGCAACAGGCGTAGGGTCCTGGTGTCCGAACTAAGCGGCATTGCCAGCCTCTCATACAAAGCAGAGGAGTACGGCATCGAAGGCGAAAGAGACATGTTTGCGCCTATCCTGGATACGGTGAAGAACCTGGAGTACAAGGGGTACTCTTTTGAAGGTGCAGAAGCGTCCTTCGAACTGCTCTTGAAAAGATCTCTAGGTCTTGTACCTGAGTTTTTCTCCCTGAAAGGCCTCAGGATGATCATCGAGAAAAACGGCAACGGAAGCTTTGTAGCGGAAGCTACCGTAAAGATCCAGGTAGGAGACAAGGTCTACCACACTGTAAGCGAAGGCGACGGTCCGGTAAACGCTCTGGATAGGGCGCTGAGGCTGGCGCTAAGGGATGTGTACCCGGAGATCGAAAACATCAGCCTTACAGACTACAAGGTGAGGGTGCTCGACCAGAAGAGTGCCACAGCAGCTTCAGTAAGAGTTCTCATTGAAAGCAGCGGGTTTGGTGCTTCTTGGGGAACTGTCGGCGTTTCGCCGAACATCATCGAAGCCAGCTGGAACGCCCTTTTTGACAGTATCGTGTACGGGTTGTATAAGTCCAGGGAAGTGTAAAACAACCTCACTAATTCATATGCAAAAGCAGCTGCCGTTTGGGCAGCTGTTCTGTTTTAAAAGAAAGTACGGGCTTGCACCTACTTAAGTAGGGCAAGCCCTGTGCGGCTCCTTCGTTTGCGGCTCTTTTAGTGGAGGGCGGGGCGTCAGGCAGAACTACCGGGCGCTATAGAGGATCTCGCCGCTTGAAGGAAGCGTCCAGTTGGCCTTCGGAGCTGCAGCCTCGAGTTCGTCGGCGATAGTTTTCAGTTTCTGCATACAGCCCAAGATTTCGTCCCTGCAGTAGTTGGCCTTGTGGGCCAGGTCATTGATATCCCTAAGTGCGGATATCTTTTCTTCAAGGATGAGGTGTAGATTGTAAAGGTAGCGGGTAAGGCAGGCTAGTTTATCCAGAAGAGCTTCTTCAGGTCCGCAGTCGATCTGGGCACTTGCCCATTTTTTGTCTCTGATAATCTGGGCAAGATCCCGTTGGAAGCTCAGCGCTGCAGGCATGACCTCTTTTTTCACAAGTTCGATCATGGTCGCAGCTTCCACTTGGATGGTCTTGCAGTAGCTTTCCATGAGGGTCTCGTAGCGAGCATGAACTTCGGCTTTTGTCAGCACTTGGTGCCTTTCAAACAGCTTAATGTTCTTGGTCTCAAGCAGGTAGGGCAGGGCTTCAGGGGTAGTGCGCAGGTTCAACAACCCTCTGCACCCAGCTTCCACAACCCACTCTTGTGAGTAGTTGTCCCCGTTAAAGACCACTCTGAAGTGCTTCTGGATCTTTTCTTTTATGACGCCAATTAGGTCTTCTCTCAAGTTGGAGCTGCCTTCAAGGGCATCGGCAAACTGCTTGAGAGAATCGGCGATAATGGTGTTTAAAACGGTGCAGGGACCAGCCACCGACATGGCAGATCCGGGCATTCTGAACTCGAACTTGTCACCGGTGAAGGCAAATGGTGAGGTTCTGTTGCGGTCTGCAGCATCTTTCGCAATGCGGGGAAGAACCATGGCACCGGTCTCCATCAACTGCTTTTCCATACCCTGACACCTGCTGCCATTTGCAATGGACTGCAGGATTTCGGTGAGCTCATCGCCCAGGTAGACCGAGATGATGGCAGGCGGCGCTTCGTGAGCTCCCAAGCGGTGGTCGTTGCCGGCGCTTGCCACAGAAAGCCGCAGAAGATCCTGATGCTCATCTACAGCAGCGATCACTGCTGTTAGAAACAAGAGGAACCTCAGGTTCTTGTGAGGCTCATCTCCAGGATTCAGAAGGTTTTCTCCGGTGTCTGTGGTCATGGACCAGTTAATGTGCTTCCCGCTCCCGTTTACCCAAGGGAAGGGTTTTTCGTGCAGCAGGCAGACCAGATCGTGCTTGTCTGCAGTGGACTTAAGAAGTTCCATGCCCAACCGGTTGTGGTCGGCAGCGGTGTTGATGGTTTCGTAAACCACCGCCAGTTCGTACTGTCCGGGCGCAACCTCACTGTGCTTGGTTTTTACCGGAACGCCCACCTTCCAGAGCTCTTGTTCGAGCTCTTGGAAAAACGCCGCAACCCGTCGGTTCATGGGGGCTAAGTAGTGATCTGCAAGCTCCTGCCCTTTTGGAGGTCTTGCTCCAAAGAGGGCACGTCCGCAGTAGACTAGGTCGGCTCTTCTGAGAAAAACTTCCTTTGCAATCAGGAAGAACTCCTGTTCCGGACCGATGGTGGAGACCACCCTCTGGACCGTATGGCAATCGAAGAGTCTCAGAATGCGGAGAGCCTGTTCGTCCAAAGCCTGCATCGACCTGAGGAGAGGGGTTTTCTGGTCCAGCGCTTCGCCGCTGTAGGAGCAAAAGGCAGTTGGAATGTACAGGGTACCGTCTTTAATGAAGGCGTATGACGACGGATCCCAGGCGGTGTAACCTCTAGCTGCAGCAGTGTCCCTGAGTCCTCCAGAGGGGAAGCTCGAGGCGTCGGGTTCGCCTTTGATCAGATCTTTTCCGGAAAACTCCATGATCACTTTCCCCTGGCCGCATGGGGAGATGAAGGCCTCCTGCTTTTCTGCAGAAGCTCCGGTCAGGGGTTGAAACCAGTGGGCATAGTGGGTAGCGCCGTTTCGGACTGCCCATTCCTTCATAGCCGCGGCCACGGCGTCTGCGACGCCAGGCTCCAAGTGCCGACCGTTTACTGCGGTTTTTCTCAAAGCTTCGTACACGCCTTTAGGGAGCATCGCCTTCATTACATTATCGCCAAATACCAAAGCACCGAACATACCAGGTACATCGATCATGCCTTCTACCTTCTTCCTCGTTAGCCGAAAAATAAAGGCACTGCGGGCCCAAAAAAGCCCGCAGCGCCTTTGCTGCATCACGTCGTTGAGTATACCACCGCCAGTTCCAACTGTCAATCACTGCCGTTTGATAACACCGTATACAATCGTCCGCAGAAAAATACTAGTATACAATCGCGATACCTCTTGACACGAAGGTTGCCAGTTGTTTACTTTCTTTATATGAACAACGGCGTTCATCAAAAGCTGTTTAGGGAGGATTCCCTTCCGGTTTTGACCTCGCAGCTTTCGGTGGGCGTTTTTTTATTTCTTGTTTTTTGCCATGCTAAAGAGGAGATATGCTAGGAGATCGGTGTGTGCAGCAGAGTCTGCAAGGAAATTTGCCAGTTAAGTGGAAACTTGGAGCTGCAAAAACGCGATCTTCGATGCAAAGTGGGCTCAAAGCCAAAAAGCGCAGAAGGAGGCTTTGTTGTGAGCTATACGAAGCAGGAAGTTTTGGACTTTGTTAAGGAAAACGACGTGAAGTTTGTGAGGTTGGCTTTCTGCGATCTATTAGGTCGCCAGAAGAATATTTCCATTATGGCCGAGGAACTGCCCCGAGCTTTTGCCGAGGGAATCTCTTTCGATGCTTCGGCAATCAGAGGCCTTGCTGATGTCTCCCGGTCGGATCTTTTGCTTGTACCCGAACCGGAGACTCTGCATCTTCTACCCTGGAGACCGGCTCAAGGACGGGTTATCAGGTTCTTCTGCCAAATCAAGTATCCCGACTACTCGCCGTATCCCGGAGACTCGCGGGGACTCTTGCAGACCGTAACAAGACGCCTGCGTGATTTGGGATTCAGCGCCCAAATCGGAACCGAGTGCGAGTTCTACCTGTTCAAGACCGATCAGGACGGCTACCCAACAAAGACCACCCACGATGAAGGCGAGTACATGGATATCTCTCCTCTGGATAGGGGCGAAAACGTCCGCCGGGAGATCTGCCTCACCCTTCTTGAGATGGGTATTAAGCCGGAAAGCTCGCACCACGAGCAGGGACCTGGCCAGAACGAGATCGACTTTACCTACAGCGATCCTATAACTGCAGCAGACCATTTCTTGACCTTCAAGTCTGTGGTCAAAGCCATCGCAGCCCAGAACGGGCTTTTCGCCTCGTTCATGCCCAAACCCCTGGAAGGTCAACCTGGAAACGGTCTGCATGTGAACATCTCCGTAACAAAAAACGGTACCAACATCTTTGGCGATAAGGAGCACTCGAGTGATGCGGAAAGCTTTATCTCCGGAATTCTGACCTATGCCCGTGAGATGAGCGCTTTCTTGAATCCGACGGTAAACTCCTACAAGCGGCTCGGGAGCTTCAAAGCGCCGTTATATGTTTCATGGTCCCACCAAAACCGCTCACAGCTCATCAGAATTCCAGCAGCGGTAGGGGATAAGACCAGAATCGAACTGCGCTCTCCCGACTGCACAGTGAACCCGTATCTGGCTTTTGCAGCAGTCTTAAGTGCAGGACTTGCGGGAATCAACCAGAAACTCAGACTGCCGTTGCCGGAGGACCGCAACTTGTACAAAGCGGAAGCAGACTCCACCAAGCATCTGGAGAAGCTCCCAACTGATCTGGAAGAAGCAGTAACGCTGGCTGCTCAATCGGCGTTTTTAAAAGAGACTTTAGGGGCAGATCTCATTGGTCTGTATCTAGATCTCCTGAGGGAGCAGCTGGAACTCTACAAGCGAGCCCCGGACAAATCGGAGTTCAGTGAAAGAAACTACTTCAGGGTTTTCTAGCCCCGCGAAGGTGGCGATCTATTTGGAGACTGTGTTAATTGTTTCTGGAAGCGAAAAAGGCGCCGTCTTCTTTGAGGCGCTGCTCAGGGAGCTCTCCTTTAGGGACATTACCGTCCTGAAGGGAGCGGGAGAGGCTCGGCGCCTTGCCGTTCAGCGGGACTTTGACCTGTGCATTATCAATGCACCGCTTCCCGATGAGTTCGGCGATACCCTTGCTATGGACCTTGCGCGGAAAACCCTAACCCAGGTTATTTTGGTAGTAAAAGCTGAGCTTTACGGGGAGATATCGGCGAGAGTGGAAACTGTGGGGGTTCTGACTGTTGCCAAACCGCTGCAGAAGGAACTGTTCTGGATGGCTTTGAAGCTGGCAACAGCCGCCCACAACAAAATGGCTGCTTTGCACGATGAAAATGCCAAGCTCTATAAAAAGATCGACGACATCAAGTTGATCGACCGGGCAAAAGCCATCTTAATTAACTACCTCCAGATGTCGGAGTCCGAAGCTCACCGCTACATCGAAAAGCGGGCTATGGATGAACGGGTGACAAGGAGAGAAGTAGCTGAAAGTATTATCAAGACTTATGACGGCTAAAACTCTGTGTAAAAGCGGAGTTACGCTGAGGACGGGGAGTGGGAGAATGGATCTGAAGTTTACCAAAATGCACGGGTGTGGAAATGACTACATCTACTTTAACTGCTTCGAGCAAAGCATCGAAAATCCTGAACAGCTGGCTGTAGCGCTGTCTGACCGGCACTTCGGCATCGGAGGCGACGGTATCGTGCTGATCTGCCCATCTGAAGTCGCCGATGCGAAGATGCGCATGTTCAATGCTGACGGCAGTGAGGGCAAAATGTGCGGAAACGCCATTCGCTGCGTGGGTAAGTACTTATACGACAACAAGCTTGTTCAGAAGTTGGAGCTGAAGATAGAGACTTTAAGCGGGATAAAGCACCTCAAACTGTTTGCAGAAAACGGTTTGGTGTATAAAGTCACCGTAGATATGGGAAGGGCAGAGCTGGATGCGGAAAAGATTCCCGTTACTCTGCCAAGTTCTAAGGTGGTCAATGAACCGGTCACAATCGGCGG
>LFSI01000089.1:0-8183 GCA_001512545.1 Clostridia bacterium DTU065 | reverse complement strand
GAAGGTTTGGATCTGGAAAAGATCGGCCCTCAGTTTGAACGAAATCCGATCTTCCCTGAGAGAGTAAACACCGAATTTGTTCAGGTGCTCGATGAAAGCACCCTGAAGATGCGGGTTTGGGAAAGGGGCAGCGGAGAGACCCTTGCCTGCGGCACGGGAGCCTGCGCGTCTGCAGTGGCGGCAGTCCTTAACGGCTATTGCCGGGAGAACACCGACATTAAGGTGATTCTGCGAGGCGGAGAGTTGGTAATCAACTACAGCCCTGAGCGAGTGCTTATGACTGGTGCTGCGGTTAAGGTTTTCGATGGTGTTGTATCGGTTTAAGAGAAGCTTGGAAGCTTGAGAAAGAGGTGCCCGAAAGTGAGCAGAGACTACGAAATCGAACTGGAAAACAGGGTTGCATTTATAAAAAGGGTTCTGGCAGAAAGCGGTGCCAGTGGAATTGTTTACGGAAACAGCGGCGGCAAGGACAGTGCGCTGGTGGGCATTCTCTGCAAAAAAGCTTGTGAAGACACTTTAGGGCTGATCATGCCCTGCGCCACGAAGCGGAACTATGTAGAAGATATGGAAGATGCGCTTACAGTTGCCAAGGAGTACGGCATCAAAACAGAAGTGGTAGATCTGACTCCTTTGAAAAAGCTTTTTGTGGAGACTCTTGGTGAACGGTTCTCACTACAGGAGGTTGCGCTCCACAACCTTGCCCCGAGGCTGCGGATGACGACCTTGTATGCAGTAGCTGCCAGCCAGAACCGGCTGGTTGCAGGTACAGGCAATAGAAGTGAAGGTTATGTAGGGTACTTCACCAAATGGGGAGACGGAGCTTACGACTTTAACCCTATCGCCGACTTGACCGTAACAGAAGTTTACCAGTTTCTGGATTTCCTAGGTGCTCCGGAGTGCATTATGAAAAAAGCCCCATCTGCAGGTTTGTTTGACGGGCAGACCGATGAAGGCGAGATGGGACTGACCTATAAAGAGCTGGATAGCTTCCTCCTTGGCGGTACGGTACGCTCGGAGGTTTTGGAAGCCATTGAACGATTGCACAAAAGAAGCGAACACAAGAGGCGCCCGCCTTTGGTATATGGAGGTTGACAATGAAACCAAACACAAATTACTTGAACTTAAAAGACAGCTATCTGTTTTCTACAGTTGCAAGAAAGGTTGCGGAGTACAAAAGCAAAAACCCGGGAGCAGATATTATCCGCTTGGGCATCGGAGACGTCACTCTGCCTCTACCTGGGGTTGTAGTGGAGGCCATGGGTAAAGCAGTTTTGGAGATGGGGGACAAGAAGACTTTCCGAGGCTACGGAGATGAGCAGGGTTACGTCTTTTTGCGGGAAGCAATCTTAGGCTACTACAGTAGGAAAAACGTGTCTCTGGAACTGGATGAGGTGTTTATCAGCGATGGAGCCAAGAGCGACTTAGGCAACATTCTGGACATCTTCTCCGTGGATAACACCGTGGTTATTCCAGATCCTGTGTATCCGGTCTATGTGGATACCAACACTATGGCAGGGCGCAGCATCGTCTTTCTTGATGCAAACCTAGACAACGGGTTCCTGCCTCTTCCAGACGACTCTCTCCAAGCTGATATTATCTACCTCTGCTCGCCAAACAACCCCACAGGTGCGGTTTACACCAAGGAGATGTTGCAGAAGTGGGTAGATTTCGCTCTGGAGAGAAATGCGGTTATTCTGTTTGATGCTGCTTACGAAGCTTACGTGCGCGATCCCTCTCTTCCCACCAGCATCTACCAGATAGAAGGGGCAAAAGCCTGTGCCATTGAGTTCTGTTCTCTTTCTAAAACTGCAGGGTTTACCGGGACCAGGTGTGGATATACAGTTGTGCCCAAAGAGCTGGTCTTCGATGGCGTTTCCCTGAACAAACTTTGGCTGAGAAGGCAGACTACGAAATTTAACGGTGTACCCTATATTGTACAGCGCGGTGCAGAAGCGGTGTTCACCGAGAGAGGTCTCCAGGAAGTTGGGGAGTGCATCTCCTACTACTTGGAAAACGCCAAGATCATCCGCGAAGCTCTAGAGTCAATGGGAATAGAGTTTACAGGTGGAGCAAACTCTCCTTACATCTGGCTGAAGTGTCCAGGGGGAATGTCCTCATGGGAGTTTTTCGACTACCTGTTGGAAAAAGCCAATGTGGTAGGCACACCCGGTGTTGGATTTGGCAAAAACGGCGAGGGCCATTTTAGGCTTACGGCCTTTGGCGACAGAGAAAACGTACTTACTGCTGTGGGAAGATTAAAATCCTTGATATAGTGTGAGCCCAGCTGGCTGCTAGAAGAGATGCTTCTAGCGGCCAGTTTTTTTTGTGGGTGTTACACGAACGTATTGTCAGTGAGTGATCGAGCCCCCCTCCCACAGCCACAAGTATCTGCATTTGGACCTGACGATCTGCGTGAGTGGCTGCTGTTTTATCAGGGGTGCGATAAGTCCTCGCAAGCACAACTGGTAAGAAGATTCCGCTCTTTCGGCAGGGTTTTCTGTACTATCGGCGAAAATAGTTTCAAAAAAGGGAAAATAGCATCTCGTGGCCTCATTTTCGCTACTGGGGGTGTGTCTTTAGTGGATGGGATTGCTCATATTCGAGAAGCAGACGGAACTAGGCAATCAGTTTTGGAACATTCCATTAACGTCGCCAAGCTAGCTGCGCTATATGGCAGCAAAATCGGTGTTCGGAATTTAGCTTATCTTGCGGGTTTGCTGCACGATGTTGGGAAGTACAGTAGGGAGTTTAGGGAGTACATACTGTACGAGGTAGAAAGGGGAGAAGCCCCGTCAAAGCGAGGGACAGTAGACCACTCTACCGCTGGGGCAAGGATTCTATTTGACGACTTTCACACCGACACTCGATCCACAAGGAACCCCAAGCACGTAATCATTTCAGAAATCCTCTCCTGCATAATCATGTCGCATCACGGCGGCCTTGTAGATTACATATCATCTGACACCAGTTCTGCTTTTTTAAGGCGGATCAATGAGAAGGACATACCGGAGTATGAGGACATCAAAGGTCGTTTGGAGCACCTGGTCTCTAAAGAACAGTATTGGCAACTGATGGATGCAGGTGCACAAGAACTACATCAAGTTCTCAGTAAGTCAAGCGGTTCTAACGACGTTTACGTGACCATTAGTCTACTTACCAAATACCTGTTCAGTTGCCTAATAGACGCTGATAGGACGGACGCAAAGTGTTTTGAGGAGGCACAGCCGCTACCTACGGACATACCCAGCAATACGCATCTGTTTGAAACCTGTTATGAACGGTTGCTTGGGTATTTAGAGTCGTTAGGTAAAGAAGGCAAAGAAAATCCAATTAATGCCCTGCGCCAGCAGATGTCGGAGCAGTGCGATTCTTTTGCAGAAAAACCTACAGGAATATACTCGTTGTCTATACCAACAGGTGGCGGGAAGACCCTCTCAAGCTTGCGTTATGCTTTGAGACATGCAGTTTTGCACGGAAAAGAACGGATTATCTATGTGATTCCTTTCACATCGATCATAGAGCAGAATGCTCAAGAGGTGCGAGAGGTGCTTAACGGCCATGACTTCGTTCTCGAGCATCATTCGAACGTGATTGCCGATGGGAATGAAGAACAGAGATCGTACTTAAAAACTAAAAGGATCGTCCTGGCAGAAGAGAACTGGGACGCTCCGATCATCTTTACCACCATGGTGAAGTTTTTGGACGCTGTCTATGTGGGCGGAACTAGGGACATTAGGCGCTTTCACAACTTAGCTAATTCAGTAATTATCTTTGATGAAGTTCAAGCGTTGCCGATCAAATGCGTTTCTCTGTTTAATGTTGCAATTAACTTTTTGAAAAACGTTTGCAACTCAAGTATTCTGTTGTGTACAGCAACGCAACCAGCTTTGGAGTTTGTGGAGAAAAGCATCGACAGAGTTGACGGGGGNNGTTTGTGGAGAAAAGCATCGACAGAGTTGACGGTGAAATCGTGACTAATATTGGCGCAGTGTCCAAAGCTTTTTAGAGAGTTGAAATCGTAGATCGTAGAAAACCCGGCGGTTGGGGTACTGATGACTTGGCACAGTTCGTTCTGGACCAAATAGGTAATGAACGGAGTATATTGGCGGTTCTAAACACCAAGTCGGTGGTCAGAAAGTTGTACAAGCAGCTGGAGAAAGACTGCGAAACAGGTGATATAAAACTCTATCACTTGAGTACATCGATGTGCGCACAACACCGCAGGGATGTGCTTGACGACGTGAAAGCTGACCTGAAAAACGGGAACCGGGTTATCTGCGTTAGCACCCAGTTGATAGAGGCTGGGGTCGACATTAGTTTTGATTGCGTAATCAGATCGCTTGCAGGCCTGGACTCGGTGGCTCAATCCGCTGGAAGGTGTAATCGTCATGGAGAGCACCCTCTTAAACTAGTCTATGTCATAAACCACAAAGAAGAGGACCTTCGTCATCTTAAGACGATTAAAGTCGGGGTCGAAACAACAGAGCGCATACTTACGGCTCATCAAAGGCAAGCAGGTAAGTTTGACTTGTTGTCTCCGGAGACGATGAATTTCTACTTCGCTAGTTACTACAATGGTCTAAAAGGCGATCTCAACTACCCAGTGGAGTCTGTCAAAGAGAGTCTGTTTTCGCTACTTAGAGGAAGCAATAAATACAAGCAAAACTATTTGGACAAATATCACAAACCTTTTCCGCTGCAGGTTTTCAGCAGTTTAGGAACGCTTGGCGATCATTTTCAGGTGATTGATACTAGAGCTCGAACGGTACTGGTTCCATACGAAAAAGGCAAAGAACTCATTGCGGATTTGAACGAAGATCTGTCTCCGAAAGAAATGAAACAACTACTCAGATCGGCTCAGCAGTATCTAGTTAATGTGTTCGAACATGAGTTCAAGGTGTTGGTGGCACGGGGATCGATAGTGCCGCAGATGGACGGTATGATTTATGAACTGACCGAAGATGCGTATAACCGCAAGTTTGGCATTTGTTTCGATGAGCCAGGCACGTTGGACACGCTTAGTTTTTAGAGGAGGTGACATTAACTTGAGGAACGTAATCGAGTTTGAAGTTTATGGTAAGTACGCATTATTTACAGATCCTGTGACCAAGATAGGCGGCGAAAAGCTTACGTACCAAGTGCCGACTTATCAAGCCCTTAAAGGAATTGTTGAGTCAATCTACTGGAAGCCAACTATCGTTTGGATAATTGACAAAGTTAGAGTGCTTAATCCTATCAAGATGGAGTCTAAGGGGATTCGTCCCATCGTTTACGGCGGAGGTGCATCCAATTCTCTAGCACACTACACCTATCTGAGAGATGTGCGGTATCAAGTTAGGGCGTACTTCGTTTTTAACGAGTACAGACCTGATTTGGAGTACGATCGCAACGAGCATAAGCATCATAACATTGCAAAGCGGTGCCTTAAAGCTGGTGGTAGGCGCGACATTTATCTCGGGGCAAGAGAGTGCCAGGGTTATGTAGTGCCGGCAGAGTTTGGTTCTGGTGTTGGATTTTACGACAACTATGGAGTCATCGATCTTGGTACGATGGTTCACGGGATAAACTATCCCGATGAAACCGGACGGAACAGGCTGGAGACCAGGCTGTGGCGCCCGAAGATGGTGAATGGCTATATCGACTTTATCCGTCCTGAAGAATGTGAAATAGTGAGACCGCTGTCCACGTATACTCCGAAGCAGTTCAATCGTAGCAACACGAAGAGTGCCGATGAGCTGGAACGTGAACTCTTTGAGGGAGGGAGGGTGTAAATGGGCTGGTTAAACGACTTGTATCAAACCTATGAGGCAAACCTTGCTCATGTCGGGAAAATCGCCGAGGTTTCGCGAGGCAGGCCATACATGCTGCTTCCGATGTTTCACATTAGCCAAAGCGCTCACATTGAAGTGACTGTTGATCCAGACGGCAACTTCCTTCTGGCTAAGGTGATCGACAGGGAAGACGCCCCGACTACGATTCCCTGTACGGAAGACTCGGCCTCTAGGACGTCTAACGTCGTTTCTCACGTGTTGCATGACAAGCTAATGTACGTTGCTGGCGATTATCTGGAGTACGGTGGGAAAAGTAGAGGAAAAGTGTCTCCATATGACATGTATATTGAGCAATTGACAGGATGGGTGAACTCGCCGTTTTCTAATCCGCGAGTAAAAGCGATTTACAAGTATGTCAAAAAAGGTTGTTTGATTCGAGATCTCGTTGCTTCTTCTATTATCATTCTCGACAAGAATGGAAAGATGATTGAGAAGTGGACGAAAAATACTACTGAAGAGTATGGAGAAAAGCCTAAACTATACGAGGTTCTCGCAGGCACAGTGGACAGTGCCTTCGTACGCTTTGACACCTATGAGCATGGAGTAGTGCAGCCTAAAGTATGGGAGGACCAGGAAGTCTTCGACTCTTTCATAGGGTACTACGAATCTACCTATTTGCGATCTCTCAAAAAAGACTTCTGTTATGTTTCCGGAGATAGAAAAACATTGGCAGAAAAACATCCCAACGGAATAAGAAGGTCAGGAGATAACGCAAAGCTCATTTCTGCAAATGATACAGCGAACTACACCTTTAGGGGGCGTTTCCTTTCAGCAAGTGACGCTGCGGCGGTCAGTTACGAGGTCTCTCAAAAAGCCCATAATGCTTTGAAATGGTTGATTGCTAAGCAGGGCAAAATTGTTGATGACAGGGTTTTCCTTGCTTGGGGAAACAAAGAAACGGACATTATTCAACCCGAAGATGATACCCAATCCTATCTGGAAAGTTTTGGATCGACTTTGAATGCAGAGGAAGAAGAGTACACCCATGAGATGTTTGCGCAAGAGTTGAGTAAGGCCATTGAGGGTTATAAAAGCGATCTTGCCTACGATGCAAAAGTCTCGCTACTTGTACTCGATTCTGCAAGTCCTGGAAGGTTGGCTGTTTTGTATTACCATCAGCTAGATGCCAACGAGTACTTTGAAAGGATTAAAACTTGGCATCAGACATGTACTTGGAGGCACAGATATCGGAAAACTGACGATGGTAAAACTATCGTGTTTTATGGGGCTCCGTCCACCAAAGATATCGCATGGGCGGCGTATGGTGCTAAAGCAAGTGAAAAGCTCACTAAAGAAGTAATGTCAAGGTTGCTTCCCTGCATCGTGGAGGGAAGACGTATACCAATCGACATTGTTCGCAGTGCTGTTAACCGCGCTTCGAACCCGGTCGCGATGGAGAAATGGGAATGGGAGAAAACGCTGAGCATAGCTTGTGCATTGGTCAACAAGCACTGTGAAAAGGAGGGATATGGAGTGGCGCTAGATGTCACGAACAAAAACAGAGATTACCTTTTTGGACGTCTGTTAGCAGTTGCAGATGTGTTGGAGAGAAGCGCACTGGACAAAAGTGAAGACAGACCAACTAACGCAATCCGATACATGAATGCGTTTGCAAGGCACCCATCAAGAACCTGGATGACCATCCAAGCAAATCTGCAGCCATACTTAATGAAACTGAGGACAAAGGCAACGTATTTCACGAAATTGATCGACGAAATCGGTTCGGAACTCGAAATCGATGAGTTCAATGACAAGCCGCTGAGTCCGGTGTACTTACTTGGTTTTTACAGCCAACGGCATGAGTTGTACAAGAGCAAAAAGGACAAAGAGAACGAAGTCATGGAGGGTGAACAAGATGACAATTTTGAATCGTAAGATCGATTTTGCAGTCGTGTTTTCGGTTCGTAATGCCAATCCAAATGGTGATCCCTTAAACGGAAATCGACCAAGGCTAACATACGACGGCTTTGGAGAGGTGTCTGATGTTTGCCTGAAGAGGAAGATTCGCAACCGACTTCAAGATTTTGGATGTCCCATTTTTGTACAGTCGGACGACAGGAAAGTAGATGGATTTAAAAGCTTAAGAGACCGAGCAGATTCTATTCCCGAGATAAAAACCGCCAAAGACCCTGACGTAATTCATGATGTTGCCTGCAAGACTTGGATTGATGTTAGGAGTTTTGGACAGGTTTTCGCGTTTAAAGGAGACACGCTATCAGTGGGGATACGCGGTCCGGTGTCAATACATCCTGCATTCAGCGTACACCCAATTGATGTTACCAGCATCCAGATAACTAAGAGTGTCAGCTCCGTTCCGTCAAATACACGAGCTTCCGACACAATGGGTATGAA
>LFSI01000027.1:6496-8773 GCA_001512545.1 Clostridia bacterium DTU065 | reverse complement strand
TCAATCCACGCACGCGCGCGAGTTGCGACATCGTCAAAGGGTATTTCTTCCTCAAACTGTAGAATTTCAATCCACGCACGCGCGCGAGTTGCGACTGTCCTTTGCAACGAATATCGTACATGATATTCTAATTTTATGCGTTTTCCGCTTGATACTCCCGTTGAGTTGATTGTTCGAAACGGATGTTCGCAGAAAAACACCAAAAAACAAGGTGTTTTGTTGCGCGGATCCCCTAGGGTTTTTATGTTCACTTGGGATCCGCGCAAAGCTAGAAAATGTCCACAAAGCACTTTCCAGTTAGCGTGGCTTTGCTAGTACAGTAATGCGGCTCTCCATCTCTTCTTCTACTGCTACTCTCGTCTATCCACAAATCAGTGACTACTAGTGGAAACGGCTCATAGACTCTTTCGTGACTCATAACTTGCTTACCTGTTTTAGAAAGGTGAGCCATACCATCTTTTCAATAACGTTTATACACGTTGATCATATTTCCTCCAAAATTTCCCGTATCTTCTGGTTCTTTTCCTTCTGGCGTTTGCTAGGCTGTTTCCAATCTCCTGTCTTCTCCCAATAGTCTTTAAGTGCTTGTGCAGCAGTCCGTCTTTCTTCTCCTTGTAGGTTAATCACTTGCTGGTAAAACGTCGTTTTGCTTTTGTCTGAGTCCTGCTGCATCAAAGACAACTTCTCTATTTCATATGCTAGACGAGCACCTTCTGTGAGGCTGGATAACAGTTCTTCTTCTCTTTGCTTCTCAATCTTTTCTTCCAGCAATAGTTTTTTTCTTTTCAACTCGCGTTGCTTCTTTTCTTGAAACTCCCGTACAATATCTTCTGTTACGTTAATCACTTCGGCAAAGCGTCCGTAGCCGGAAGCAGTCTTTGAACCAATGCCAATTTCAGTCAAGGCTCGTCTTATCCAGTTTTCTACAACAAGAGCTATGTCTTTGGGGTTGGAAGGTTTGGTTGTAACAGCAAATAGAATTCTAGGTTTTTTACCCTTAACACCATAGAAACTCACCGGCACAGGTTGCACGAAGGCTGGTACCGACTCTTGCCGTCCGTAGTATTTTTGATAATGCACTGTCAACACGTCTTTAACTATCTCAAAACCGCTTTCGAAAAAGACATCGTAAAACTGAACTGTTCCTTCTCTTTCCTGCGTTCCAAATATTGCCCTAAAGTACTCAGATTCAACTCCAGAACCCTTCTCCATCTCTTCTTCTTTGCCATAGGCAAAGGCCTGCAGTGCCCAGCTGCGCACTACACCTTTGAGGCTTGACGCAGGGAGATAAGGAACGCCAAAAATGTGGTGCAGCGTTATTCCAATCTCTCGTACGTGTTTACTGCCAAGGCCAGGAAGAATTAGCTCATCAACCTGTCCTTCCAGAACAACCACTTCTGTCCCACTTCCCTGTTCCAACAGACTCTCTAGACGCATGTTAAGATACTGTTCTAAAGCTTTCGTTCCTTCAGCAGTCGGGGCAAGGGACCTCTTCATCTCGAACATTCTGTCGTTTGACTTTTTCTCCCTATGATTCTTGGTTTGAAAATAATTAATGTGATACCACGGATTGTCTGCTATGTTATTACCAGCCGCACGCCACAAAGCAACTGTATCGCGAGGGTGGTACACTACGACTTCGCCCCCTCTCCTGCCTTGCTGAAACCATCGGCGAAACGGCGCATCCAATTTACTAAGGCAACTACCTCCATGGACATCACGCGGTAATCAGGGCTATCCATGCGCAGTATTGCGTGGAGAGCTTCTGACTCGTTGTTGCCCAGAAGCTGCTTTCCGTACTTCCTCTGCAACCAGCGAATCACCTGGAAATATATGTCTCGGTGCGTCTCGTCTTTGGCATAGTAGAAAGCAAGGGTCTCACCTAAACCATTCATTTGAACCATGGCCGGCATTTTTTTCAAATATGAACGGTATTCCTTCGAAACAGTTTCCGGTTTACTGCTCATGAAATCCCTAACCTGCTCATACGCATAGGCAGCACGACCTTGTTCCAACATGCTTCTAGACATGGTCATCCTCCTTAGTAAGCCAGATTCTCCGCAACATACCCCTACCCAACGTGTTGTTGCCGCCTAACTGGAACACCGGAGGGAAAACCTCGTCGTCTTTGACAAACCCCAATACTTCTTCAGCGCTTTTCAACGCTTCTGGCTCGTTAACCCGCGGCTCGCCGGCAAACACAAATGCATAGAGCACTGTTTCAGGCGGCAAGTTTTCTTCGTACCAAAGAGCTCCGGAGGTAACTATCCCTGTTTT
>LFSI01000027.1:0-6446 GCA_001512545.1 Clostridia bacterium DTU065 | reverse complement strand
CACTACCAACCTGCCAGCAAGACGCCCTTTGCCTGTGTCTGTCTGGAAAATCGCACTGCAGAGCCGATCGGCAAGTTCCTTGGTTGTCTGATCAACTTTAACCGTATAGGTGTACTCTTCTAGTACGATCTGGCTTTTGTCCCCCACCACCAAAAGGTCTGATGATACTGTGTTGCTTTCGGGGATTGGTAGTAGCGGAAATCCCGGGCAATAGGTCTCGAGATCGTTGTTGAAGCGGGAGATCACATATGGACAGGTAATGTAGGCAAAAACTCCTTTGAGCGACTTCACCGGGAAAAGCAGTATTCTTGCGTCGGAAAACGTCAAAGCTCCGGCTATACTGCTCTGGTTGCTTTGATCTGATCCACCTGCTGGGGCACTACCAAACGCCAACTCTACTTTTTCTCTATCGCTCGGTCCCAGTTCAACAGTTGCCCGGATGGCACCTTTTAGGGAGGAGCTTTCGATTTTGGGAAAACCGGTGTGGCGCTCACGCTGAATGGGGAGATCCACAACTCCAACCTCGCTCCCGCTTCCAGCATGAACAGAAGAGACGCTGTATAAAAGCATAGGCGCTACTTTGGTAAACATTCCGTCAGCCTCCTTACGGTCTATTGGTTTAGGAATCCTGCCCCGACTACCGCAAAGCCATATCCTTCTTGTGCGGAACTGTCGGTGAAGTTAGTTTCATGGATCGACGCAACCAGATTATCTGCATCACCGCTTGCAACTTTCACATACAGCACGCTTCCTGCAGGAACTGCGTGGAACCGCGGTTTTGGCCTATTGCGTACAATATCCCAACCGCCTTCAATAAGCGGCCTGCCAATGGCTGCTGCAAGTACTGGGTACAACCTTCCGTTTATCAACAAAGCATTTCTTTCCCCATCCCAACACTCTGGACGGGTGCCGTGTTTCCACAAAGCAGGAGTCAATAGGATTATCCTGGCTATTCCCGACTTCTCAATTGCACCAACTATCTCTTCCTTGGTAACACCGAGATCGGTGTTTCTCTCAACCTTTAGGCTCCAAGGCCTTTGCTTTGCGCCTAGAGATGCCAGAGTTACGCCAGAGAAGTCCGGTGTGTTTTCGCTATCGCAGATTGCAGCGATAGCAGTGCCATTCTCGTCCCTAAAACGCAGTGCTTCCATAGAGTAGAACATGCTTTGTTGAGCTTTTTTCGCCACTCGGTCCATGGCTATTCCTACTCTTTGCTCGCTAATAACCCACCTACTTGCAGAATGGACTTCCAGGTCCACAGGTTGCAGCAATGCTTTAACGAAGTCCTGTCTGTAGACAAAACGTCCTGAAGCTGAAGCCGATTTCTCCTCCGAAACCCCATAAAGACGATAGGGACAACGATCTGATCCGAAAACCTCTTTCTCTGGCTCATACTTGAGCCGTAAGCGTTTTGCAGTAGCAGACCCCGATATTCCCAGGACGACCTGATGGTCCAGAGGTAAGGGCAAGGCCATATCCTGCTCGTCTTGGAGGACTACACCTTTTATGGCAAACTTGCCGTAGCTTGAGGGAGTGCCCATCCACTTAGAGAGTTCCTCATCACTACCTGCAGCAAATGCGGTAAAGTCGCTCTTTGCGTGGATGTAAGCACTTCGGAGGGCTCCGTACACAGTGCCGGGTCTAGGAGGGAAAAGTCCGCTGGCAAAAAAATCCGCGCCTGCATTCATCGCTTTGTGATTGCGAAAGAAGAACGTGTCAGTTGGCGTTAGTACCAGCTTCATCGCTTTGCACCTCCTTGTTTTCTTTCAGCAGCCTTGCTAATGCCCGGAGGGCTTGCAGCCAATTGAGAAACTCGTGTCCAGATCCCATTACGTCGTGGACTTTGGCAAGATAGTCTGCATATTCGGGAAGTTTTGACGCAAATTGCGATTCCCGATCAATTAGGGAGCGACCAAGCAATCTGTTCATTTCAACCGAAAGAGCCTTTGTACTTTCTGCTGGGTCTTCGGCAAGCTTGATCTTTACCTCTCTCTTGGTGTCAGAACCGATAAGAGGGAGAAACGCTTCGCCGAGCTTCTCAATGAACGAACTGGATAGGTCGTCTTTCATCAAGCCGACTAGATGTTCCATGAGGGTGGGTACATTGTCTAAGCTGTCGGTGACAAAAGGACCTGCAAGCATCCAGGGAACAACAAAGTCGTTGATTACGCCACTTCTGGTGAACACAGCCACACCGAGTGCATCTTTGCTCTTGCCAGTTACCGGATGCTTGTACTGCTTGGCGCGGCTTGCCATAGCTCGAGCATGGTTTAGTGCGGAACTTAACGGATATTGTTTATGTACGATTACTACTCCGGCAGATGCTGTTGCTTCAGGATGTAGGCCGTGTTCCGAGTTCTGGAAGTCCAAGCGCAAGTTGTTAATCAGCTGAAACAGTCCGGGAACAGGTACGAAGCATAAAACGTCATCGCCTCCGGCATACACCAGCTCCCCACCAGCTTCCAATACTCTTCTCGGAACAGCTTCACCGGAAAACTTTGCCAGCTTTTCACTTATCAATCGATGGAAGCCGATGGTTCCCGGATCTTCTGAAAACCTTCCTTCTTTTCCTGCAAGCCATCTTCCCATGTCATCGCCGTCCATGGTGAAGATCGCGTAGTAGTTGAGCGGGGCCGAGATCTCGACAGTGGAGCGAAAGCCGTGTATGCTTCTCTTACCACGTTCAGACATGTAGTCCCGCAGAGTGCGCTTTCCGAGGCAGACTCCGCAGAGCGCTTCGTTTTCCCGTATGCGTCCTGTATAAAATGCTGTGCCGTCAAAGGCTTCATCTCTTTCTTCTTTGCTCCGGTACTTGCCGCTGAGTTTGCTCCAAGTTCGTCGAAGTTCACTGCGCATTTTACCAACAGAGTCGTTTTCACCGTACGGCGTTTCGTGCAGGGCTTCCCTTTCCCCACAAACCGTGCACACGATTCCGTCCTGAGGCTGCAGCGAAAAAGTACGGTTATTTTTAATCGCTGCCAGACGGCTCTCGACGTTTTTCCTCGCTCCTTCGTAATCGCCGGATTCGATGGGTTCTACAGCCCAAAACACTTCCAACAGCTCCCTAGCTTGGTGTGTGGTCAGGTCGCGCATTAGAGAATCGCCATTTCCCCGCATCCGGAAAGCATCTTCAAGACCGAAGAGGCACATCTCCTCAAACTGTCCATAGATGAAGTCTGCTAGAGTTTCGCAGATAGCCGGGAGCTTTTCCGAGTCCGTTGACACTAGCGAGAGGAAGCGATTGGGATAGGAAGCTACCATCGAGCCGTAGGCTTTGTCTGCACCTTTCAACTTCACCGGATAAATCAGCTCTAAATCGCCACCGTTTTCACTAACGGTTTCCTCGAGTTTATCGATGGCCTTTTCCACCAGAAAAGACAGGAGATAGCTTCCTGCCCACAAGTCTTCTGTTTTACGAGCGGCCGCAATAAAAGAC
Organism: Clostridia bacterium DTU065; assembly: GCA_001512545.1. Taxonomy (GTDB): domain Bacteria; phylum Bacillota; class DTU065; order DTU065; family DTU065; genus DTU065. Next base: position 3,010 of record LFSI01000027.1, on the reverse strand, counting down.
TGGACAGGTCCTATACTGAACAAGAGTAAGTAATCACGTTTAGACACCCTATTTCACCCCCAATGCTTGCAATAGCCTGCCCCTTTGCTGTGAGTAGCGAGGATTAGGGCTGCGCTCTTTGAAAACTTCCACAATGACCGGGCAGTAACCAAAGGTGAACTGGTGGATGCTCACGTGCAATGGGGACGCTGGTTTCGAACCTGGGCTGCCCAAGGCATACCCCTCCTTAAACTCAGCTTTTAACCTGCTTGTTTCACTGCCGATCATTCTGAGGACGGTCTCGGGATCGTCTTCTGCTTTCCCGATCCAGATGTTTCGCAGCACGGGATATTTCGAATCGGGAAGATCAGATTTTATCGTCCTGATGCATTTTTCTTTCTTTGCTAGCTTTGCAAGGCGTTCTTCTACATAACCGATATACTCATCTTTTGAAGACCACGTAACGCCCTCGATCTGCAAAGACCCGTAGCCTCTACGAGAACGCTGTCCAAATCCACCCAAGACTACAGCTAGCTCGAAGAGATTGGCGTACAGCTCCAGCTGATCTTCGTGTTTCCTCAGAGTACTCAGTTCCAGGTTGAAAACGGTGTTTTTTGGAATCCCAGGTGCGGTCGGTTCATTGTTTCCTCGGTGCGGTTTTAGCGGATAGCGCTTAGTTTCTTCGATATTCTGCACATGAATCCGCACCGGAGAAACTTTTCCGTCTCCTTCGGAAGTGCCTACTCCGCCAAACCGCACAATCTCTGCAGCGAGCAATCCCTGGGATTCGGTTTGGATGGCTCTCCACCAATAGCGCAGCATGCCTTTAAAAGAAGGTCCTCTGGTTTGCGCCTTTTGTTTGTTGTTATCCCCATGCATGAGTAAAGGGGTAACCGTTTTCAACCTCAAGGTCTGCTTTCTAATAGCTGAAACCTCCGTTAAAGCTTGCATGTTCATAAGGATCACCTCTCTTTCTTTGCATGTGTAGTGTTGCTTCGAAATAAATTCGCTTTGGCGTACCTGAAAAACGGTTCCAAAGTTTTAAATATCTCCGTGATTTCCTTATGGAACTCTTCAGACGAAGGCTGCTTACTGGTGTATTCAGCGTGGTTCAAGCTGTTCCGGCCGGTCTTCAAGTTACTAATACTTTCCACTATTTCCGAATGGCGTCCGAAAAACTCTACCAGGTCCATGATTGCATCACGTTTTCGTGGACGTATTTCAGCAAGTTCTTTGAGCTTTCTCACCAATTCATCTTCAGAGAGATACCTCTGCACAGACAGCCGTTTGCTTGTACTAGACACATTTTCGCCCGTCAGCAAACACAATACAGTTACGACATGCTCAATCAGCATAGTGTAGGCTTGCTGAGTCAGTCCGTGGTCTATGCACCACTGCACCGCGTAATACGGGTCCATAATCGGGTCTCCAGTGAATGGCTCCATTTTTTTCTCTACTAGGTCCAGCAGCTTCTCTAAAGGTTTGCGATAGGGAAGACCTGCAAGGTCGGAAGACCTCACGGCGTTTTTTAGGTTTCTTGCATGTTTTTGAAAGCTGATGCTTTTGCATGTCTCTAGAGAACGGGTAAACCCCTTAAGCGCTTCTAAAACGCTGCCGCTTTCTTCGCTTTTTTCTGCAGTTGCTGCCTCGCGTCTTGATTCGCTTGTACTGACCAAAGGCTCTATCGCTCTGGGGCTCCCAGTCTTGAGAAACGTGTCGATACCATAGGTCCAATCCAAAAACGCAAGGAGATCGGTGAGCTCATCCAGAGGAGCATACATGTCTTCTCCTATCTCTTCGTGAGCCTCAAAGTTGCCGTAGTAGATGCCGCCGATTTTTATACTGTCCAGCACACGGCTGTAGTAGAGGACAGCCAAAACAGTGATGGGGAAGGACCGAAATCCATGAGTGACGTCGAAAAAGATCGTATCTCCGGGATTTATCTCATTATAAACAGCCTCAAAAAGATCCCAAATTTTGTCGTCGGTAACCTTGTCCACGATCTTTACAAACCTGCAGGAGTTTTCGTATCCGTTTGCTCGCAGCTCAGCGCACAACTTGTCCCCGTTTTTGGCGCGGGCTTCATCTGTAGCAAACGCCACAACCTCTTCGATGTTGTGACCTTCTTTTGTCAAGATCTCTAACAAGCCTACCTGTGCAAAACAGGTTTTCTTTGTTGTGTACCCACCTCGTTTATAGTAACAAGGTTTGTAATCACGTACACCTATAAACGAAAAGACCCGTTTCGTAATGGTTACCTCCTCTCTTTCTTTTGTGTCCGAAGCCCAATCCTACCTACCTGCTACTACTGTAAGGACTCTGTCCCCAATTCAGTTTGATGAGATTGAGAAACCAGAATGGACGTCTAAATCTACTAGGAGAAAATGCGAAGCATGCACTAGTCTCTCAATCCTTTTACTACCTTGTGAGAATGTCTCTGTCTCTGCCGATTCCGCTCTACGTCCCTGTACCTGAATGACCGCTCATTTTCAAAAGAGGCAGACTGTGGACTTTCTCGTTTGTGTTGAGGAAGGACTCAGGCCTCCCTGCGTAAACTAATCCGCTCATGAACTGTACTTTGCTTAACTACATAGGTATTTGCCTGTGCTTGTCCGAAGCTCCCGACAAAGGCACGACCAACAGAGCCCTATGCAGTTTGTTCCGTTAAAACAATATGTAGAGTGCGAATGCAAGTTTCGTTGCTTCGGCTTAACCTAGTTGGGTTATTAAAAGGACACCTTTTTTTGGCAAGCCTGACTTTATTCGAGCAGGCCACCTAGAGGCAGAGTACTGCACCGTTTTGACGGAAAGAACCGTCACCCTGGTTTTCCGCGAGTTTTATGTGTCTAAGTGTCCCTTTTAGAAGTACATAGCATCAACGATGCTTCGTGCTGGTTGCAAGTTTTCGCTTTGGGTTCCGCACTTAGAAAACCCTAGCCTTCAGTACCGTTGGTTGCAGAACCGAGTCAAGCAAGCAGCTTGATCCTGCGCTGTATTTAAGCAAAAGGGCTACAGCCACACAAATTGCGGT
>LFSI01000085.1 GCA_001512545.1 Clostridia bacterium DTU065 | reverse complement strand
GCTTTAACCTTTTCTCCGTCGTCCTTCTGTCCCACGTCTACGGCAACTGCCACTACTTCGCAGCCGTAGTTTTCCTTCAGCCAGGGAATGATGATCGAAGTATCTAGGCCGCCGGAATATGCCAGCGCAACTTTTTTCACGTTCATCTTTGTCTCCTCCAATGCTTGCGATTTTCCAAAACTGCTTTCGATCTATGAAGATGCGGCCTTAAAGGAGCGCCGCAAGAACTGCCTTCTGGGCGTGGAGTCTGTTTTCTGCCTGATCGAAGACCCTGCTCTGATGGCCTTCGATGACCTGGTCTGTAACCTCTTCGCCTCTATGAGCAGGAAGGCAGTGCAGGAAGATTGCCTTGGGGTCTGCAAGTTCCATCAGCTTTTCGTTTACTTGGTAACCTGCAAAGGCTTTTCTTCTTTTTTCCATCTCTTCTTCCTGACCCATGGAGGTCCAGACATCGGTGTAGAGGACGTTTGCCCCACGAGCTGCTTCAGCAGGATCTGCGGTTACAAGGACCTTGCCGCCGATTTTCTTCGCATACTCCACTATTTCGTTATCGGGCTGGAAGCCTTCAGGGGAGGCAACAGCGATCTCCATACCTACTTTGGCGCAGGCGAAGATCAGCGCTGTGGCCATGTTATTTCCGTCGCCAATGTAGGCAAGCTTTCCCGACAAGGTGCCAAAACTGTCCTTGATGGTCAGAAGATCTGCCAGAGCCTGGCAGGGGTGGTCGTAGTCGGTAAGACCGTTGATCACGGGGATCGTCGCCCACTTTGCCAGCTCCTCAACATCTCCTTGAGAAAAAGTCCTAATCATGATGCCGTCGAGATAGCGGGAAAGCACTCTTGCCGTGTCGGCGATGGTCTCTCCTCTTGCCAGCTGAATGTCCCTATCTGAAAGGAAGATGGCATGGCCGCCGAGCTCCAGCATGCCCACCTCAAAGGAGATCCGGGTCCGCGTGGAGTTTTTGGCAAAGATCATGCCCAAGACCTTACCCTTCAGGTACTTTTTGTTGTCTTTTCTGAGCTCTGCGGCAAACTTCAAAAGGCCGTAGATCTCTTCCTTGCTGTAGTCTTTCAGAGACAGGAAGTCCCTGCCTTTTAAGCTTCCTAGCATAGGTTTCCCTCCAAACACTCGCTGAGCTCGAGCGGTTTTTCCCCAGTAAGATCGGCGTCCATGTTTTCTACGATCAGCCTGAGGGTGTCCGGACTTGAGACCGCGGGAATTCCGTACTCCACTGCCTGGCGCCTGAGCAGGAAATCGCTTCTGGACTTGTCGCAGGCCACAACCAGACCGTACTGTCCCCGGGCAAGCTTCTCGCGGTTTTTCTCGTAGTCGGTGCAGATCTCGTACTCAGCTCCCATTTCTTTAAGTTTTTCCAGAAGGGGCAGAATCTCGCCGTTTTGGGTGGCAAGAACCTTCCGCTCTTTCTTAAGAGCGAGGCCTGCTCCAAGTAGCGCTTTGCAGACTGCGGTCTTCAGGTCCAGCCCCACTCCGAGGACTTCACCTGTGGATCTCATCTCCGGTCCCAAGAGAACTTCAACGTTCTTCAGTTTAGCAAAGCTGAACACCGGAGCTTTCACCGCAAAGTATGGCTTGTTGGGCAGAAGCCCGAGGCCGTAGGGGTTATCCCTGAGGGACTCACCTAGCATCGCCCGGACCGCAAGTTCCACCAAAGGAACACCGGTTACCTTGCTCAAGAGGGGTAGCGTCCTAGAACCTCTGGGGTTAACCTCCAACACGTAAACCTGGCCTTTGTAGATCACGTACTGAATGTTTACCACGCCCCTGATGCCCAGAGCCCTGCAGATTGAAGTGGTGTAGTAGGCAACCGTTTCTGCTTCTTTGGCACTTATGCTCGGTGCAGGATATACGGCGATGGAGTCTCCCGAGTGTACCCCGGCTCTTTCGATGTGCTCCAAGATTCCCGGAATGATCACGTTTGTGCCATCGCTAACCGCATCTACCTCTAGCTCTTTGCCGTTAAGATAGCGGTCGATCAGTACTGGATGCTCTTTAGAGATGCTCACTGCAAGCTTCAGGTAGCGGTAGAGTTCTTCCTCGCTTTCCACGATCTCCATGGCCCTGCCGCCGAGAACATACGACGGCCGCACCACAAGGGGGAAGCCCAGCCGCAGTCCGATGCCCATGGCTTCCTGCAGGGAAAAGGCCGCTCCGCCTTCTGCCTGGGGAATGGCCAGGTGCTCCAAAAGCTCGTGGCATTTTTCCCGGTCTTCGGCAAGATCGATGGCACTCATAGCCGTTCCTAAAACTGGCAGTCCGTGGAGTGCTAGGGTCTCTGCCAGATTGATGGCGGTCTGGCCGCCAAACTGAACGATGATGCCGTCGACCTTTTCTCTCATAGCAACTGCCAAAACGTCCTCCTCAGTTAATGGCTCGAAATAGAGCCGGTCTGCAGTGTCGAAGTCGGTGGAGACTGTTTCGGGGTTGTTGTTGATGATCACTGCCTCCCAGCCCAGCTTTTGTAAAGCCTTCACTGCATGGACTGAAGAGTAGTCGAACTCGATGCCCTGCCCGATTCTGATCGGCCCGGAGCCGATAACCAGAGCTCTGGGCTTTGTTTTCTCGGGAAGGGGGGCATCTTCTGCGCCTTTTGCGTACGTGGCATAGAAGTAGGTGCTCTTGGGACTTGCCCCGGATTCTGTGGAAATTGCCTGAAAAGCCGGGACTATGCCCTGCTCCCTTCTCATCTCCCAAAGCTGCCTTTCGCTGACCCCAAGGCGCACGCTTAACGTCTTATCGCTGATTCCCAGCTCCTTCAGCTCACTGACTGTGTGGGCCTGGACGTTCACTTCCCCTTTGACAATCCTCTGCAGAGCCTCTAAGAACAGCGGTGCGATGCTTGTAAGCCGAGCGGCCTCCTCAATGCTCATGCCTCCTGCAAGGGCTTTTGCCAGATAGAAGAACCTTTCGTCGGTGCTGGTTTTCAGATTGTGGCTGAGAAACTCCACAGAGAAGTCCGGCCCATCCAGGAAGCTGAATCGATCTATCTCGAGGGACCTTACGGCTTTTCCAAACGCCTCTTCCAGCGTTGATCCGATGGCCATGATCTCGCCTGTGGCTTTCATCTGGGTGCCCAGAGTTCTGTCGGCAGAGTTGAACTTGTCAAAAGGCCAGCGGGGGAACTTGCAGATCACGTAGTCCACCTTGGGAGGAACGTCTCCCCAACTTATTCCGGTTTCGGGGTTTTTGATCTCCTGTAAGGTCTTCCCCAGGGCTAGAAGTGCCGTGACTTTTGCTATGGGATAGCCCGTTGCCTTCGATGCCAGTGCAGAAGAACGGCTCACCCTGGGATTGACCTCTATGATGTAGAACTCGTCTGTTTCGGGATGGACGGCAAACTGCACGTTGCAGCCGCCTTCAACGCCCAAAGCAGCTATGGTTTTGAGGGCAGCCTCTTCAAGGGTTCCGATCATCTCCGCATCGAGGGTTTGAATCGGCGAGACGACGATGCTGTCTCCTGTGTGGACTCCCACTGGATCGACGTTTTCCATACCGCAGACGATGATTGCTCGCCCTGTGCGGTCTCGTATGACCTCAAACTCGATCTCCTTGAACCCTAAAAGGCTCCGTTCCAGGAGGACTTGAGAAATTCGGCTGTTTTTCAACCCGCTCTCCACAATCTCCTTTAGAGATTCGGGGTCTGTTGCCACTCCTCCACCGGTTCCGCCTAGGGTAAAGGCAGGGCGCACGATGAGGGGAAAACCCGACTCCCTACTGAACTCCAGCGCTGCTTCCACAGAGGTGACTGCGCGGCTTTCGGGAACGGGGATGCCCACCTGGAGCATGAGGTTTTTGAAAAGCTCCCTGTCTTCGGCGTTCAAGATGGCTTCAAGAGGGGTTCCTAGAAGCCTTACGCCGTATTTATCCAAAACGCCGGATTTTGCAAGCTCTGCAGAAAGATTTAGGCCAGTTTGGCCTCCAAGGCTTGGAAGGAGTCCCTCCGGCCGCTCTTTTGCGATGATAGCCTCAAGGCTTTCCACCGTAAGGGGCTCTAGGTACACTCTGCTTGCAACGTCCGGATCGGTCATGATCGTAGCTGGGTTGTTGTTGACTAGAACGACCTCTACTCCGGCTTTCTTTAGCGCTAGGCAAGCTTGGGTGCCTGCGTAGTCGAACTCCGCCGCTTGCCCGATAACTATAGGGCCGGAGCCTATTACCAGAACTTTCATGTCTGCTACCTCATTTCAGAAAAGAGTTTAGCGACTGTACGAGAAGGTCTGCTGCCTTCTGGATCTCCTCGGCAGTTACGGTTAAGGGTGGAACCAACCTTACAGCGTTGGTGCCGGCAGTGCCCACGATCAAGCCCAGCTCTAGTGCCCGCGCCGCCACATCTCCTGGAGGAACGGTCACTACGATGCCGAGCATCAGCCCTATCCCCCGCACTTCTTTAACCAGAGGATGATCCATGGGGATTTTCGACTTTAGCAGTTCGGCCTTTGCCGAGACATCAGCTAAAAACTCCGGATTTGCAACCTGATCCAAAACGGCAAGGGCAGCGCTTGCAGCAACGGCATTGCCGCCAAAAGTTGTGCCGTGCTTTCCGGGGGTAAAGACCGCCGCTTTACCTGAAGCAATCACCGCTCCTATAGGAAGTCCCCCTCCTAAGGCTTTAGCCATGGTCACGATATCGGGCTTCACGCCAAAACCTTCATAAGCAAAAAACGTACCGGTTCTGCCTACTCCGGTCTGCACTTCATCAATAACAAGGAGGATATCCAGCTGGTCGCAGAGCTCCCTAGCTTTTTTTAGGTACTCCTTGGTTGCTGGCACCACTCCACCTTCACCTTGAATGCACTCTACAAACAGAGCACAGGTGTCGGAGGTGAGATCTTTTGCAAGAGCCTCCACGTTGTTGAACTCGGTGTGGACCACATTTGGCACGAGAGGCTCGAAACCATCGTGGTACTTGCTCTGACCGGTGAGAGTTAGGGAACCCATAGTGCGGCCGTGGAAGGAACCTCTGCATGCTACCACTTTGTTCTTGCCCTTCCCCTTTCCGTGCAAGCGGGCAAGCTTGAACGCTGTTTCGTTGGCTTCGGCTCCGCTGTTGCAGAAAAAGACCTTCCCATCCTCAAGGCCCGAAAGCTGAGAGAGTTTCTCAGCCAAGCGGAGCGTGGGCTCTGTATAAAAGAAGTTTGATGTGTGCATGAGTTTTGCCGCTTGGGTGAAAATGGCATTAAGGACGCCTTCATGTCCGTAGCCGAGACTGTTTACGGCAATACCGCTCAAAAAATCCAGGTAGGCTTTGCCTTCAGTGTCGTAGAGGTATGCCCCTTTTCCCTCTGCAAGAACCAGGGGATAGGGGTTATAAGCATGCATTAAATACTTTTCTGCAAGTGTCTTGGCTTCGGTAAAGTTCATTTAGTTCACCACCATTGTTCCGATTCCAGCATCTGTGAAGATCTCCAGAAGCATAGTGTGGGGCTGTCTGCCGTCGATAATGTGGGTCCGGTTCACGCCGAACTCCAGAGCTTTGATACATGCTTCCACTTTGGGAATCATGCCTTTGGAGATGGCGCCGGACTCGATAAGACGTCTTGCCCGTTGAGCCTGGAGTGCTGTAAAGATCGAAGATGGATTTTGAGGGTCTTCGTAGATGCCCTCAACATCTGTGAGGAAGATTAGCTTTTCGGCTTTAAGAGCTGCTGCCACCTCTCCTGCCACGCTGTCTGCGTTGATGTTGTAGGACTCGCCGTCAAGTCCCACGCCGACAGGACTGATCACGGGAATGTAGCCTGCAGCGATCACGCTCTCGATGAGTTCGGGATTGACCTTATCCACCTCACCGACATAACCCAGATCCACCCCTTCGACCAGTTTCTTCCTGGCGATAATGGTGTTGCCATCTTTCCCGCTGATGCTGATGGCCTTGCCGCCGTAGTGGTTGATCATGGATGTAAGTTCCTGACTGACCTTACCTATGAGCACCATCTGCACGATTTCCATGACTTCCTTGCTGGTTATTCTAAGTCCCTTGTGATACTGGGGCTCGATTCCTAGCTTCTCCATGTAGCTGTTGATCTCCGGACCACCGCCGTGCACTACCACCGGGTTCATGCCAACGTATTTCAGAAGAATGAGATCGAGAATAACCGCTTTTTTCACCTCAGGGGTTTCCATAGAGTGGCCGCCATATTTAACAACCACCGTCTTGCCTGTGAGGGCTTTAATATAGGGCAGAGCCTCAACAAGCAGATTCACTTTGTTGAAATCATGTTCATTTGTCATTTGGTTTCCTCCTAGCTTCTGTAGCTGGCGTTGATCTTCACGTAGTCATAGCTGAAATCCGTCGTTTGGAAGACGTACTCTCCGTTTCCCAAGCCGAGATCGACGGTGATCTCAATCTCCCGCTGTTTCATGATAGGTAGTAGCGCAGCATCGCTGATGCCAAGACCCTGTCCGCTCTTTACAATCTGAATGTCTTCGAAGTAAAGGTCGGTCTTATCCGGATCGACGGTGCATCCAGAATAACCTACGGCGCAGAGGATTCTGCCCCAGTTGGCATCCTCCCCGAAGAAAGCAGTCTTTACCAGTGGTGAGTTGCCGATGGCCTTTGCGGCAAGTTTGGCATCGCAGACGCTTTTTGCGCCTTTCACGCAGATCTTTAGTAACTTGGTCGCGCCTTCTCCGTCCATGACAATGGCCTTTGCCAGCTCGGCCATGACCTGCTTCAAACCCTGTCTGAAGATCTCCAGCTTCTCCGGATCGGGCTTAGGCAGTTCCTTTGACGCAAGCACCAAGCACATATCGTTTGTGGATGTATCTCCGTCCACCGAGATAGCGTTGAAGGTCTCGTCAGCGATCTCTTTTAGCATGCTTTGCAAAGTGCAGCTTTCAACAGGCCAGTCGGTGGTAATAAAAGCCAGCATGGTTGCCATGTTGGGATGGATCATTCCGGAGCCTTTGGCGATCCCTGCGATGGTGTAGGTGACGCCATCTACGGTGCATTCAAGGGTAACCTCTTTGGGGTAGGTGTCAGTGGTCATGATGGCCTCAGCTGCGGCCTTCCCGCCTTCTTTGCTTAGCTTTGGCAGGAGCTCTGTGATGCCATTTTCCATAACCTGCATGTTTAGGGGGACGCCAATTACCCCTGTAGAGGCAACGGCTACCTCCTCGGGTTTGATGCCGAGCTTCTGGGCAACCAGCTGTGCGGTTTTAAGGGCGTCCCTGTCTCCTGCATCTCCGTTGCAGGCGTTGGCGTTTCCCGAGTTTACGATAAGCGCCTTGATCCTGCCGGATGCTATATGCTTCTTGGTGAGCTTAACAGGACTTGCGGCGAAAGCGTTTTGGGTGAATACCCCTGCAACTTCTGCGTCTTTGCAGGTGATCAGTGCAAGGTCCAGCTTTTTCTTTTTAAACCCCGCGTGGGTTGCCGCCGCAAGAAACCCATGGGGTTTTGCTATTCCTCCAACAGTCTCAGTCCACATCCTTGTCTCCTCCTTATGGATAGGCGGGATAAAAGTCCAGCGCCGTATGTTCTGGTAGGCCAAACAACAGATTCATGTTCTGCACAGCTTGACCGGATGCTCCTTTGATCAGGTTGTCGATGGCAGAAACGATAATCAGTTTGTCTGCGTGCAGGTCTTCGTAAACTTGAATGTCCACAAAGTTGGAGTGGAGCACGTTTTTGCTCTCAACATCCCCTGCGTCTTTGACTCTGACGAAAAACTCATCTTTATAGAACTCTGCGTAGAGCTGTTTTGCTTCATTTAGACTCATCACCCGGTCGATGTAGATGGTAGAGGTGATGCCTCTGATTGCCGGAACCAGGTGCGGTACGAAGACAACCTTATGGGGTTTTCCCGAGAGGCTTTCCAGAGCTTTTTCAATCTCCGGGGTGTGGCGGTGGCAACCCACCTTGTAAGGTCCGAAGTTCTCGTCTCGGTGGGCGAAGTGCTGGGCGTCAGACAGCGCTTTCCCTGCTCCTGACGTTCCCGAAAGGGACGAAGCGATGATCTCTCCGTCGTAGCCGGTTTTGATAAGCGGAGCGAGTCCGAGGATGATGCTTGTAGGGTAGCAGCCGGGATTCCCCACGATCCTGCTGGCTTTGATCTGGTCCCTGAAGAGTTCGGGAATACCGTAGGTCGCCTCTTGAAGCAGCTCCGGTGCTCCGTGCTGTTTGCCGTAAGTCTTACTGTAGATTTCATGATCTTTGAACCGGAAGTCTGCACCGAGGTCGATGACCTTGCCTTTAAATCTCTTAGCATACTCGCCGGCCGCGCCTGCAGGTACAGCAAGGAACAGTAAATCTAGCCCGCTGAAGTCATCTTCAGTAGGATCGGAAAAGACCAGGTCCATACCGAAAAAACCTGGAAACACGTCACTTACGGGCTGGCCTGCCAGGCTCCGAGAATAGATCTTTGCCACCGTACATTTTGGATGGTGATGAAGTATTCTAATGAGTTCTGCTCCTGTATAGCCAGAAGCTCCAACTATGCCAATCTTGTACAAGGTTCCCACCTCTCTGGTAGTTTTGACCATTATACAACAGTCGTGCATAATATTGCAAGCACCTTCTCATATTTATTCTCGAAAAAGTTCTAGGTTTGTCAAGCGTTGCACCGACTTAACGGTTTTTGAGTCCTGTATCCTCGACGACCGGGCGGGCTGTTTATGCAACATTCTCTGCATATTACGCATAAAAAGCCTTCGCGAAAGGCCAACAAAAAACCACAGGGACTCCCCTGTGGTTAGTAAAACGGTTTATGGTTTTTGCCAATTAAGCCTTGAAAGCCGCACTGCGGGACTGTCTTTTTTAGCTGGGAAAGGCTGCGTTGCGTCCGAGTATATCCAGGCCTTTTCTGTAGACCACTTTGTTCATGAAATAGGTGATGTACCCCATGACCACTCCGAACAGTGTGATCACCAACCACATCAGCCTGTGGAGCATATCGGCAAGCTCGGTCCGTTCGAGGCCAAGAGCTTCATAGACACGGCCAAAGGTCGAAACGAATCTTTCCACTGCCTCCTGATAGACTTCTCTGTAGTGGATACCCAAAACACCCCCGACAACCACCAATAAAAGAACACCGGTCACTGCGAAAATCACCACTGCAAAAAGGTGGTTTTTGATGCTGTTATCTTCGTAGACCAGTGCTAAAGCAAAGCCGATGGGGATGACAAAGAACAAGCCTGTAACCATCTGCTCGATCCCGAAAAAGACCGCCACCAAGATCAAAAGGGCAAGCGAGAAAGCGGTAAGATATCTGTAGCCATACTTGGTCTTGATCACCGCCATCATCCCGGGAATCAGGTACTTTAAGTAGGTGCCAAAAGTTGGAAACAGGACGCCAACGAAACACAGCACTAGGCTAACGGCAAGAAGCAATCCAGTTGTAGTTAGCTCGGAGGCCTTGGCTCTTGTGTCCATAACCGCACTCTCCCTTTAATGAGGCAAAGTCTAGTTCAAGAAGTCTCTATTTAAAGAGTTTCCCAAAAGCCAGCAAAAAACCTCCAAGGCCAACCTGTAGATAGAAGATTTTTCCGTAACCGCCTTCCAGAGGCTCGGTTGGCAGAAGAAAACGGTAGGCAGAACTGAAGTTTCTGCCTACCTTATTCCACAAACCCGTACCGGTTCATCTCAAGCTCGGAAAGGGCGAGCCTGAAGTTTTCTGCATCAAGAGTCGCATATCCGTCGATGCCTAGAGAAAGCAGCTGCCAGAGAAAACCATCTGTTGGAAAGTCTACAACATAGAGTAGCCTAGCCTCTGTTGCCTCCTTCAGGACTCCAAACCCTTTAACAACGTCTGCTGCAACCTCCGGAGTGAACACGATCAGATCTTCACCCTGCCCCAAAAACCTTTTAGCTGCATCGAAGCTTCCGGCAGACTTAGCCAGATGCAGATCCCTGCGAAGGAGCTTAAGCAGAGCTTCGGCTTTTCTATGCGGTGCTATCAAGAGTACCCTCATGCGTTTCCGTCCTCCAAATCAGGTAAGCGCTGCCGTCGCCGAAGATCACAGATCCCTTGATGCCGTCAACCAGCTTCTCTACTCTTTCGTCGAGCTGCTTTTTTACCGCTGGGCGTACTGTGTACAGCAGCCCTTCCTTCCCATCTGAAAGGGTTATCTCGTACTCTTTGCCCTTTTCTACAAGGGTTTTAGTCAGTTCCCCCATGACGAATTTCTCCCCTGCGGTGAGGTCGGTCTTCTTTAGCTTCAGGTGGAAAACAGCTTCCTTCTCTAAGGCAATGCCATCTAGAACGGCGCTTAATGGTTCTTTAAAGAACCCTTCGGAAAAAGCTTCGGGAACTCTCTTCTGAAGCGTTTGCAGCTGATCTTTCAGTTCTGCAAACACCGGGATGCTTCGGAGAACACTTTCTTCCACAAGGCAGCTCACCTCAAATAGCAGCACCGCAAGGTTGCTGGTGATCTCTTTCAGCTCCCGACCAAAGCCGGTTGGCTGGTCACCCTTTGGTCCTCTTGCTTTTTCCAGCTGTCCTCTGAGGTAGGCATTCTCTCGCTTCAGTTGTGCTGTCTCTTCAGGTGAAGGACCACCATAAAGTGCAGAATATGCCGCAGGCAAAAAAGCCTTGGACCTACCCTCTGCAGAAAGAGCGGCAAGTCCCAAAAGAAGAAATGGTAGGGTATTCAGATGCCATTCGGCAAAAAAGCCTTCTGCAAGAAACAGCACTGCCGCCAGTGCCCAGAAGCCTAGAGCTATCTGTTTGAAGCTCAAAAGGCTGAAAAGGCCGAAAGCGGCGAGAGTTAAAGCGTCTCTGCTCCCTGAAGTGTAGAGGGCGTATAGAAGGGGGAGCGAGAGGAGTACCGTCAGGTACTGCCACTTATCATCTAAGAGAGCGGTCACTGCAAACACCAGGAAAGATGCGATCCATAAAGACAATGCCACTTCTGCCTCCGTGGCGTTGATATAGGAGAGAGTCAAAAGACCCACTGCTGCTCCAAGGCGCACTGCTCTGTTCATCTCATTCACCTCTAGCTCGTAGACATGTTTACTACTAATAGGTATGTTTGTCTGATGAACTTTAGGATAGTAAGTGGCAAAACCTTAAAAGGAGCATACCGTTTTTTCAAATCAGCTTCCGGACAAGCGATTTGCACTAGTTCTGGCAATCGGGTCGAGGACTTCCCATTAATTGAGTAACCGATCTTTGTGCGCAAGCGCCCGTTCGGGCATGGGAAGGGGCGGGCCAAACAATTAGCCCGCCCCCGCCTTTTAGAGAAGTCCTTTTTCGCTTTCCTGCACCAAAAAAACAGACCGAGTTACTGCGATTCCAAGTGTTCTTGGAGTCTTGGGTGACATACTAGCCTCGTTTATCACTTTTACTTCTCGAAAACTGATTTGCTCCGGCCAAACGATTTGAGTTGAGTTTTCAAAGATCTCCTTTTACAACGACGAAAACTCAAGGTTATTGTTACCAGTCTTTTCAACAGAGCTTTATTTATCAAACCGGAAAGGACCTAAAGACTCGTCGTCGTTTTTGGTTTTTCGCTCTTCTTCCGGTTTTTTTGTATCCGGTTCAATCGGACCAGCTATTTCTTGATCCGGCAAGTTCAATTGATCAATGAGATCAACAACAACCCCGATAGCATACACGACAGCTGGAATAATCGTCATGAACAAGATGTAACAAAGAACCAACAGAACATCATAACCTTCTCCAACATTCCGCAAATGTTTCTGTAGTGTTATAGGTACAGAAAAACTCAAAAGCGTATACATGACCGGAGACCGATAGTCTTTTTTAGAAAAAGCATCGAAATACAAGAAAACCGCATACCCAACAGACATAACACCCACAATAATCCATGCAATATGTGGTTTAAAAAACAGAATTACAGCCACTTCCCAAAACAGCAACCAAACAAAAAACCCAAGTCGTGACAGTCGATAACTAAAAAACTGTTTTACGGGCACGTTTTCACCTGATTTGCTCGTTACTTGTATCTCATGTTTTAGACATGACTATACCTCAACGTATGGAATTGCTCGCGCAACTTCTTTGTTTTGAAGAACAAAGAGCATATGATCCAGAGTTGTTCCCTTTCCATCCGATAACGTAAGGACTGCAAACCACTCTCTGTGAAAGTCGTAGTCACGAGGGTTCTCGACCACCCAATGTTTTTCATTGTCTTTGTCCATATTTCTATTGTCGACAATTAACCATTCGTCGCCATTCCGAAAGCACACATCAAGAAATGGCTAGTCTTTTCTCGTATATTCAGTCGCATTGGAGAACGTGATGTATGATAACAAGAAAACCGCAATAGCAAGAAGAAAGGTTGATAACACACAAAGGGTTTTTGTATCAGTCATCTTGGCATCCTCCTTCAAACCTAGTTTCCGTTGCGAGAACCGCCCAAACTGCAAACGAACCCATACGTTACATTTACCTGCAAGTAATTAGACTTGTATCAATGTTTAGTTTAACTCTGAAAAATTCCTTCTGTGTTGCCAAAATATAACTCTTATTCTCCGTGCAATAACTCAGGTCGATATTGCGTTTTTTGACCGTTTAACGATAACTCTATTTCAATCCGAATCTTTCCGCGACCAGTTTCATGGACCTTCTCTTCTGTCACTCCTTGCCTGATTTAGATGCATTTTGTGGTTTGTGCACATGGTCTTGGACCCGCGCGTCACGCTTCCATCTGACCTCTCCACTCGCAATAGACACACTTTGCAGGTGCAAGCCCCCATAGCGTAGTTGCGCCGTTACAGTTATAAGCGCACAAAAAAAAAGCGCCTTTGGCTTTAAGCCAAAAGCGCTCTGTCGTCTAAGAATCTCTCCTTCTTCACTCTGCTGAACATCTCAAGGAGGCTGTCAACGCTGGTTTCCTCCCGCTCTTTTCCTTGCAGATCCAAAACAATCTCGCCGTCGTGCATCATGATCGTCCGGTTGCCCACTTCAAGGGCTTGCTTGAGGTTGTGAGTTACCATAAGCACCGTCAGGCTGTGGTTTTCTACTATGCTTTTGGTAAGTTCGATGATCGTCGCAGCGGTTTTGGGATCCAGCGCGGCTGTGTGTTCGTCGAGAAGGAGAATCTTCGGTGCAGTTAGAGTGGCCATCATCAACGTCAGGGACTGCCTCTGCCCTCCTGAAAGGAGGCGTACAGGATCTTTGAGCCGGCTCTCAAGCCCCAGTCCCAGTTCTTCAAGTACAGCACGGAACTTAGCTCGGTTTCTGCCTACTCCCAGCCGTAGTCCTCTCCTCTGCCCCCGTTTGAAGGCCATCGCCAGGTTCTCCTCTATGGTCATCGATCCCGCTGTACCCATCATGGGGTCCTGGAAGACTCTGCCGATGTACCTTGCCCTCTTGTGCTCGGGCCAGTTGGTGATTTCGGAGCCATTCACTCTGATCTTGCCCGAATCAGGGAGGTATACTCCTGCTACCATATTGAGCAGCGTAGATTTGCCGGCACCGTTAGAACCAACGATGGTGATGAAGTCGCCCTCGTTGGCAACTAGGTTTACATCTACCAACGCCCTCTTCAAAGTGCCACCGCCGAGCTCAAAGGTTTTATTGACTCTTTCCATAAGCAGCATGGTCTTCACTTCCTAATCAGAGAGGTCACCAGTGTTGTGATGGGATTGGCTTCCCGCCTAACGACCTCTGCCGGCTGTACTTCAGCCTGTTTTTTTATATCGAACACCTTTTTGGCAAGCTTGGTCTCTTTCAGCTTAGGTAGGGCCAGTGCAACAATGACCAGCACTGCTGTGACTAGGCGCAGGTCGGTTGCAGCAAAACCCGCTCGTAGGGCAAGGGTTATGGTGAAGCGGTAGAGTACCGATCCGAAGACTGCAGAAAGGGTCGCAGTGAAGATGGTCTTGGGTCTGAGAATGGCCTCTCCCAAGATTACTGATGCCAGACCCGCAACTGCAGTGCCGATCCCCATACCTACATCGGCAAAACCCTGGTACTGGGCCACTAGGCTTCCCGCCATGCCTACCAATCCGTTGGCCATGGCCAGGCCAAAAATTCTGTAGAAGTCGGTGTCCACACCAAGAGCTTTAATCATTTTTTCATTGTCGCCGCAGGCTCTCAGTCCGAGGCCCATCTCGGTATGGAGGAAGTAGTCGAGAACGAGCTTTATAAATGCCACTATAAGTGCAAAAAGAACGACGGTGCCCCACGCCATACCCATGGTGTCCTGGGCCATTGTTACAAGAGTGGTCTCTCTGATCAGGGGAATATTGGATCTTCCACCCATGATCCGCAGGTTCACTGAGTAGAGTCCTGTCATTGTCAAGATACCTGCAAGAAGCCCCGAAATCTTCAGTTTGGTGTTCAAAATGCCCGTAACCATTCCGGCAACAAAGCCTCCAACAAAGCCCAGGAGGGTGGCAAACAGCGGATGGATACCCTTTATGATCGCAGATGCCGCAATCGCTGCGCCTAACGGAAAACTGCCGTCGATGGTCAGATCCGGGTGATTCAGCGTGCGGAATGTGAGATAGACTCCTAGTACTAAAATTCCATATGCCAACCCTTGTTCCAAGGGTGCCTGCCAAATTCCAAGCATATTTGCACAGCCTGCAAGAAGCTTGCAGGCTGTTCACCTCCATTTCCAGGTAAAGTAACCTTGGTTTAGGTTATTCTACCACTTCTGCTTCTTCCAAAAGATCTTGTGGGATCGTAATCCCCATTCTCTGTGCCGCCGACTTGTTTACCATCAAAATGGCTGTCTCTTGGAACTGAATCGGCGTCTCGGCGGGATTTGCTCCGTTTAGCACCTCCACTGCCATAGCCCCGGTCTGGCGGCCCAGTTCGTAGTAGTCAAGTCCGATTGTTGCTAAAGCTCCGCGCGCAACCGATTCGGTTTCACCTGCGATCAGAGGAATCTTGTTCCTTTCACAGAACGCGATAACCGATTCGAGAGCAGCAACTACCGTATTGTCTGTAGGTACGTAGACTGCGTCTACTCTACCCTGTAGAGATTGAGCTGCTTGGAAAACGCCGCTGGTTTCGCTTACGGTTACCAGTACGAGCTTGAGTCCCAGTTTTTCTGCAGCTTTTTTCGCAATTTCGATCTGCACTACTGAGTTGGCTTCTCCGGCATTGTAAATGATGCCCACACTAGAAGCTTTAGGGACGAGGCGTTTGACCAGCTCTAACTGCTTTTCTACCGGATTCATGTCGGAGGTACCGGTGACGTTGGTGCCTGGCTTGTCGAAATCTTTGACTAAGCCTGCGTTCTGCGGATCTGTTACCGCTGTGATGAGGATAGGTATCTCCGAAGTTGCGTTGGCTGCCGCTTGTGCCGAGGGAGTAGCAATGGCGAGAATGAGATCTACTTTGCTAGCCACTATGTTTCCGGCTATGGTGTACAGAGTTGCTATGTCGCCCTGGGCGTTGTGGTAAGAGTAGTTGGCTTTTACTCCCCTGGCTTCTAGTTCATCCATAAAGCCTCTTCTTGCAGCATCCAGAGCAGGATGCTCGATAATCTGTATAATCCCAATATCCACCGCACAAGCAACAAGACTTATGATAAAGATCAGGGAAATCATCCATTGAAGCTTTTTCATCGACTAGGAACCTCCTCAAATGCCTTTCCAGCTGTACCTTTCTTTGTAAACTTTCATAACAAGTGAAGTGTCGCTATCTTTGATTCCAGGTACCAACCGTACTTTATGGGTCAGCACATCGAACAATTCTTCGTTGGAGCCGACGACTATTTCCACGATTAGGTCGTAGGTTCCAGCGCAAACCCCGATGTAGCGAACTTCATCCAGCTCAGCGAGTTTTTCCACGATGTTGTTTACAGGTTCTCCTTCGGTTTGAATGCCCACAATTGCTATAGTGCTTTGGGACACCTTGCGGGGATCAACGATTCCCACAATCTGCAGAATACCTTCATCGATGAGACGCGCAACTCTTTTGCGGATTGTCCCTTCGGCAACACCCAGATTGTCTGCAATGGTGGTGTAAGGAGTGCGACCATCTTCTTGTAGAATAGCCACTATTTTCCTATCTAGTTCATCCATGGTCTCTCACCTACTTTCTTTACGATTACCATTTTAACACGGGAGTATACGTGCGTAAAGCGTAAATTTAGTCTTTTTTTGATGCGTTTTTCCTAACTCCCTTTTGAAAACGCTGTCAATGTGATTTCCCTCGGTTTAACTTCCACTTCCCAGCAAAAAACCCTGCAATTTTCGTAGCAATTATCCACCAGTTTTACGAATGACAAACTTCAACCGGACTTTTTACCCAGATAACAAAAAAAGACGCCCCAGGAGAGGCGCTTTTTTTGCCGATTAGGTGCCGGTGGGGACGCTGACTTTTAGGTGGTCTTCCAGCAGATAGCTGCCGAAAGCCAGCGGGCGATTCCAGTCAAAATGTCCGCTGCCGTTTATCACTTCAACAACAACGTTTTCCACATCCAAAAAGGCAGCCAAGGTGTTTACCACCGAGTAGATCGCAAGTTCTTCGGTCCTTCCGGAAAGGCTATCGTCTGCAAAGGCTACCGTAACATAAGCGGTATTTCCTACAGTTCCAACATACTCTAGCTGGGCAAATTCCCCCAGAACCGATGTGAGTCCGGGAT
>LFSI01000087.1:9305-89652 GCA_001512545.1 Clostridia bacterium DTU065 | reverse complement strand
ATTAAACCTAACAAAAAAGGGAGCGTTGCTCCCTACTTATTTAGTAGTTTTGCAACACTCCCGTTGCTTTTAGGGAGGACAAAAACATAACTCTAGCATTAAGTCTTATCTGACGAACTCAAGCAAGCAAAGTGTCGAAGCATCCAGGAATGTGGAACCTACGAGAGGACTGAAGGTGAGCCACTCGCCGTCGCCAGCACCAGTGAGGTAACCGATATGACGGGAGAAGTTGCATGCCCACTCATCGCCTACATCTGGCCATACGTTGAACAGATCGAACGGAATGGCGATCTCTACGATCCAGTGATCTTTGTAGATCTCTGCCCATACGTCCCAACCAGCAGCAGTAACCGAACGGATACCATTCGGGTTGCTGACGAACTGCTTGTAGGTAGAAGCTGGGAACATGGTGTCGAAGAACATCTCGACATCGTCTTCGTCGATCCATACAGCGCCGCCATCGTTAGCGATGGTGTTGATGAGTGTGCTCTCATCTTGGTAGCACTTGAATGCGATGTAGAGATAGTCATAGTCCCATGCTACATAAACTTCGGTCTCGAGACCAGATGTGTTCTTTTTACCATTGAGATGGTAGTTAAGATTGACTTTTCCACCCTTTTCTGCAGCAAGTGCCCAAGCCGCATCGTCCAGCTTTCCATCGAGGACAGGAGCATCTTTGGTGAATGGAGCACTTACTACATCAGTTGCCAAAGCTGTAATACCAACGGTCAGAATCAGGATAACAGCTAATAACAAACTCTTTTTCACGTGTATACCCCCTCGGAATTATTAATCTCGAGTTAGAGGCTTGTTTATCCTCCCCATTTAGTGAGCCTCTCTCTACTAATAGTTAATTCGCACTACAAAACACAAATCCTGCATAAAATGGGTATTAGTCTGAAAATGACCTTTAATGCATGGATTGAGATTAAAGAGAGTTTGCAGTTTATTAGCGGACAAGCCTTCAGAAAGCAAAAAAAAGGAGCTTCGTGAAAGAAGCTCCTTGAGGATCGGGAGGATAAATTCAGCTAAAAATCTTTATCTTACAAACTCCAACAAGCAGAGAGTTGAAGGATCTAAGAATGTGGAACCTACGAGAGGGCTGAACGTGAACCATTCTCCGTCACCAGCACCGGTGAGGTAGCCAACGTGGCGAGCAAAGTTGATTGCCCACTCATCGCCTACATCCGGCCATACGTTGAACTGATCAAATGGGATAGCGATCTCTACTACCCAGTGGTCTTTGTAGATCTCTGCCCATACGTCCCAGCCAGCAGCAATGACTGAACGGATACCGTTCGGGTTGCTGACGAACTGCTTGAAGGTGGATGCTGGGAACATGGTGTCGATGAAGATTTCGATGTCATCTTCGTCGATCCATACAGCGCCGCCATCGTTAGCGATGGTGTTGATGAGAGTGCTCTCATCTTGATATGCCTTGTATGCGATGTAGAGATAGTCATAGTCCCATGCAACGTAAACTTCGGTTTCAACGCCAGATGCGCGTTTACCGTTGAGGTTGTAGCTTAAGGTTACTTTGCCGCCTTTTTCAGCAGCGAGAGTCCAAGCTTCGTCGTTCAATACTCCGTCGAGATCAGGAGCAGTTTTTGTAAACGGTGCACTAACATAATCTTGAGCAGATGCAAAAACGGCGACTGCAAGCAGTAGCACAGTTACGATTGCAACTGAAAGCAATGATTTTTTCACGAATAATCCTCCTAATGTTTCTAATCAATGGGCATAACTCCCGGCCTCCTCCCACCCAGCAGAGAGTTTTGCCATTTATACATGTTAATTTCTCAGCTGGAAGTACGTTTTCCTGCAGAAAAATTCGGAAATACGATTAATAAATATTGCCATTATTGGGGTTATTCCAATTACTGTTTACTAACGGCGTGAATAAATAAACAATAGTGATGCGAATATCGTGTTAAATCGAGCGAAATTCCTCAGTTTGAATGTGCTTGAGAGTACAGTCCCGGTTCGGTATAATAAAACTGGAACCAAAAAAGGCGTTAAGATATAAATATTGTTTTCTCTTAAAACTAATGCTCCTCGAAAGCAGAGGAGCTTTTTCAGGTAAAGGGAGAAAAACTTTGACTTAAAAGAGACAAACGCCAAAACTTCCAAAAAGGAGTTGCGTTTACGCAGTGCAGAAAGATGTGAAAGTGAAGAGAATTGGTGTGCTCACAGGCGGAGGTGATTCCTCTGGCATCAATGCGGTGCTTCACGGAATCTGCTTGGAAGCACGAAACAAAGGAATCGATGTAGTTGGGATTTTGGACGGTTGGAAGGGTCTGATCGAAGGCGCGTACATGCCTCTTAGCTTCGAAAAGACCGTAACTTACGTAAACACAGCCGGGACCATACTCGGCACTTCCAGGACCAATCCCTACAAGATCGAAAAAACGGCTGAGATCATCGAGCAGATTAAGAGTCAGAAACTTGACGGTATAATTGCTATCGGCGGAAATGACACTCTGTCTGTGGCAAGCAGACTTGCAGATGATTTCGGGCTGAATATTGTTGGCATTCCCCAGACCATCGACAACGATGTTCCCGGCACCGACTACTGTGTTGGCTTTGATACAGCTGTCCACAACGCAGTTGAAGCCATTCACAACGTCAGGGCCACCTGCGATTCTCACAAAGAAGATATCGTGGTCGAGGTTATGGGCAGAGACAGCGGGTGGATTGCTGCAGTTGCAGGCCTAACGGCAGGTGCAGAGTTCGTCTTCGTACCGGAGATGAACTTTGATGCAAATCTTCTTGTGGACAAGCTCAAAGCCCGCCACGCTCAAGGTTTTCTCAGCAACATTATTGTGATCGCAGAAGGAGTAACCGAATTTGCCCACGCCAAGATTGAGTCCGGCGTGGACGCCTTCGGCAACAAAATGCTGAGCGGCATCGGCTTTGGCCTGAGAGACTACCTTCAGGAAAAACTGGGCAAGAAGACTAGGGCGATCGTTCTTAGCTACATCCAGCGGGGTGGACGCCCCACATCCTACGAAGTTTTCATGGACCTGAACTTCGGCAGAACTGCGGTTAACCTGCTTGTCGACGGAAAAACCAATCTGATGGTAGCCTACAAACAGGGAACTCTGCAGCCTGTGGATCTGAAGCTTGCCCGGGGCAAGCAGCCTGTGCGTGAAGATATTCTCAAGATGGTAAAGGAATTAACCCTTTAATAATGTAAGTAACAGTTCAAGCGAGATCTCGCTTGAACTGTTTTTTTAAGTACTGATTATGGAGCTCTGCAAAGTCTTACCGCTCAGGCGGAGGCAAGGGGCTTTAGAGATGGGGATGGATATGAATCACGCACTGATTTTAGCCGGAGGGCTGGGTCAAAGACTCTGGCCTATTAGTAGGAAGCAATCTGCAACCAAAGAGGGAGTAGACATTCACTCCCAAACGATGCTGGAACTAACCATATCCCGGGTCTCCCAGTGGGTTCCGAGACAGCGCATCTGGGTGGTTTCTTCCAGAAGCATCGAAACTTATGGGTGCCGGCTAATCAAAGAGCCGTTTAGAAAAAACACAGCTGCAGCTATTGCCTGGGGTCTGGCACAGATACTGCATACTGATAAAGAGGCTTTCGTGGGGATTTTCCCTGTGGATCACCTGATTTCTCCTTGGGAACAGGTCACAGCGGCTTTGGAAAAAGCAAAAAGAGCAGGAACTATTACGGCTCTCGGTATCAAGCAATCCAAGGAAGAAGCCTCAAAGCAGTACGGTTACATCAAGATGGAGGAAGGCTTGGAACTGGGCAAAGTGGTGGACTTTGCAGAGAAACCTACCCGTCCTGAAGAGTATATAGAAGCAGGGTATCTGGTAAACAGCGGGATCTACGCGGCACCAGCGCGGAAACTACTTCTGGAAATTGGAAGGTTTCTTCCAAGCCACTTTGCCGCCGCTAGGGCTCGAGATGTGGCGGCATTTGCCAGACTCAGACCGATATCTATAGATAAGGGAGTCATGGAAAAGACGGACCGGCTTTTTGCATATCCGATGAAAGTTCTTTGGGAAGACATCGGCACGTGGAAAAACTACCTGAAGTACGCAGGGGAGAAAGGGAGCTTTGTTAAGTTCAACTCAGACAGCAGTCTGGTGTACTCCGAAGGCGATTTGGTGGTGCTGTCGGGAGTACAAGACACGGTGGTTGTGGTAAAAGACGGTATCGTTTTTGTCATGCACAAAGACGCTGAAAAGGACATGGGCAAGGTTCTAGAAGAGGTCCGCAGAAGCTATCCAGGCTTTGCCTGATCTGATGTGCAGAGTTTATGGCAAGCCAGAAAAACAGGGTTCAAGCAGAAAACAAACAGGGTGCAGCCCACGATCGTTTCCAGCTGCACCCTGTTTATGTTTTGTAGATGAACTGAGCCCGCATCCCTGAGGGCGCAGGCAGCCATTTTTCGATCTTGGCAAACCCTTCGTCCAGTGTGGGAGGTTCGAAGACTCCCGCGACCTTCTCTATGACCCAGTCTGGAGGTGAGTCGGGATTGGACTTCGCCCTTCTTTGGTTCTGCTTGATGCAAACCTCAAGGGGAGTTGCAACCCACACGCACACAACATCTTTCCCAAGCTCCTTAGCCTTGTCCACAAACGGCTTTCTCCGCGCTCTTGTGGAGTTTGTTGCATCGTAGTAAACGTCGCCAAATTGGAGGAAGTACTCGGCAGCATTTAGAGCGGTCTCCCAGACGAACTCATCGTGATCAGAGTCGCCGAGACTCCCCACAATGCCCTTTCTGATAATGTCTGCGGTAATCACCCGGCCCTGGCGAAGCTGGCATAAAGTGCTCTTTCCTGCTGCAGGCAGACCGCAAAGAATGTATAGAGTAGTCTTCTTTGTCATTTAGGCCTGACCTCCAAGAGCACCAGTTCGGGATGGCAGAAGAACCGGAGGGGGAGTCTGGTGGTGCCGATGCCCGATGTGGTGTAGATGTGGGTGCCGTTATGGTAGGAGAGACCGTAGGCAAAAGCTTCTTTCTTCCGCAGCTCGGGCATTAGAGGCGTGCCGTCAATACTGCAGAACTGGCCTGCGTGGGTGTGACCTGCCAGCATCAACTTAGCCCGCTTTTTCACTTCAAAGATGGGCGAAGGCGTATGGGACAGCAGGAGATCCACATCTTCAGCAAGGGTTTTTTCAATATCGTCTTTTCCCCAAAAGGGGTCGCCCAAGCCACCGATGGTTAGGTTGCCAACCTTAACCCGCTCGTTTACCAGCACATTGATGTTGGCCTTTTGCAGCTCTTCGTAGAGCTTTGCCCTATCGATTTCCGGGTTGTAGTCGTTGTTACCCCAAACCAGAAACGTCGGTCTGCCATTTGCAATCTCTTTTAAAGCCTGCACAACCCGCTCTTCTTGCCGCACCCGCCGCACGATGATGTCGCCTGTGATGCAGACAATATCGCAGGGAGCTTCCTTGGCCAGCTTGATCGTGCGTTTTATTCGAAAACCTCTGCCCGAAGTATGCAGGTCGGACATAAAGAGGATGCGGGTGGACTTTTCCGGCCAGCCTTCGGCGCGGATGGTGATCATTTTGTACCTTAGAGAATTAGCCGTAACAAATCCCCAAACAATGAACAAGAGGAAAAGCAGTATGAGTCCGATTACCGTTGCCATTTTACCGTCTGCCTCCCACTAAATAGTCCAATGATACCCCAATACACTGCTGCGTTTACAACGACAAAGTGCCTGAGAAGCGCCATGATTTTGGGCGTCTTAACTCCTGCCAAATCCAAGAAAGTACTAATGATTCCCAAAAGCAAAAGTACGCTCTCTGCGGCAAAGAGCCAAGGGCAGAGACCGGAGAAG
Source organism: Clostridia bacterium DTU065 (assembly GCA_001512545.1). Lineage (GTDB taxonomy): Bacteria > Bacillota > DTU065 > DTU065 > DTU065 > DTU065. Next base: position 83,838 of record LFSI01000087.1, on the reverse strand, counting down.
GCCAAAAGGAGGTAGTGCATGCCCCCGAAAAGAGCAGCACCCCACCGCAAGACCTTGTGGGAAACTAAAAAGAAGCCCCATTTGCCAAAAAGCAGTTTCGGAAAACGGGCTAGAGTCTGCATACCGCCGGCAATGATTCTGGACTTGCGGATAAACTCTCCCGATGTGTCGTGGCTTGCCTGTTCGAAAGCCATGGCTTTGTCCACTTGGATCAACTTAAGCCCTCTTTCCAGAAGGCTGCAGGTGACGTAAAAGTCGTCGGCAATGATGTCTTCCGGAGGGAGTACCATGTCCCTGCGCCGTACGGCGTAGAACGTGCCGGGCAGCACAATGGTGCCCAGAGCTTCAGTTTCCAATGCTCGAAGCTTACTCTCATAACTGCTGTAGGTTACCTCGCCAGGAGTGGCTGCATTATGCTTTCTGAAGGAAAGAACGCCACCTGTAGCCCCAACCTCCGGGGAAAGAAGCGGTGCAACAAGAAGCTTCAAGCAGTTTTCTTCATAGAGTGCCGATACATCGGAAAGGCAGATGATCTCGCCTCCGGCAACCTCTAGACCTGCCTTAAGAGCTGTTGGCTTGCCGCTACGCTTAGGGAGAATTACCGATTTTACCTCTGGGAATGACGCCAGAATCTCATTGGTTCTATCAGTAGAGCCGTCGGAGACGACAACGATCTCCAGATCGGGATAGTCGAGCTTCAGTGAGTTCTGGATCTTTGCTTCAAGAAACTCTTCTTCGTTGTAAGCGGTGATAAGAAGTGTTGCTTTAGGCAAATTTTCTTCTGAGTAGAGGTCTTTCGGAACGCAGGAGGCCCTCAGCAACGAAATCAGCTTCAAAATCAGCGGATAGAAGGCATAGGGATACACAGCGAAAAAAAGCAAAAGCCAAATCAAGAGCTGCATTCATCTATCCCTACCTTCCTGTACTTGCTTCGATTGTTCTTTCTATAAGATCGATATACGTACCTATCCATTTATCCAAAGAATACTCCTGTAAAACCTTCGCTCTGGCTTTTACACCTAAAGATTCCCCAAAGACGGGGTTGTCGATTATGTTTTTCCAAGCAGCTGCCAGTGCTTCGGGGTCTGCAGGTGGAACGAGGACTCCCGCACCTCCTTCTAGAAGCTCTTTCAACCCTCCGATGCCGCTGGCAACAACTGGAAGTGCCGTCGCCATGGCTTCGAGGGCAGAGATAGAAGTGGCTTCCACGACATTTTGGTCGGGAACCGAAGGAATGAGGCAGAGATCTGCACACCTGAGGAGCTCCGGAGTTCTGTGGTGTTGAATGGCGCCGAGGAAAACTACTTGATCTTCTAGATGAAGCTGAGCTACCAGCTCTTCTAAGGACTTTCTTTCCGGGCCGTCGCCTGCCACAACCAGCTTGACGTTTTTCTGCTGGAGTTTTGCCAGAGCCAAAATGGCGAACTGTACGCCGTTTTTCGGTACTAGCCTGCGAACAACTACCGTAACAAAATCGCTTGGGTTTAGACCCAAGGCTTCTTTTTGTGCTTTTTTGTTCATTTCTGGAGAGAAAACGTCAGTGTCAACGGTGTTAGGCAGTACCGTGACTTTACTACCATCTATATGAGAACGCTCGAGAATTTGATTCTTGAGATTGGTATCGACGGTGATCACAAAGGCAGCTCGCTTGGCCGCTTCGATCTCTTCTTGGAGGAGCTTTTTGTAGCTTCTACCGCCAAAAGGTATGGCCTTACTGCTTGCATACTCGTCACAGCTTGAACCGTGAACAGTTAGAATAAACGGCTTTCCTGCATACTCTGCAAGCTGGAAAGACGAGCTTTCCTGCACTAGAAAGAGCGGCACCTGCGACAGAATCTCTTTACCCAAATGCTTTTTGAGAAAGTACCTTCTTAGGACAAAATCCAGCGGAATATCCTTAAAGACTCTGGGCAGAGAGCAAAAGGTCTGCACGAAAGGCCCGAGATCGGAAAAGGAGAGCACTTTAGGGCTAAACTTCCCATTTGATGCCTTAGGCAGCGATCTGGTTAGAGTTTCAATGTGGACCGACTTTCCGCCAACATGGGGGAATTTTCCAATTGTGGTTATGAGGATTTGCTTTTTCTCCACTTAGTCCACGCTACTTTCAAACCTTTAATAAATCCGATCATGTCCGCAAAATCTATGGTGAACCGCAATGGGAGGGTGTAAATACTCAGACACTTGCTGAAGTCTTTGGCCAGACGCAAAAACCACAACAGGACAGCTAGAAAAGTTCCGTAGGGGAAGAAGAAAAGCGGGATGTATCTAAGGAAGATCAACAGATAATCCCGGATCTGAATCAGAGCTTCGCCATCTCCGTAAGCGTACTGGTGAAACTGCCGCCAAACCTCTCTAAAACTAGATCTGGGCTTCCAGTAGACCAGCGCATCGGGCACGAACACAAATGTATAACCCTGGCTCTTCAAGCGGAGATCAAAAGGAGTATCTTCGTTGTGGGAAAACTCTTCAGGATACCCATCTACGGTTTCCCAGGCTTTCTTGCTAAAGGCTACAGACCTGCTGGACGGGAGGAAGGTGTCTGGATTTACCGTTTTCAGGCTGGGTATGGTCATTTTGGCCACCGCTTTTTCCAGGGGGTTTTGGACTACTGGTTCGTAAAAGCCCGAGGCCACTTCGGCACCTGCAAAAAGCGGTTCGGAGATCTTTTCCAACCAAAAGGGATCTGCTACGCATCCTGCATCGGTCACCGCTATGTATTCTGCTGTAGATTTGGCTATGGCTGCGTTCCTGCCTTTAGCGCGATTTCCCGGGACGCTGTAGACCTTGAGAGTGTGGTGCTTTTCTTCTAGGTCTTTTAGGATCTCCAAGGTCCCGTCGGTGGAACCGCCGTCTGTGATGATGATCTCTTTTGGCTTTAGCGACTGGGAAAGCAGGCTTTCAACCAGTGCGTTGATATTCTCTTCTTCGTTATATACCGTGCAGATGACGCTGATTTCACGATTTTGGATGGGAATACACCTCCAGAACCTTCTCGACCAGAAGATCCCAGTCGTAGTTTTGCACTCTGGCAAGACCCTTCTCGCGGAGACTCTGGCAGAGCTGATCGTCTTTAAGGAGGGAAATCTTGTCTGCAAGGTCCGCGGGATCGTCCGGATTAAAAAGCAGGCCTGCATCGCCAACGACTGTAGGGAAACCTCCTGAGTTGCTAGCAAGAACCAGCGCATTTGAAGCCATAGCTTCTAAAAGGACGATGCCGAAGGCCTCGTTTTTGCTAGGCAGAACCAAGGCTTTAGCTTTTCCCAGGAGTTCGACCAACTGCTGTCTTGGAGGATTGATAAAGCTGACTCCGCTTCCTGCAAGGGATTTTAACTTATCCAAATATGCACTGTCTGGAGCATAACCTGCAACAATCAACGGCAGGGGGTGCTCCAGCTTTTTATGGGCTTCGAGAAGAAACTCCAGTCTTTTTTCAGGAACAATACGACCGATAAAGATAATAAAGTTCTCTTTATGCTCTTTTGGGGTAAACTCTGCAAGCCTAATGCCGTTTGGTATCACAGCGATGTTTTGGAAACCGAAAAGCGTTCTGTAAGCGTCGGCTTCTTCTTCGGTAATGGCAATGAGCGTTGCATAGTCCATGATTTTTTTCATTCTAGTTTCCCAGTACTGCAGCCGTAGGGGTTTTTTGCCGTTTTTCCTCTTGGTATACAGCCGGTTTAGATCCGCTGCACTGTAGTGACCGGTGACCACCAAGCGCTTGCGGAAAAGCCTTGCGTAAAGGTAGCTCAGTTCAAGGTGCAAAGATGCCATAGAGTGCACGTGCACCACATCAGGCTTCCGCCGCACCAGTCCCCAGAAAAGGCCTGGGAAGTGAATGGGCTGTGAAAAAACCGTAGTCTTTTTGACAAACCGACTTGCGTAGCGATAAGTAGGGATCTCATCGTTTGTTTGGCCTACTTTTCTCGAACCTTTGAGGTCGTAGAAAGAGGAGGTGTGTATTTCCACTTGGTGCCCGGCTTTGATCAGGGATCGGCTGAGCTCTAAGACGTGCTTTTCCACACCGCCAACAGCAGGAGGCGCTAAATAGCAGACTTGGGCAATTAGCAAGAGATCACCCCATTTGATAAGATTGTAGCATATTTTCGCACGCATTTACTATTATTCTATACGCAGCAAATGGTCTATGCAAATCCCGCCAGATCCCTTAATCCAACCTGGAATTAGGGGCACAATAAGTAAAAGACTTCCTAATTACAACCACCTATTTACAGGTGGAAGTAGGATTAAACATAAGGAAGGAGAATTCAATAAAATGGAAGTTTGCCGCTATGCAGTCTGCGTCAGGGACAAAGATGGCAGAATCTGTTATCACTGCACATTAAAACAGCTGTTCATTGGACTTGACTTTTATCAGTTCTGCTTAGAGTGCATAGAGTATGCTGCTTATGAAGAAGCAAGGGGGCTAAAAAATGCTTGAACTCCACAATGCCCTGAAAGCCGCCTTAGACGGCGAAGTGCTGTGGCAGGAGCCCATGGAAAAGCACACAACATTCAAGATCGGCGGACCGAGTGATATCTTTGTCCTGCCGAAGTCTATAGAAGATCTGCAGAAGGTTTTGCAGCTCATTGGCGAAACACAGTCGCGAACAGGTGTAACTGTTCCGCTTATGGTGATCGGGGCCGGATCTAATCTTCTGGTTAGCGACAAAGGTATTAGAGGAGTAGTTGTCAAAATAGATAAAAGTTTTAGCAACATCTCTATTGAAGGCACGACGGTAACCTGCGGCGCAGGTGCTGCGCTGTCTGACGTATCTAAAACCGCAGGCAGTGCCGGTCTTTCCGGCCTGGAGTTTGCGGTGGGGATTCCGGGAAATGTGGGCGGAGCGCTGGTAATGAATGCCGGAGCTTACGGCGGAGAGATCAAAGACGTGATCAGTACTGCCAAAGCCATGGACATGGAAGGTAACATTATCCAGCTGACCAAACAGGACTTGCATCTGGACTACAGGCATTCGGTGTTTATGGAAAAGCGTCTTATCGCCCTTGAAGCGACCTTCAGTCTGGAGAGGGGAGATAGAGAAGAGATCGCCAGAAAGATGGAGGACCTAACCGAACGGAGGACCTCCAAACAGCCTGTTGACATGCCCTGCGCTGGTTCGGTTTTCAAGAGACCGCCGGACAACTTTGTTGGACCGCTGGTAGAAAAAGCCGGTCTAAAAGGATATAGGATTGGCGGAGCAGAAGTATCTACAAAGCACGCAGGTTTCATCGTCAACGTGGGCGGAGCCACTTGTCAGGACGTCTTGGACCTCATCAAGTTCATTCAGGCCACCATCAAGGAGAAGTTCGATGTGGTGTTGGAGCCTGAAGTTCGGGTTGTTGGGGAGCTGTAGCCTGAAAGAGGATTCCGGGCATTTCAACTCAATTGCCTTCTGAAAGTCCCGTCGGACACTGAAGCTGGCGCAGCTTAGGAGCGTGCTGCATAAAGTATTCTCATGACGGGGAGGAATACTTTGTGCTAACCTTGTATTGTGCTCCATGGTGTCCGAAGTGCCTCTGGATAGAAGACAACCTGAGGCAGCTTCGAGTTGAATACCGCTATGTAAAAGTTGCCAGAGAAGCCAAAAACCGCCACGATCTTTTTAAGGCTACAGGTCAAAAAACCATCCCTGCGCTGGTTGATGGTGATAAAGTTTTTTTAGATGAATGGGAAATCGTGAAGTACGCAAAGCAAATTGCAGGCCGCAAGTGATCATAAAGAGATGCCTGGTAGGGATCCTGCCAGGCTTATGCGGTCAGACCAAGATTGCAGAGCATTTTACTAAGATCTATTGATGCGATTTGGTTATGAGGGAGGGAAAGCACAACAGTGCTACGTCTATGAGATTAGGAAGGGATATTGGCATAGACCTAGGTACAGCCAACACGCTGGTCTGCCGCAAAGGTGAGGTTATTTTAAACGAACCGTCTGTTGTCGCTATAAGAAAGGACACAAAAGAGATCTTGGCTGTGGGTTCAGAGGCCAAGGCCATGATCGGTAGGACTCCAGGCGATATTGTCGCCGTGCAGCCTATGCTCGACGGCGTTATTGCCGACTACGAAGTTACGGAAAAAATGCTCAACTACTTCATTAAGAAGTGCATCCGACCTTCGCTTTTCAGACCTCGCCTCGTTGTAGGCATTCCTAGAGGTGCAACGTCAGTGGAACGCCGCGCCGTTGAAGAGGCGGCATTTAAAGCAGGGGCAAGAGAAGTCTACCTCATCGAAGAGCCGATGGCTGCTGCAATCGGTGCAGGAATACCGGTAGAAGAGCCCACAGGACATATGGTTGTAGATATCGGCGGCGGAACTACAGAGATCGCCGTAACTTCGCTTGGCGGAATTGTAGCTGGTCGCTCTATCCGTGTTGCTGGCAACGCAATGGACAAGGCTATTATTTTGTACCTACGCAGAGCGTACAGCATCGTTGTTGGAGAGCGCACAGCTGAAGAGATTAAAATCAAGATCGGAAACGCCTTCCCTGAAGAAGACGAAGAACTGGAGATCAGGGGTAGAAACTTGGTGACTGGACTCCCTGTTAACCTGGTCGTCCACACCAGAGAGATTCACGAGGCCATCTCCGAGCCGTTGTCGGAAATTGTACGAGCTGTCAAAGTCACCCTGGAAGAAACCAAGCCGGAGGTAGCTTCAGATATCTTCGAAAACGGCATTATTCTTACCGGTGGTGGTGCACTGATTAAGAATATCGATAAGCTGCTTAAGCACGAGACCAATCTTCCCGTGTTTGTGGCAGAAGAGCCACTGTTTTCTGTGGCTAGAGGTACGGCTTTAGTTCTTGAACATCATCAAATGCTTAAGAATTTGAAATCACGCAAGTCCAAGAATCGTTAAGGAGCCTAGGGGCTCCTTTTTCTCAAAGGAGAGGGTAGAAATGGATATCATTAGTGCTGTTGCGTTGGAACTCAAAATAAAAAGTGAGCAGGTAAAAGAGACCGTAGCTCTGTTGGATGAGGGCAACACCATCCCTTTTATAGCCCGCTACCGTAAGGAACGCACCGGCTCTTTAGATGAGACCCAGATCAAAGCGATTCAGGAACGGGTAACCTACCTGAGAAACCTTGAAGCCCGCAAAGAAGAAGTCATTCGCCTCATCGGCGATAAGCTTACGCCGGAGATCGAGGAGAGCATTAAGAAGGCCGATAGCCTGCAGGCCGTAGAAGACATCTACCTGCCATTTCGACCAAAACGCCGCACTAGAGCAACTATCGCCCGAGAAAGAGGATTGGAGCCTCTTGCTGAGATCATTCTTCAGGCCAAAGAAGATCCTGTCTCTTTTGCCAAAGACTATCTCTCCGAAGAAGTTCCCTCTGAAGAGGATGCTTTGAGTGGAGCTAGAGATATTGTGGCTGAGATCATCAGCGAAGACTTCAAAACCAGGGAATGGATGAGGAGGATCATCTTCAGACTGGGGTCTCTGGAGGTTGCACCTGTTAAAGGCAAAGAAGAAGAGCAGGAAGCTCTAACATACCAGAACTACTTCGACTTCAAAGCCCCTTTGAAGAGTCTGGTTTCCCACCAGATTCTGGCTATTAATCGCGGTGAAAAAGAAGGCTATCTTGCGGTAAAACTAGTTGCAAGTGAGGATCAGGTGATTCAGTCACTAAACGCTCTTTGGGTTGACGCCGAAGCTCCCTATCCAGAGCAGCTGAAGCTAGCCATCATCGACTCTTATCAACGGCTGCTTGCTCCTGCAATCGAAAGGGACCTAAGGAGAAACCTCAGTGAGGACGCGGACAAACAGGCCATTCGCATCTTCCAGGAAAACCTGAGAAATCTACTGCTGCAAGCTCCTGTAAGAGGGAAGACCGTTATGGGGCTAGACCCCGCTTACAGAACAGGCACCAAAGTAGCTGTTGTCAACCCGCAAGGAGATCTCCTCACCACCTGCACTGTTTACCCTCACGAGCCGCAGCATAGGTGGGAAGAAGCCAAGAAAACCTTAATCGACTTGATTAAGAAATACAAGGTGGACCTCATAACCATCGGAAACGGAACAGCCTCCAGAGAAACCGAGATGCTGGCAAGCGAAATAGCCAAAGAAACCGGCACGAACTATGCCATCGTCAGCGAAGCTGGAGCCTCGGTCTACTCAGCTTCTGAAGTGGCCAAGGAAGAGTTCCCAGACCTAGACGTGTCCATTAGAGGAGCGGTCTCTATCGCTAGACGAATCCAGGATCCTCTGGCAGAGCTGGTAAAGATCGATCCCAAGAGCATCGGCGTAGGGCAGTATCAGCACGATGTGAACCAAAAGAGTCTTGCGGAAGCACTGGATTATGTGGTCATGTCTGCAGTAAACCACGTTGGCGTGGAACTGAACACCGCATCTTGGAGCCTCCTCCGCTACGTAAGCGGCATCAACAAAACCTTGGCACAGCGGATCGTCGCCTACAGACAGGAAAACGGGCCTTTCCGCTCCAGAAAGCAGCTTCTTGAAATCAAGGGCCTCGGAGCAAAAACCTTTGAACAGGCTGCAGGCTTTTTGCGTGTTGCAGGTGGAGAAAACATCTTGGACAACACCGCAGTTCACCCCGAGTCCTACGAGCTTGCGGAAAAGATCATTGGCTCTTTGGGATTTGACCTCACCGACGTGGAGAAGCCGGAGTTTAAAGAAGCTTTGAAAGACGTAGATGCTAAGGAACTTGCTTCTAAGTTTGAGGCAGGTCTCCCTACGGTCATAGATATTGTGGACTCTCTGCAGAAACCAGGTAGAGATCCACGAGAAGACCTCCCCGGGCCGGTGTTTAGGAGCGACGTCATGAAGTTTGAAGACCTCAAAGTCGGACAGGTTCTCACGGGGACCGTTAGAAACGTTGTGGATTTCGGTGCTTTCGTAGATATCGGAGTGAAGAGAGACGGTCTCATTCACGTTTCCAAACTGCCTAAGGGCCACAAGCTCCATCCGACGCAGCAGATCTCGGTAGGAGAGATCGTAGAGGTTGTGGTTACCGAAATCGACACCAAACGCCAGAGGATAAGCTTGAAACTGTCCAAGAAGGTTAGTCGAGATTAACAGCGATTTGCGTCAAAAATGTTAAATTTTGAACAAAATCAGCGAGCATTTTAGTTGCACTGTTTCCTGAAGTTGTATACAATGGACTCTGAGCTAGTAGTGGTTGAAGAATCACTGGAAGTAATATGGAGGCTGTATAAATGCTGCAAAGTGAAAAGCATCGCGCGCAACAGGTTTTGTTTTATTTAGTGCTCCTTGTTCCGTTCATGATGTTTACTTCGTACGCACTAGATACCTTGCCTGTTATCAACGAACCTAGCTTAAAGATGCTAGCTCAGGCCATTGTTCTGTCCATAATCATCCACGGGTGGCTAAGGTTCGTACTGGAAACTGGAAACTTTAAAGGATATCTAGAGGTTGACGGTATAAAAAAACTGGGCATAGGTGCCCTTTTCGGTGCTCTCGTTGCACTTATAGTGGTTGTACTGGACAATCTTGTGGGCACGAAATCTAGAGTGTTCAACCCAGCACTACTATCAAGCGCTTTCTTCCGAGTGCTTGTATCCAGTATTATTTTCTTTATCTCTGAATCGTACATCGAAGAGATGGTCACCAGGGGATACGTTTTGGAGCAGTTTGAGGAGATGCATCATCCCCACAGAGCGGTAATCTACTCGTCTTTGGTGTTTGTCCTGGTGCAATTCCTCTGGGATAGGCCTCATGTAAACCTTCTAGGCTGGGCAAACTTTTACGTCTTAGCATTTTTCCTGGGTCTACTGTACCTCTGCACTAAGGCCAAGTGGCTTTGCATTGGTTTCCACACCGCGTGGAACCTGGTCTTTACCACGCTTTTCCCGGTAACTGAAGTGCACTCGACCCACTTTGCCAGCTACGTGCACATGGAGTCGTGGCTGACCTTTGTCCTGCTGCTTCTTTTGGCTGGCGTGTCGCTGTATAGATTCGAAAAGCACCATGCCAAACCGGAAAAGAAAAGAGGCCTGGAGATAGTAGGAAGCCGGGCTAAGTGAAACAGCTGAGAAACTGCCGATTTTATTCGGCAGTTTTTTTCTTGGCACTTTTTCGAGACATGCAGTGTCGCTAACTAAAATGGGGTAAACTGCATAAGAATAGAAAGGCGAAAGACCCAAGTTTCCGCACTGAGTTCAGTGCGTTTTAAGAGGTGAGTTCATGAACGAATTTTTCTGGGGAGGAAACACCGGCAGGGGATCGGTTAACTTTGCTAAGGAGTTCTTTCCCGAAGCAAAAAAACGGATACTGATTAAGGGAGGTCCGGGAACGGGGAAATCTTCATTCATCAAAAGACTACTCAAGAGGATTGAAAATCCCGTCGTTTTTTACTGCCCTTCTGCACCGGACTCATTTGATACTATCGCCGACTTCGACCTTGGTTTTTTTGTAACTGATGCCACGGCTCCCCACATCTTAGAAGCTGAAAAACCTGGCATCAGAGACGAAATCCTGAACTTTGGCAACTACTGGGACTCGAGCCGTTTAAGGTCCAATCAGAGGCTTGTTGAGGAGCTGTCGCAAAAAAACTCGATGCATTTCAGCTTGGCTTACGCCTGCCTGCAGAAAGCGTTGAAGTTTCGCGAGCAGCTAGAACGGAGCTTGGCAGAAAGGTTGCATCCGAGCTTAGAAACCCAGTACCAAAAGATCAAAGACGAGATATTAAACCGCAAGCTCCACGGCAAAAACGAACTGGGAAAAAGCCGCAACCGCTTCGTTTCTGCGTATACTCCCTTTGGCTTCAAGAAGCTGAAAGTTCCTGCGGAAAAAACCTACACCTTCGAAGGTGCTCCGACACTGGCGAAGGCTTACCTCAGTTCTCTTGCAGGGATCTTTTTGACCCAGGGGTTTGAAGTCTTGTTCCTAATCGATCCTTTAGACGGAATGAACTACGAAGGGGTATACCTACCTGAGCTGAAGCTGCACATCAAGGTAGTGTGGCCAGCTGAACACCACTACACCAGCTTTGAAAGGGAACTACAGGGGACCATCAAAGAGGAAGAAAGGCAGGGCATCGTTCAGCTGAACAAGGCGTTTTTGGTTCACGAAGACCTCGAAAAGCTGTACATTGCAGCGATGGACTTCGATCGCATGGAAAAGGAATTAGACGAGTTCACAGATAGGCTCTTTGCTGACTAATTAAAATGGATCTCTTGCGAGATCCATTTTTTTACGTAAGTTTGGGATCGATGATGTTCTTCTCGTCGCTCGCTCCGTCGTCTCCTTCCAGACGTTTAAGCGGACGGAGGGCAGGGCATTCGACCACATCGCCGGTGTAGCTGAAACGAGAACCGTGACAGGGACAATCCCAGGTCAGCTCCGCATCGTTCCAGACCAGTTCGCAGCCTAGATGGGTGCAGGTAATGTCCAGTACGTGGAGCGTGCCTTCGTGATCGCGATAAGCTCCTGCCTTCTGGCCGTAGGCAGTGATGACCTTCGCCTCGCCGTTTTTCAGGTCTTCTTCCTTAGCCCCGCCGGAGAGCTTACCCGAGATCAGCTTGCGGGCAACATCTAGATTTTGTACCACCAAGCTAGGAGCAGCAGCTAGATGCAGCCGTTGAGGACTGAACACATCTGCATGGGGACTTTCACCTTTGGTAATCAGGTCGGACAGGATTCTTGCTGCAGCGGTTCCGCTGGTCATTCCCCACTTGTTATAGCCTGTGGCAACCAGTATGGTGGGGGTTTTTGCTGTAAGAAAGCCGATGTAAGGAACGCCATCTGCGGTCATGCAGTCCTGGGTAGACCATCTGTAGTGGATCTTCTTTACTGTAAAGTTAATCTTGGCAAAGTCCGCGAGATTGCGGTAATGGACATTGGTTCCGGTTTGGTCGCCTGTCTTGTGGTTTTCACCTCCGATGATGATCAGCTCAGATCTGCCGTCTTTGATGTTTCGGAGGGAACGCACTGGGGTTTCAGCGCTGAGAAACACGCCTTCCCCAAGGCTTTCCTCGGCTTCGATGGCAATGACGTAGGATCTATCTGTGTAGATTTTGGTGAAATAGAGGCCAAGCCCGTCATAGAAGGGGAAGTGAGACGCGATAACCACAAAGGATGCAGTGACTTTGGGGCCGTCTTTTGTAACCACCACAGGGCGCTTTGCATCTTCAACATCGACGGCAAGGGTGTTTTCAAAAATAAACGAGCCATCTCCGGGGATCTCCCGAGCCAGAGCGGACAGGTACTTCAAAGGGTGGAATTGGGCTTGGCCTTCGAACTTCACTGCGCCTCGGACTGTAAAGGGGAGAGGGAGATCCTCAGCAAATGAAGCGCTCAGCCCGAGAGTCTCTGCAGCTGCCACCTCTCTTTTAATTCTCTCGATGTACCTCTCATCTTCAGTGTAGATGTAGGCCGGCAGAGTCTCGAAGTTGCAGTCGATGTTTTTCTCCCTAACCAAAGCTTCCACAAAACCAATAGCTTCTTCATTGGCTACCGCATACTGTTTGGCCCGCTCCTCACCGAATGTGGCAATGAGTCTGTCGTAGATCAGGCCGTGTTGTGAGGTGAGCTTGGCTGTGGTGTGTCCGGTTGTGCCGCTGAAAAGCCTGTTTGCTTCCAAGACCGCAACTTTCAGACCGGCTTTTTTCAGTAAAAAGCCCGTTGTGATTCCAGTGATGCCTCCGCCGACAATAGCTACATCAACATCTATGTCTTCACTTAAACCGGGATGCTCTTCCCTCTTGATGGAGGAGAGCCAGTAGGGTTCGTGCTTGCTTGCAAAGACGTTGAGATTTTCCTCCTTCTCCACGTTTCCGCCTCCTTTTACTTCTGGAGCCATTTACCAATATTCTTAGTTACTTTGCTGTTTTTATTCTGATTAGCGCTTTTAGGAGGAGGTTTGTCCAAATGGCAGCTGGCATGTTTTCGCCAAATGGGGTACAGTATTAAGGTGGCAAAAGTTCACTTTCCGAGAGGAAATAGGAAACCTTGTGAGTAAATAATCAGTTGAAAACGCACTGAAAGGAGATCTTGAAATTGTCGGGCAAACTAAAAGTAGGAATTATTGGAGTAGGCGGCATTGCTAAAGGTGCCCATATTCCCGGATACTTAAATCTCAGCGATAAAGTAGAAATCTATGCCCTCTGCGATATCAAACCGGAGAGAGCAGAAAAAAGAGCAAAGGAGCTAGGCGTGGAGCATGTCTTCACCGACTTCCACGATCTGGTTGCCATGAAGGAAATTGACGTGGTCAGCGTTTGCACTTCCAACTACGCTCACGCTCCGGCAACCATCGCCGCTCTTGAAGCTGGCAAGCACGTTATCTGCGAAAAGCCCATGGCAAGAAATGCTCAGGAAGCAGAAGAAATGGTGAAAGCTTACAAGAAGAGCGGTAAGATTCTAACCATCGGCTACCAGTGGCGCTTCGATTCGGATATTCAAGCCCTTAAAGAACGCATTCAGTATGGAGAGTTCGGAGACATTTACTTTGCTAAAGCTATCGCCACCCGCAGAAGGGGAGTTCCTGCTCACGGCGACTTCTTGAACCTGGAAAAGCAAGGCGGAGGTCCTCTGGTCGATATCGGCACTCACGCACTGGACTTGACTCTTTATCTTATGGATAACCACGATCCTGAAGTGGTCTTAGGTTCTAGCTACAATGCCATCGCCAAGAACGGTCCTCTCAACAACTGGGGCAACTACACTCCAGATGAGTACGAAGTTGAAGACGCGGCCTTTGGTCTCGTGAAGATGAAAGACGGTGCAACGCTGTCTCTTGAGACCAGCTGGGTTATGAACATCACCGAAGATGAAATCTTCGGCACAGAGATTTACGGCTCAAAAGCCGGTGCAGTCTTCCATTACGGCAAACCTTTGACTGTTGTAAGCGAAGAGTACAACAGAATCAACGTCAGCCAGGTAGTCAGGAGAAACCTCAATATCAGCAACTACCATGCAGAGATCGAACACTTTATCGACTGCGTCATCAATGGCAAGGAGCCTCTGGTGAAGCCCGAAGAGGCATTGGCTGTTATGAAGATTCAAGATGCTATCTACAGGTCCCAAGAGACCAAAGAAGCGGTAAAGATTGTCTAAGTAGGAGGATTTTGAGTGCAGTATAGAGACTTTGGGAATACTGGTGTTAAGGTGTCCAGACTCGGATTTGGCGGCATGAGGCTGCCTACTGAGAATCCCGACTATGCCATTGAGCTCCTTCGTGAAGGGTTTAGGCTGGGGATCAACTACGTAGACACAGCACTGTACTACCTCGATGGACAAAGCGAAGTCTTGATAGGCAAAGCCCTCAAGGGTTTTCGGGACAAAGTCTATGTGGCCACGAAAAATCCTATAGAAGATGCAAGCGGTGCCAACTGGCGGAGACGCTTGGAGACTTCGCTCAAGAAGCTGGATTTGGACTACATCGACTTCTACCACATGTGGGCTATCAACTGGGAGAAGTATACCAAGCTTATCGATGTTAAAAACGGGCCGATGGAAGAGGCGTTTAAGGCTAAGGAAGAGGGCTTGATCCGCCACATTTCGTTCTCCTTTCACGATACACCGGAAAACCTGATTAAACTCATCGATACTGGTAACTTCGAAACCATGCTGGTTCAGTACAACCTCTTGGACCGAAGCAATGAAGAAGGCATAGCCTATGCTAAGAGCAAGGGTTTGGGCGTTGCTGTAATGGGACCCGTTGGAGGGGGAAGGCTTGCAGCACCATCAGAAGAGATAAAGCGGCTCATTCCCCAAGGCACAAAAAGCAGCGCCGAAATGGCTTTTAGATTTGTCTTCAGCAACCCCAATGTGGATGTGGCACTCTCCGGTATGAGCAACTTAGAGATGCTGCGGGAAAACGTTCGGATTGCATCTATGGAAGAGCCTTTAAGCCAGGAAGAAAAAGACACGTTGGAAGAAATACTCAGGGAGAAGCAGAGACTGGCAAACCTGTACTGCACAGGCTGCAACTACTGCATGCCCTGCCCTAACGGAGTGGATATACCGAGGAACTTCACGGCTATGAACTACTACAGAGTGTACGACCTTCTGGACACGGCTAAAGATGCCTACAACAAGCTAAAAAACGAACAGAAAGCCGCTGAAAGTTGCATTCAATGCTACCAATGTGAGCCTAAGTGCCCGCAGAAAATTGAAATAGTAAGGCAGTTGGAGGAAGTGGCAAAAGCCTTAGCCTAAACTGCATAGCAAAAAACACCCAAGATCTTGGGTGTTTTTTCTTGAATGGAGAGCTTAAATTGAACAGATATCAAGGATTTTGCAACTAAAAGGGCAAGTTTGTTTATATGTTGAGAAAGACGGAGGTGAATTAGGTGTCAGTTTGGTGACACCGATGCCATGAGAAAAATCCTTGTTGTTGCAGCACTTCTTACAGTACTTGTGCTCGGAGCACAGGCGGAGGTGCTCGAAATGCAAAAGGGTTGGGAACTTGTACTGGAGAACTCCGCCACCCACAGACTAGCCGAGATCGATCTGGAAAAAGCCGAAATCGATCATTTGAGAGCTACAGCTGAAAACCTCCTGGACAATTTGGAGGCCAATCAGAAAAAAGCAGATGAAGCTTGGAAAAAGGCAAACAAGACCTACAGAACAGCTGTGCAGAACCTGCAGGTTACCTACTTGGAAAACTACGTTAACATGACAAACCTCATGAATCAGTTGGAGATCAGAAAGATCCGACTGAAGCAGGCAGAAACCGCTTACGAAAACGGGTTGAAGAAGTGGGAGATCAAAAGTATCAGCGACTCCGAACTCAGAAACCTGAAGCTGAACTTGGAGTCAGCGCAAAGCAATTTGGCCAATACCGAAAACCAAATAGAACTGGCAAAGATGGATTTTGCCGCGCTTGTGGGAAGTGCAGATTGGGAGTTCGACTTTAAACTGGAGTTTGTGCCGTTTGCCGAGACTCTAGAAGACGTCTTAAAAGACCTGCCAAACCTTGAGAGAGTGGTTCAGGCAAGAGACCAGCTGGACACTGCCACTGCAAACCTGGAAGAGGCAAGGACTAAAGGCGAAGCGGTACTTACCATTAGAGAAAGAGAACTGGAAGTGGAAAAAGCAAAGATCAATCTGAAAAACACAGAAGAGGACCAGCTCAAGCAGTTGATCCGCAGCTACAACACTCTCAAACAGAGCGAAAAAAGCTACCTCAACGCTTTGGACTCCTATGAGGTGGAGCAGAAAAAGTACGAGGTGGCTCTCAAGCAGCACAGCGCCGGCGTCATAACCGATGCTGATCTGGAAAACAGCAGGATCGCCCTGATGGAGCAGGAAAACTCTCTACGGGACAGCCTGCTCAGCTACTACAAAAGCTACATGAGCCTGCAGCAGCTCAGAGAGCGGGGGGAGTTCAGTCTTGAGCAGTTCTTTGCAGATCACTAAGAAGCTTCTCTGCGTGCTGCTTGTGGCGTTTTCTCTAGTGGCTTTGGCAGTAGCAGATGAAGTTAAAGAGACTATTAGCCTTCAAGACGTTCTCGAAGCAAAAAGGCAGTCGTATCAGTTTGCCGAGTCGACTCAAGCAGAAAGAAGCTTGGAGAAGACCAAAGCAAGCCTCTATCCCAATCTTTCCGGAAGTTCCAGAGTTACGAAGGCCATGGGAAGAGACTTCCAACTGAGCTCTAGCTACACTTTAAGCTGGAACACACCTATTGGGGCCAATATGCAGCTGAAGTTCGTCCCGAGACCTGGAGCCCAAGACAGCGCTGTGAGCTTCAGCGTTTCCGCAAGCGTCTGGCCACTCATGACAAACTCAAACGGCCTGGTGAAGCTGGAATCCGGTAAGAAGACTTTAGACCGAGCAGAAAGGTCAGATGCCCAGAAGCTCTTTAACGAAGAACTTTCACTGTACCAGAACTACGTAAAAAATCAGATTCAGTACGAAAAACTCCTTATGCAAGAGATAGATTTAAAACGGCGGTCTGACGAGTATGCCGCTGCCGAGATTGAGTTTCAACTAGGAAACATCACCAGAAGCGAGTTGGAAGACAAGGAGATCGCCTACCGCAGTGCGTTCTACCAGTATAAGTCGGCGCAGCTGAACTTTGAGAGAAGCTGGACCGAGTTCTGCCAGTCTCTTGGTCTCAGCACCGACTCCGTTCCCGAGAGGGTAGTCTACGACCGGATAGTGTATCCGGATCTAGTCTGGGATCTGGAAAGGGATATTGCCAGAGCCAAGGAGATCAGCCTCGATGTCCTCAAAGCCAAAGACGCCCTGGACGAAGCAAAAAAGGCCGTAGAGGACAGCAGGTACAGCTTCATCGATTCTTCTTTGGGCTTTAGCGTCAACGTGAAAGAACTTGGGGGAAACTCCACACCATCCTGGTCCGTTAACTTGAGCATGGGGTTCAACACCAACGACATCTTCTTCAACTTCACCTACAAGGAGAACCAAGAAAGATACCAGAGCGCCGAGGAAAACTACTTGGCTGCTTTGAAACAGGTGGAAACGGATATTACCCGCATGCAAGAGGATTGGGAGTTGATGGTTTACCAGACGAAAACGAGAGAAATGAACTTTATCAAAGCCAAAAGAGACCTACAGGCAAAAAAACTCCAGCTGGAAGCGGGAGTAATCAAAGAGTCGGACTATCTTGATGCAGAAAGAGCGGCTTTTGAAAGGTATCTGGAGCTTCTCGATCAGCTGGTTAGCTTGCACGTAGCTGCAAACAAGGCTATGTTTGCCACAGGTCGCACAGATAGGGTGGTGATCTATCAATGAAGAGAAAGAAGCTCTTCATTTTGCTGGTGGTTTTGGTGGTGATTGCTGGAGGGGCAGGTGGAGTTTACTACTACCTACAGCAACGTAAGAAGCCAAATCAGCCTTTTGTAGATGCGTTTAGAATGAGGCAGAATACGGTTGTCGCAACGCGCGGCAACATTGCCACGTATATAAGCAGTTCCGGAACTCTCGAGCCTGCAGCCAATGTAACTGTAGCTGCAGAGACCAGTGGGGAGATCAAAGAGCTGTTGGTGAAGAAGAACGATGTTGTAAAAGAAGGCGACCTTCTGGCAGTGCTGGAAAACGAGCAGGCGGAGCTGGACTACATCATTGCTAAAAGAGATTACGAAGCAGCTCTCATCGATGGAGATGAGATCACTATAAGGCAGAAGGCTATCCAGCTGAAAAACGCCGAACTGGCGCTGCAGAGAACAGAGATCAGGGCGCCGATCTCCGGCACCATTGTTGAGGTTCACGTGGACGATAAGGACCGTGTTGCAAGCGGTACCTCTATCGTGCAGATAGTGGATATGCAAAACTTCAAAATCAACTTAAGGATCAGCGAGTTGGAGATCTCAGATATTAAGCAGGATCAAAACGTCATTGTAACCGTTTCGTCTTTAGGAAACCAGACTTATCCTGCTAAGATCACCAATGTAGGCGTGCTTCCTGTAGGACAGGGAGACCCGGTGACCTATCCTGTGGAAGTACGGCTTTCCGCTTCAGATGACCGCCTCAGACCGGGAATGAACTGCAACATAGACATCGTCACTGCCCAAGCGACAGATGTGGTTGTCGTACCGGTGGAATCGGTAAACAGAGTGGGAGGCAGAAGCTATGTCACAGTTGTTGACGGAGACGACACCAAGGTGGTTGAAGTGCAGCTCGGCCTTTCAGACGGTTTGAACGTCGCGGTTCTGTCCGGACTTGAGCCTTACACCACTATTCTCAGAACCAATTACAGTCTCTATATTGACGCAGCAGCAGAACTGGTAGGTGAAACTCAACCGCAGCCTGGCCAGTCCCAGAACCGAGGAGCCCCTGCCGTAGGCGTACCGCAAGTTCAGTTCAGGTCGATTACGGGAGGGAGGTTCTAGGTTGAGCACGCAGACAGCCATCGAAGTACGGGACGTTGTAAGAGTTTACAAGCTGGGCAGGGTTGAAGTGGCTGCCCTTAAGGGCGTAAGTTTCAAGGTGCATAAAGGCGAGATGCTGGCCATCATGGGGTCATCCGGTTCGGGGAAATCCACGCTGATGCACATCATGGGCTGCCTCGACGAACCCACGTCCGGTTCCATCGCCATTGACGGCAGGGACGTAAAGCAGTTTTCCGACAGTGCTCTGGCAGAGCTGCGAAACACAAAAATCGGCTTTGTCTTTCAAAGTTTTAACCTTCTGCCCAGGCTAAACATCCTACAGAACGTTGAAGTCCCCCTGCAGTACAGAGGGGTAAGTCGTAAAGCCCGTAGGAAGCTTGCGGAAGAAGCTCTCGCCGCCGTTGGTCTTTCCGGAAGGCTGAAGCACCTCCCCAGCGAGATCTCCGGTGGTGAGAGACAGAGAGTGGCAATAGCTAGAGCTCTGGTAAACAACCCCACCATTATTCTTGCCGATGAGCCCACAGGTAACCTGGACTCCAAAACAGGAACGGCCATAATGGACCTGTTTAAGGACCTTAATAAAAAAGGGCACACAATAATCTTAGTGACCCACTCCAGAGAAGTGGCAGAGTATGCCCAAAGAATTATTCACTTGAAAGACGGGCTCATTGAGAGGGTAGAGGAAGGTGGTTTAGGTGTGGTTAATTGAGGCTCTATTCATCTCTTTTAAGAGTCTTGGCGAAAACAAGCTGCGCACTTTCCTTTCAGTTCTCGGCATCGTCATCGGTATCGCGTCTGTAATCGCTATGATGTCCTTAGGCGACGGTGTAACTGAACAGGTCTTGCGCTCCATCAGTTCTCTAGGTTCGAACGTAATCACCATCAGCAGGCGTTACACAGTTGCGCGGAGAGGGCGCTCTAGTGCTACTGCAGCAGATAGGGTTTTCACCTTAGACCTAGCAGCAAGGCTCAAAGAAGCCGTTCCAGAGCTAATCGATGTTGTTCCGTCTGTTGAGACCAACGCCACCTTATACCTCGACACCGGTGATAGCCTGCAGACCAGGGTGATCGGGGCCACCCCAGGGTATGTAGACGTTTATGAGTATCCTCTTCTGGTTGGCAGGTTTATCGACGAAGATGATCTGGCAGAAAACCGGTTGGTTGCGGTTTTGAGCCTTGAAACCGCGACGGAACTCTTCGGTCTAACTAATCCTATAGGCCAGAGTATTAGGGCCAACATTGGCAATCACAGCGTCAAGCTCACAGTTGTGGGGGTAATGAGCAAAAAACCGCAAACGGCCATTACGTTTGCTTCCAACCAGATCTTCGTTCCCGTAACTGCCTTAACAAGCAGGGGGATTGCTTCAAAATCCATTTCCAGCTTCGTTACAAAGTACGAAAGCTCCGACGAGGAACAGCACGTCATGGCAGCACTGAACCATTACCTCACAAGCAGACTGGGCAGTTCAAACGAGTTCAGCGTGGTCTCTCAGGAGAGTATTCGCGAGACCATGAACGAGGTCGCCAGTACAATTACCTGGTTTTTGGCCGGTATCGGCGGAATAGGCCTTTTGGTCGGAGGCATTGGCATTATGAATATCATGCTGGTCTCGGTTACTGAAAGAACTAGAGAAATCGGCATTCGCAAGTCTTTGGGAGCCAAGAAAAAGCACATTTTCATGCAGTTTTTACTGGAGGCACTTGTGCTGAGCGTTGCTGGCGGCATCATCGGTATAGGAGCCGGGAAGCTCCTTGGCGACCTGATGACCAAGATCATTCAGATCAAGTTCATCTTCTCTGTGAGGGCGACGGTTATTGCCATCCTGTTCTCCAGTGCTGTAGGCCTCTTCTTTGGAGTCTATCCGGCGCAAAAAGCAGCCAGACTCAATCCTGTAGATGCTTTGAGATATGAATAAAAAAAGAGGGCATGTGCCCTCTTTTTTGTCTTACCAAGAATAACCTACGCCAACACCGAAGACGAAGCCCGGACGAATGGGGAATCCGAGTCCAGTAACAGAGTTGATGGAGAGGATTCCAGTGGAAAGTCCTGCAGAGGCTTCTGCGGTAATTCCGTTATCCATAACGTACTTGTAACCGCCTTCGATACTGATTCCAGTAGTAAGGTAGAAGTTGCTACCCACAACGGCACCTAATGCGTAAGCGCCAGTTTGAGCAAAAATGCCCTTCATCGTACTGGGCTCTAAGTAGTAGCGAACAGCGCCAGATCCACCAAAACCACCGCCGATACGGCCACCAAGAACCACGGTAAACTGATCTTTTGGAGTAGTCTTGGTTAGAGGCTTAATGATTGAACCAAGCGTAGAACTCAACCCAGCAGGTGCTTTGGTTTCATACTCCACCCCTATACCGCCAAGCAGGTTAACCTTTATCGTGTTGGAAAAAGGAGCTGCAGAAGCGAACATAACCAGAGCAAAAACCAAGCAGAGCACACCCAAAACAGTCTTTTTCATAAAAACCTTCCTCCTTATAAGTAGACGGGACTGCTCTCGAAGTAGAGTCCTACAACAAAAGCGTAAGTTCGCCTAATAGATTCCACTGGCCCGTAGGACCAGTCAAATGATTCCCGAAACAGATAATATTGCTAAAAGTGCCAATACACTTTCTATCATAACGTGAGCCGGAGGTCTTGTACAGTTTAAAAACAACACTTTTTTCTTCAATTATTACTATGTTTTCCAGGAAGCCTTGTATACCAATGGATTGGCATAACCAGATTTTGGAAGAATATGCAGATCCTCTTTATGTGCTTAGCGCAGAAGGGACACAAAAGAGGGCAAAGCCCTCTATTTTGTCTCTACCAGGAATAACCTACACCAAGTTTGATATCGGGAGCTGTAGCGGCGACAAAAGCTCCACCTCCGCCTTCTGTAGTGACAACTCCTCCGAATAGGAACGTCACAAATCCCACACTGGCATATAGAGTGATGCCGCTATTAAAGGCAAGTTTGTAGCCAACTCCGGGATTGATTCCGCCAAGGAAGATTCCACCTCCAGGTGCTACCAATCCCAGCGTTATCAGCCTGCTTTCGGCAAAAAGCCCTTTCATGGCATTGGAAGTGAGGTAGTAGCGGACGCCGACATCGGCGCCTAACAGGCTGCTAATGGGGATGTTAGCTCCGGTCACTAACGAAAACCTTCCGCTTAACCGGGTTTCGTAGCTGATAACCAGCACTGTGTTAAATGAGCTAAGGTGGGCAACATCCAACACGTTGACTTTTAAGGTTTTATCAAAAGCGCCGGCCAGAGGTCCCAACACCATCACCAGGATCAAAACCAAAACAACTGCGGAACTTCTTTTCACCGCAAGTTCCTCCTCTCATATTAGGCCCAGGCAAGTGATTCCCATTCCGATGAGAGGGACCCTTCTAGCAACTGGCCGGGTAGAAGAACTCGGAAGGGGTTTTACCCGCCTTTGAACAGTTTATGCAATTATACCCAAATCTTGGGATTTTATACACGAGAGAAAGAACGTTGATTTTTTGACGAAAAGAAAGCAGCTCAAAAGAGCTGCTGCATTAGGAGAATCAAACTTAAATGAAGTCGAAACCGATAGGCCAGGGCAGAGGAAGCGGTAGGGCTTTTTCGAACAGCGCTTGCATTTTCGGCGGCACTGCATCGGGCAGCTTTCCGCTGAAGAGCAGGTTCAGCATTTCATCTGGAGGTAGGGCAAGCTTTTCGTCCTCATAGACCAAGACCTGCATCCCATCCTGATCGAAGCCTGTGAGGGGGCTTCCGCCGAAGGCTTCGGCGAGATATCTGCCAACCTTTTCTATGAACGACGCGAAGCGGATGATCTTGTAGGTTCCCGAAAGGGCTCCGGTTTTGGTTACAGGGGCTTCCATCTTGGAAAGGAACTCAAGGAGCGCCGTCTCCCAGGAAGGGACAGGCCAGCTGGTGTCACTTTCCGTATTGTTTGCCACAAATCTTACCAGATCCACGATCACCGATCTGTCGCCAGCCCACTCATAGATATATACAGAGCCGTCTTTGTTGTGCACGGCTTGCACGTATGCCAGTGGAACTCCGCCGATAGAAGCAAGGTAAACCTTGGATTTCGAGCCCATACAGCGGGGCAATGCACCGGCTTCCACTAGAGCTTCGAAGTTCTTCAAGCCGCGCTTTGTGCGCAGAGGTTCTTTCATCCAGAGCTCGTTCAGTGGTTCTACAGGAGGATCGACAGTCACGTCAAACCAAACGTCCTGTTCTTTCTTGGGAATGGTGTACCAATTCACAACGCCCACTACTCTGCATCCTGCTCTCACGTAAAGGCTTCTAGAACCCGACACTAAGAGAAGGTCAACGCCGTTTTGTTCCAGCTGTTGGAAAGCCACATCTAGAAGCTTACTAGCCAACCCCTGACCTCTGTAGTCTGGGTGGGTACAGACCGAACCTATGTAGCCGATTTTCAGGGACTCGCCAAAGTAGCTGAAGTCGTTGATCCAAAGTCCCAGGTGGCTGATGGGCTTACCTGTCTTGCGATCGGCATACACCAGGAGATTGTCCAGGTTATTCTCGCTGATAAACAGCGGAAAACAGATGTGCATATCTGGCTCTTTGCTTGCGCTGACCCTAAACACGTAATTAATTAGATCGATCAAATCCTGAAGTTCTTCTTTTCTTGCAGCACGCGGTCCTTCCATATCTACACCCCTTACATGATAAGTTTATAGAATTAACAAGTCACGCCAAAAAAAGACAGAGTAGCCACGGATGAGTTGCATCCGTGGCTTTGATTATTCGTTGCGTAAAACGCTAAGCGGTCTCTCGTGTAGAACATCCCACAGAGAAACGGCGCCAACTGCAGTAACGGCCAGGAGGACTAGGACAAAAGCCATTGTGTTTGTCAGTTTGTTAAAGACGAAGTCAATATCTAGGACGTAGCGGTTGATCACCATACTGAGAATATTGGCAAAGGTAATGCCAATTCCTGCAGAGAGAATGCTCAATACGCCGTTTTCCCAAAGCTGCACGCTGATCACGTCTTTTGTGGTGCCGCCGAGGCAGCGGATGAGCGCGGTTTCCCGGCGTTTTTCCCATTTGGTCAGCACCATGGTGCCTGCTAGAATGATCAATCCAGAGGCTAGTGCAAAGAAACCGAGGAACTGCATAAAGCGGCTGATGGCCGAGAAGACAGTGTCGAAGAGGTTGATCAGCTGACCTACATCAAAGGCAAAGCCCATGTTGGGGTAGGCTGCTCTCAAACTGGAGATGACCTCTTCACCGGAGACTCCAGCCTTGGTCCTGGCAAAGAGGAACTCGGTGGAGAATTCAGGTGAAAGACCCTCTAGAGACGCTTTTGTAGCGTAGCTCGAAGATGTGACGTTGACACCTGTCTGCATGTTGGAATAGAAACCTACAAGATTCAGATAGATGCGATCGGTTCCCACCCTTAGTCCCAGTCTGTCGCCGATTTTGAGGCCCAGGGACTTGGCGACATGCTCTTCTATGACGATCTGGCCATCGGAGTTCAGAGGCTCGCCTTCAACATAGTTCAACTCGGTGGGCATGTTTTCCGGGTCTGCTGCAGCTATGAGAAACGCCATGGCAAGGATGGCAGACCTAGAATCTGAAGCTGTAGTTGGATCGTAGAGCCTGTCGTTTACTATCTCCAGGCTGGAGGTAAGGAGCTTCATGGTGGAAAAGCTCTCTATCCGGCTATCCTGCTCCATGAACTCAACGATACTTTCAACAGGAGGACCGTTTTGCTGGTCCAAAAGGGCGAAGATATTCGGTGTGTTCTGGTCATCGCGGAGGCCGTGCATAAACGACAGGACGTCTGTCTGAATGAACGAAATCAGCACAATGGCACTGATGCCAAACGACAGGGCAAGCACTGCAGCGGCAGTCCTTCCCGACTGGCGGAACAGGCTACGCCGCGCCATCTTGGCTGGCGTGCTGAAGTAGATTGGCAGATAAAGTACCAGTTTTATAATGAGCTTAATAATCCCTAAGGCGATTGCCGTGAGGATCAAAGTGGCGAACGTAAAGATGATCCCGGCCAGAAGCGAGTCTAAAATCAAGCCGATAAACAGACCGAAGATGCCCGCAAGAAGGATGATAACCAGAAAACTGGTCAGTTTGGATTCCGGCGAAAGCAGTCTTTCGGGGTTGTCATCGCGATAGATGGCAAGGGGCCTGATCTTTGTAAAGCGAAGGACTGGAAGAACCGAAAAGAGCACTGTGACAAGGAGTCCCAAAAGGGAAACCTGCAAGAAGACGTTGGGGTTCGGCTTAATCGGTATATTGTAGGACACCAGGTCTTTGAGAAGACCAGGCAGGACTCCGGTCAGCGCCCAACCCAAAACAAACCCGCAGAGAACGCCGATCAATCCGATGAACGCTATTTGGATAACGATAATCAGCGTAATCTGTGAGGTTCTCCCCCCGACGCACTTCATGAGTGCACTCTGCTTCAACTTCTGCCTGGAGATAACCTGAGCGACGTTGCTAACGCCAAGACCGCCCAAAAGGAGCGATGCCAGCGAAGCGATAAGCGCCACGTTTCCAAGGACTTTGGCGGAGCGGCTGATCTGCGACGAGACTTCCACGTAGGTGGAAACGCCACCTGGCTCAAAGAACTCCAGGATTTCCTTTTTCGCAATTTCGGGATCTTTACCTTCGTCAAGCTTGATGTATGCAAATCTGCTGCCAAGAGTCCCCACCCCTTCCTGCGGTGGGGTCTTGGTGTAAATGCGACCCATAAATCCATCGGGCACAGAAGTTTCCTTGAGGATTCCCCGTACGATGTAGGGTACATTGCCCACAAGTACAAGGTTATCCATTTTCAGCTCCAGCTGCTCGAACAGAGAAGCAGAAACCAGCGCAGCTTGGGGTTCATCTAGAAGTGCCTGTGCACTGCTGCCGTCTGCCAGTTCCATGGAACCGTAGAGCGGGTAGACCTCAGGGTCGATCACAGTGACCTGGACCGGCATGTTTTTCTGCCTGTTAAACGGGTTGAAAGCCACCTGGTTGTAGTTTTCAACGTAGGTGATAATTCCCAGAGTCTGGTTGTTCAGGAAGTTCTCCTGATCTTCTGTGAGCTCACCTGGCAGCTGTACGGTGATGTCTGCACCGACAAACTCCTTCACGTTGCCGGTGAAGTACGATAGTGCCGAATCGGTATATATCTTTACCGCGGCGACCGATGCAATTCCCACAGCCAAACAGAGGATAATAATCAGTGATCGCTGCCAATTGTTCTTGACTTCTGCCGGCAGAGTTCTAATGGCAAAAGCGATAAGGTGCATCGATATACCCCCTATGAGATCCTACCGTCATTGATGTGCACGATTCTCTGGGCTTTGGCAGCAAAATCCATATCGTGAGTTACCAAAACGATGGTTTTTTGCTTCTCGGAGTTCAGGCTGAGAAGCAGATCGATCACCGTTTGGCTGTTCTTGCTGTCGAGGTTGCCGGTGGGTTCGTCTGCCAGAATAATGGGCGGATCGCACACCAGGGCTCTGGCGATAGCAACCCTCTGCTGCTCACCGCCTGAAAGCTGGCTGGGGTAGTGCCTACTCCTGTGGGAGAGTCCCACAAGATCCAGCAGCTCTCTTGCTCTTTGCGGATCTGGTTTTTTGTTCAAGATCATGGGCAGTTCGATGTTCTCCAGTGCAGTCAGCGTTGGTATGAGGTTGAACGATTGGAAGACAAATCCCAGCATTCTGCCGCGGATCTTGGCTAGACGGCTTTCTGGCAGGGTGGTGATCTCCGTCTCGCCAATGAACACCTGGCCTGTAGTTGGTCTGTCGAGCCCTGCTAAAAGACCCAGCAGCGTGCTTTTGCCGGAACCGGAAGGACCTGCAATGGCAACAAACTCCCCTTCGTCGATTTCAAGATTTATCCCACGAAGAACTTCCGTTTCTTTCTCACCATCTCGGTAGGTTTTACCAAGTTCGATTGTGCGCAGTATTTCCATGGTTAGACTCAAGAATGCCTTGAGTTTTTACACCTCCAACGGATCATTTGATAGGACAACCTGCATGTACCGACAGTATGAGACCTCCTGGCTTTTAGTTACATAATACCGTACATTAGGGACAAAAGAAAGTCAAAGCCCAGCTCGGTGAGGTCCAGATACCAAAGGTTTTTTTCGGCTAGATTCCTGACGACTACAGCGAAAAATGATAGACTAAAGGACAGAAGAAAGCGGTTTATACTTCTGTTTATAGGAGTTGAGTTGGTATAATGAAGATCATCGATATGAAGAAGTGGCAGAGACAACGTAGAAGAAACGCAAGAGGACAGCGGTTTTCCCGCTTCTATTCAACGCGGGTCTTTGTGAACATGGGCTCTGTTATCTTAATAGGTTATGTACTCAGCTTCTTAGTTCCTGTTTGGCTCAGTGTGATCATAGCCATGGTGATCTACACCTACGGCAGAGAGTTTTGGGCCAAATTCCGTCCATAGCAAAGTAAACTCGAGGTGATCATCGATGAAAGATTGGCAAGACGAAATGAAGCAGAAGTTCGAAGTGCTCCTTGATGTGTTTAACCAGTACTTTCTCACTCAGGTAGTGGAGTCCGGTGAGACAGGTTTTGACATCAAGGACGAAATGCTCGGTTCGATGGCAAGCAGCTGCACCACATTAGAAGCTGCGCTTTCTTTGTTTACCGGAACCCTTTTTGCAGACGGTTCTCATGATAATACATTGTCAATTGCTCAGGGGCTGGTAGAAAGCGCTGGGCTAAGGCAGCACGCCGATGGTGCTTTGGGGCAGCCGTTCTACATCCTTCCAGGTAGTGGTGAGACCAAAGACATCGCCGAGATTGGGGCAGCAGCAGACGCTCTGTACTTTCTATATCGCTACGGGAAAGCTGCCGCAGCTAAAGACATTCTTCTTAAAGCTGCTGGATTCCTTGAAAAAATGAGCCATCCTGAAGTTAAAGGCGTATATTACAAAAGACCAGATGCCACCCACCATGACGTCTTAAACGGAGACGCTTATGCTGGGGCTGCACTGATGCGAGCTTACCAAATAACCGGAGAGAAGAAGTACCACGACTGGGCGTCGGAGGTGGCCGCACATCTGATCCGGCGCTTTGGCGCTCACCAGGAAGGCTGGTGGCCTTACGCAGAGTACTTCGACGGCCGAGTTGATGTAGGCAATAGTCTCGGCTACCAGGCAACAGTCATCGCTTTCGGTCACGATATTTTAGACGGCATGGAAGACCAAGGGCTCAAGTCCGAGTTTGCCGGGGTTCTAGACCAGGCCATGCTCAAAGTCATCGAGTGCATCGAGGCTGATCTTTCCTTGCGAGAAGTGGAGTCTGTATGGTGGGCTTCGCCGTGGAATAAGAGTGCGGAAGTCTTTCTTGCACTAGTGAAGCAAAGGCATCAAGAAAAAGCCAGGAAGTACGCAGCTGTGCAGCTTAACGAAATCTCACAGAACGTCTTGGGACAGGAAGGCATCAGCTACTTCATCCCGCCGAAAAGAGATGAAGCAGACCCCAACAGGACGCCAGTTACTACCACTTTTAGGAAAGTTGCAACCATGGCTGGAATTATTAGTTACGCTTACATGGATCTTTGGGAGCGCGGTTGATGTTTCCATCGTCTAATATTTGCCGGGGGCAAATCTGGTAACGTTTACCTGCAACACCAGTCACAGTTTATGGAGGGAAAGGGCAGGTAAACCTTAAATATTCTTCGTGAAGGATTTTCCCAGAAAGGGGATGATTGACATGACAGTCTCCGGAAAAAACAAAGCTCTGTGGAGTTTAATTATACTCCTATTAATCTCTGCTTTTGCCAGTGCATTCGACGTGGCAATTATCGGGGTCAAGCCGTACACCACTTCTCAGTGGACCGATGCTGAAAAAATCAGCGGAACTCTGTATAAAACGCTCGGAGACGTATCCAGTGAAGTAAACGTTCTTACAAGCGCTCAGGTTACGGCGCTGATCGGCGACAGGAGGGTATTCCTCGAATCTTACTCAGGAGGTATGCCGCAGGTTCCTAAAGTTGATGCTGTGGTTATCGGGGAGATCGTTCCGCAAGGCAACTCCTACCGGACGACCCTCAGGCTTTACAACTTGTTAAGCAAAGAGTCAATCCAATACTCCTTGGTTGGGAAACCTGGCGATTTGGACAAAAACCTGGCAAATGGACTAGCGCAACTTTTGAAGACCAATATCAGCAATGAACACAAGGTTATCTCTGCGAGTGGACAGACGGTAAACATCATGACCACCGGTCTGGGCGTATTCCGCGGGCAGAAGTTCAACGTCTACCGCGAAGAGCAGCCGGGAGATCCGGCTTTCCTGAAGTATATGAAATCCTCGCTAATCAAAGTTGGCGAAGTGGAGATAACTTCGGTTAATGGCAAGATGGCCACTGGAAGAATTATTAAGCAGGATCCCTACCTGCGCATTAGAGCGGGAGATTCTGTGAGCAAGCTTGGGGTTGTGTCGTTTGGCACTTTAGAGATCGACTCCAACCCACGAGGAGCTAGCATATTCCTTGATGGGTACTTTATCGGCACAACACCAATAACCATTCGCAATGTCCCTGAAGGAACTTATCATCTGAGATTTACCGAGCCACAATCTTCCGACCACATTGAGATCGTGAGGGTCACAGGAGATGCGGTGACGCGAGTCTATGTAGCCTTGCCGGAGAAACCGGGGCAGCTGACGGTAACATCCAACAAACCAGGCGAGCTGTACGTCAACAGTGTTAAGAAGGGTACAACGCCTCTGACAGTCACACTGCCTAAGGGACTGTACCGCCTTGAGCTGGTGGTGCCTGGCTACCCGACCCAGGAACAGTCCATATGGGTAACTGCCGGCATGATTGCACCGGTGCACTTCAGCATTTCGGGACCGCCTGCCGAGTCGTACTTCACCTCAAGCCCAAGCGGAGCTTCGGTTTACCTTGATGGGCAGTTCATCGGAACCACACCTTTAGGTCCGTACTACGTTGAACCGGGCTATCACGACGTGAAGATGACGCTCACAGGTTGGAAGGATCATACGCAGAGACTCTTGTTCACCAGCGGAAAACGCGAGAACATTGACGCAAAGCTCCAGCTGCCGCCGGGAACGGTGACAGTATACACCAACCCGTCTAGAGCAACGGTTTTGATCGACGGGAAAGTGGTAGGCATGACGCCTCTCACCTACACTGAGGCCGGTCCGGGAACTGTAACCCTCGAGATCGTGAAAGAGGGCTACAGATCCATCGTCAAAACCTTCACCATCTACAGTAATGAACGTTTGGTCTTTGACGAGACTCTTGAGCGCAAAGTGGGAACTTTGATCGTGAAGGCAGAAAATGCTAAAGATGCAGACGTGTACATCGACGGTAAGCCCTACGGCAAAGCACCTCTGGAGTTGAAAGACTTCCCCGAAGGCACCTACAAAGTAGAGATATTCTACGGCAACCTAGCTTCAAGATCTCGGGTTTCAGTCAGAGATCTTCAGACAACCGAACACAGCGTGAACCTGGTGCCCTATTCGCTGCTTCCCAATGTGGAAAAACGTCTGACCCTAACTATGGGCATAGACGTTGAAGACTCACCGTTTATTATTGGCATTGCCGGCAGCCTGCCTGTGAGCAAGAACCTCACATTAAGAGGGGGCATCGACAGCTACGGCGGAGACTTCGGCGGAGGTTACGGCCAGTATGCCAGATACACCAACTACGAAGCCGGTTTGGATATGTATGGCGGTGTAGTAGGCGTGTTCGGTCTGGGTAGATTCATCATTCCGACAGTAGGAGATCCCTACAGTATCTTCAGCGGAGGATTGGCCTTTAGAATCTACAATCCCGACTGGTTTGCCTTCAACGCCAGAGTCGGTATCAGCTACAGCGATACCATTGCACCTCACTGGGAGGTTGAGCTCCACAGCAAGATGGGTATACCGTACCTTGTCTTTGGCCTTAAGATGGGTTCAAGCCCCAGAGGCAACTTTGAAACCAGGTTTAACATCGGGCTGACTTTTTAAGCCCATAGCATATCTCAGAAACGCAGAAAAATAGCATCAGTCTGCGGTATAAACCGCGATTGGTGCTATTTTCATTGGAGATTAGAGGAAACCCTTGAAAACAAGGGGGTTCCCGGTCTAATCTGGCGCAGACTTAGGAGGAATAAGTATTTGCACAGATAATTGCATTGACGTTCAATTTTACATCATGATATAAAATTACATAGATTTCTATGAATTTGCTCCTAGAGAACGAAAAAACAATGAGGAGGTAATGCAGTTGAAACGTAGGTTGTTGCTCACTTCTTTCATCTTAGTATTCGCAGCACTGTCAATTTGCGCCGCACAAGGTTCCAGTTCAAGTGCTTTGTGGGAAGCATCAATGACACCGGACTACTCTTACAGAGCCGGAAGTTCGCTGAAGAACGCCAAGTACGTGTTGGGGATCGACTTTCCCAACTTTGGTTGGGCTATCAATAACGACCGCGGCGAACTTGCAGGCTACAGAGGATTTAACGTTGGTATCGGCTACAGCCAGAAAAACTACTTCGAACCCTACAGAGACAGGACGTTCAATCCCTATTGGTCGTTTGGCACCATAGGTCTGTTCGTCCCTTATGTCGGTGTAGGCGGAGACTATGCGGTTCCCCTGGATGAAAGATCCAACCTCAACTTGGGAGCAGGCATCATGCTGGTGCTTTTCGTACCTGCCCCATATGTAAGCATTTCGTACACCTGGTAGGATACACACTGCCTCAGAGGGCAATGGGAATGAAAACGGCAGAAGGAAAACTCAAGCTCCTTCTGCCGTTTGTTTTGTTTCAGATGAAAGTGTTCTGTTTTTCGAAAAACGTTTGACTCAGACGGTTTTCCACCTATGAAATGCGTTTTTCCTTAACTGTGCGTGTCGCAATCAGCGCTACCCCAGTTCCCAGGAAATCGGCTTCGATCACATCGCCGAGAGCAACAGGTGCCTTCACCTTCAGGTCTTTCAAGTAAAGCATTGCTTCGTTCATCTTTCCTTTGGGAATGGGGTCCTTTGTGCGAACTGGCAGCTGGTCTATGATACCGCCTTCAATTTTGATGGTGCTGGTTAAAGTGCGTTTTGGATCATAGATCTCGTTTTCTGCGTAGGTGATGCCTCTTTGGCATTTGCTCCCGGAGATGCTTTTGATCTTTCCATCTTCTATCTCAACGGTCAACCTGCAGCCGATGGGGCAGGAGATACAAGTAAAAGTTCTGGTTTCCATTAGATCCCCTCCCTCAGTGCAAATGTCAGTTCACTACCTGTGAAGCTTTGGAGTTTTTCCTTAGGGATTTTCACCGAAATCATCTCGCCAGGTTTCGCTTCACGCATTTTTTTGGTGTAGAGGGAGTCTCCCACTACCAAAGTAGGCCTATCCATAGGTCTGGCTGCTCTAAGGAAGAATTCCACGTCTTCGGTTTTGCTGATTTTCTGAGGTACAACGTAGCGGACATTGTCACCGGCTTTGGTTTCGGTGCCGCAGGCTGGAAGAGTGCCGCTTTTCACGTAGTTTGCGGCCATTTTGCCTGCTCTAATGCTCTCTGCAGTAACGTTGTCCACAAGGTCGTGGACCTGAAGCACGTTGCCGCAGGCGAAGATGCCCGAAGTGGTGGTCTCCAAGTACTCAGAAACGATTGGGCCTCCGGTGGTTTTGTCCAGCTCGACGCCGGCCTCAAGCGACAGCTCATTTTCAGGGATGAGGCCGACAGAAAGCACCAAAGTGTCGCACTCCAGGGGAAATGCCTTATCCAAAATCGGCTGCCTGTTTTCGTCGACAGGTGCAACCAAGACCTTTTCCACCCGATCCTTGCCCTGGATATCTGCAATGGTGTGGCTGAGGTAGAGGGGGATGTCGAAATCCTCGAGGCACTGGGCGATGTTTCTGTTTAGCCCACCTGGATAGTCCATGATCTCCACT
Organism: Clostridia bacterium DTU065; assembly: GCA_001512545.1. Lineage (GTDB taxonomy): Bacteria > Bacillota > DTU065 > DTU065 > DTU065 > DTU065. The sequence goes on along the minus strand of LFSI01000087.1, from coordinate 51,175 downwards.
ACTGCAAGCACTTGTGCTCCTTCAAGAGTTAGGCGCCTTGCCATGATCAGTCCGATGTCTCCTGAACCGACAATAACCGCTCGCCTGCCCGGCATCAGCCCTTCGATGTTAATGAGAGCTTGGACGGTGCCAGCGGTGAAGACTCCGCTAGGTCTTGTTCCGGGAATGGTGATCGCTGCTCGAGTTCTTTCCCTACAGCCCATGGCAAGAACAACTGCTTTAGCCTCGATTTCTACAAGGCCGTGTTCCTTAGAGGCCACCAGCAGTTTTTTGTCGGGACTTAAACTGATTACCATAGCGTCTGTAAGGAAGGGTACATTCTTTTTCTGTAGTTCCTCGATGAAGCGTTCGGCATACTCCGGACCTGTGAGCTCTTCTTTGAAGTAATGCAGGCCAAAACCATTGTGAATACATTGGTTGAGAATACCGCCAAGTTCCGAGTGACGTTCGAGAACAATCAGGTCTTCGATCCCTTCGTCTCTTGCGGCGATGGCTGCTGCAAGTCCTGCTGGTCCGCCGCCTATTATCACTAAGTCTTTTTGCCATTTAAGCATTTTCTTGGGGCTCCTTCCAACTAAATCAGTTCTTTCGTTTTGTAGGGTACAATCACCGAGTCCCCGCCTCGTTTGGTAATGCTGGTGATGGGGACGTTTAACTCTCTTGCCATAATCTGCAGAACTTTGGGAGTGCAGAACCCGCCCTGGCAGCGCCCCATGCCCGCTCTGGTTCTCAGCTTGATGCCATCGAGAGTCCTGGCTCCGTTTTGGATGGCTTCAACGATCTCCGCTTCGGAAACCAGCTCGCAGCGGCAGACAGCATGGGCATAGCGTCGGTCTTTGGCGATCATCTCCTCAAGTCTGGGATCATCTATATCCTGCAAGCGTACTCGTTTAGGGAGGCGCGGATTGAAATCGTGATTCTCTTCTACAGGAATCCCGCGATCTTTGCACCAGTCCTTGATCATCTCCAGCACCATTTCGCCAATTGCCGGTGCTGCCGTAAGGCCCGGAGACTCTATACCTGCAACGTTAAGCAACCTAGGTGCGACCTTGGAGAACTCGATAACAAAGTCGCCTCTGTCGCTTGCGGCTCTGACTCCTGCAAAGGAAGCGATAATGTCTCTTCTGCTGATCCCCTTGACCAACTTAGATGCAGACTGGTAGATGACCTCCAGACCCTCTTGGGTAGTGGAGAGATCTTCGCGCTCCTGCATCTCCAAAGCTGTAGGTCCGATCATGAGGTTTCCGTGGGCGGTAGGTATCACCAGAATGCCCTTGGAGTTTTCTGAAGGTAGGGGGAAGATGGTGCTGGTGACAAGATTACCAACCCTTTTATCCAATAGGTACTCTTCACCTTTTCTAGGCCTGATGGCAAAGCTGGTATCTCCCACCATTTGCGCAATGTCGTCAGCAAACAGACCTGCGCAGTTAACTACCAGTGCCGCTTCGAAGGTGCCCTTCTTGGTAGCGACTTCAATGTAATTTCCGCGATCTACAACATTTTCCACTGCTGCGTCGAGAAAGATTTCCACTCCGTTTTTCTCTGCATTTACTCCCTGGTAGATGGCCAGCTCAAAGGGGGAGACGATGCCGCCGTGAGGGGCAAACAAGCCGGCCACAATATCTCTCGAAAGATTAGGTTCCAGCTCAAAAACGCGATCGCGATCTATTAACTCAAGGTCGCGCACACCGTTTTGGATTCCCTGTTCGTAGAACTTATGGAGAAGAGGGAGCTCCCGATCGCTTGTGGCGACCATCAGCACACCGTTTTCTTTAAAGGGTACATCCAGTTCCTCGCAGACCTGGGGGAACATGTCGCATCCTTTTACACAGAGGATGGCTTTCAGGCTCCCTGGCTCGTTGTGAAAGCCTGCATGAACAATACCGCTGTTGGCCTTGGTCGTGCCGAAGGCCAGTTCCACTTCCTTTTCCACCAGTGCTGTTTTCAGTTTCAACTTGGCCAGACTTCTGGCCACAGCAGTGCCAACAACACCACCGCCGATGATCAGGACGTCGAACTTCTTACGCTGAGTTTTCTCGGTCATCTTTTACCACCTCGTCTCTGTTATTTTTTCTACAACCTCCACCTGTTTACCTTTGGAAAAAAACTATAACAACACCCCTGTGCAGGGGTTCTAGAGATCGCTCTTTTCACCTCAAGCTACAGAAACCCTGACTGGTGCATAGCTTAGAGTTTCCGTCTGCAAGGTTTTTTGTGATAGGGAAATAGGTTTACAACAAAAGCTTACCACAGGTTTTTTATCTGGGAAACTCAATGCATTTTTACCCGGTTAGGTGTCGTCTTAGAGTAGCCAAGCAAAGGGTTTTGTTGAAAATGAAATCCTTTCCTAGCGGCAATTCCGAAGGTCGTAGAGAAGGCGGGCGTTTTTTTTCATTTTCGCAAAAACATCTTGACAAGTCTCCGCTTATTGTGATAGATTTACAGTTAACAAATTAGCTGTAGGCTCTTATCCAGAGTGGCGGAGGGACTGGCCCGATGAAGCCCGGCAACCTGCAATGCAAGGTGCCAAATCCTGCGAATTCTCGGAATTCGGAAGATAAGAGGGAGTAGACATCGTTGCTTCCTCTCTTGAGGAAGCTTTTTTTCTACCCTGGATAGAGCGTAGAGCACCAATGGAGGTACAAACATGAAAAAAGCTAAGTTGTATGTTGTTGTTTTCGCTGTTTTGATCCTTACAGCTACCGTTTTTGCCAAAGACGTGATCAAGGTGGGCGTCAACCCCGGACCTCACGAAGAGCTGATGGAGATTGTAAAAGGAATACTGGCAGAAAAGGGCATCGAACTTGAGATCATATCCTTCGCCGACTTCATCACGCCCAATCTAGCTCTTGCCGACGGTTCCATCGATGTTAACAGCTACCAGCACGAACCGTTTCTCCTCCAGTTCAACAAAGACAGAAAAACCGACCTAGTGAAGCTTGCACCGACCATTGTTTTCCCCATCAGCATCTATTCGCAGAAGGTAAAATCCTTAAGCGAACTAAAGGACAAGGCCATCATTGCCATTCCCAACGATCCAACCAACGCGGGCAGGGTCTTGATGCTTCTGGAAAAAGCCGGCTTGATCAAGCTGAAGTCGGGAGTTGGTATCCAAGCTACGGTTTTCGATATTATCGATAACCCGAAAAACCTTCAGTTCAGAGAGTTGGAAGCAGCACAGATCCCCAGAGCTCTACCTGATGTGGATGCAGCTGCTATCAACACTACTTACGCAGTCTCTGCCGGTTTGGATCCTGTTAACGATCCCATCTACACCGAAGACAAAGACTCGGCGTATGTAAACATATTGGCCGTAAAGCGGGAGCGCCTAAACGATCCTCTCCTTCAAGAGCTGGTGAAGGCTTATCATTCCAAAGAAGTTGCCGACTACGTAGAGGAGAAGTACAAAGGCTCTCTGGTTCTAGGTTTCACTGTCCCACAATAAAAGCTGTGCGAAGCTGATGCCTTGACACGGCTGTGACAAAAAAGGAGCAGTTCAAAAGCGACTGCTCCTTTTTTATGAGGGAAACGGATCCGTTACTTTTGACGCCCAAATCTTGGAATCCGTTGCCTCTTACAATAGTCCTAAAAGCCAGGTAAAGATCGGTGCAAACACGATGCCCGGGAGGAGATTGGTGACCCGGATTTTTGTCAGCTTCAGCATGTTCAGCCCTATCGCCAGGATCAGCAGCCCACCGCATCCCGAAACTGCAGCAATGACGCTTGCAGAAGCTACGTCTCCGAAGAAGCTAGCGATAAGGGTTATTGCACCCTGGTAGATGAAAACCGGTACTGCAGCAAAGGGCACGCCTATCCCCAGGGATGCTCCGAAGGCTATGGAGGACAGACCGTCGAGGGCAGATTTGGTTAGGAGGATTTTGTAGCCAAAGCCGATGCCGTCTTCTATGGAGCCGAGAATGGCCATAGGCCCTACTACATAGAGAATGGTCGCTGTAACAAAACCTGCGGCAAAGTTGCCTTTTCCGGCTTTAAGCTTACCTTCTACGTACTTGCCTAAGTTTTCCAGATGGGTTTCCAGCCGCAAGGCTTCTCCCACCATTCCTCCCACAACCAGTCCCAAGAGAATGGCTACCATGTTTTCGCCTTTAAATGCCGTTTCTATACCGAGAAAAATCGTCACCAGAGCCAGTGCCTGCATGACGGTTTCCGAAGTCTTTTCTTGCAGTCTTGCCCCAAGCACAAGGCCGGCAAGTCCGCCAAGCACAATGGCTGCCGAGTTGATCAGCGTTCCCATACCTATCATTCTAGTCACCTTCTATTCCCATTCTGGTGCGGCGTACATAAAAACAGCGCCTCGCACGGAGGCGCTGTAGAGCCCATCTTTATACTTTCGGCCTTTCGGTCATGACTCCATCTACAAGACCGAATTTTAGTGCTTCCTCTGCGCTCATGAAGTTGTCTCTTTCTGTGTTTTTCTGGATCTCTTCGAGAGGCTGACCGGTATGCTTGTAGAGAATGCTGTTGAGAGAGTCTCTGACCCTGAGGATTTCGCGGGCATGGATCTCAATGTCTGTAGCCTGGCCTCTAGCTCCGCCTAAAGGCTGGTGGATCATGATTCTGGAGTAGGGAAGGGCGAAACGCTTGCCCTTTGTACCTGCAGCTAGAAGTACTGCAGCCATGGAAGCTGCAAGACCGACGCAGATAGTCGAAACGTCGCAGCGGATGTACTGCATAGTATCGTAGATGGCCAGACCCGAATAAACCTCTCCTCCTGGGCTGTTGATATAGAGGCTGATGTCGGCTTTAGGATCTTTGCTCTCCAAAAAGAGCATCTGAGCCACTACCAGGTTTGCTACAGAGTCGTTAATCGGTCCGCCGAGAAAGATAATGCGGTCCTCTAAAAGCCTTGAATAAATGTCGTACGCACGTTCACCACGAGAAGTTTGCTCAACCACCATTGGAACTAAAACACTCATAAAACGTCCTCCTTGTCAAACATTTATTACCTCACTACATCATATGCTGTGACATGAGGTGGTTCAGGTGCTGATTTTGGTGAAAAAAAGTACAATCGTTGCCTTCTTCCGCTTGATTACAGGGACCGTTGAAATCATCTGTGCAGCGTTGATTTATCGAAGTCGCAGTCCCAAAACTATACTGAAGTTAAGTGCTTTGCTGGGAGTATTGGGGCCTTTGGTGCTTCTGGGAAGCCTGATCATCGGAGTGACAAGCTTAAAAGAGATCTCTCCGCTCAAAGCTGTAGCGCTCATTATCGGAGCCCTGCTTATTATTCTTGGTTCTTCTGTATAAGTCTATTATCTGTAAAAGGTGCTCGAAAAATCGGCTAACCAGGCTCAAGGGAGAAGAGCAAATGAGCTTTCTTCCGATCCCGGCAGAGATCTGTTTTAAGGTCACCACAGCGCCGATGGACAACCAGAGGGGCTCGGCCCACTTCACCTAATTTTAACATAATTCCTAGATATTTTTAACCACTATGGGAGTTTTTGGGACTTGGTGGTATAATGTATCTAAATTCGACTGCAGGGGGTCAAACTCTAGATAAGATATACCACGTAGAGCGGTGTTTAAACGCTGGAGATTTGAAGAAGCGGTCGTAAAGACAAATAGACAAAGCGGTGCTTGGTTAGTATACGCTGGGTTCTGGGAAAGGCAGATTTAGGCATAGACAGGCAGTCTTTCTTTAGGATCTGGATAAGCCAGGCTTTAGATTAATTGCGAAAACAAGCTAACTGGAGGTTGGACAATGCCAGATAGAAGAGTTTTATTATGGGTTGACGCGTCTGCCAACTACGATAAATTGGGGAGCAGAGCAGAGATCAGGAGATTTGTGGGTAAAGCCAGGCAGTCGGGAGTGACCACTCTGGTGCTGGACGTTAAGCCCGTAGATGGATCGGTGCTCTACCGCAGCCGGATCGCTCCGTTTTATGAAAAAGCCGGTCATGAGTTCAGGCAAATCCACGATCCCCTGGCCATGTTGATCGCAGAAGCCAGAGGATACGGCATGGAAGTCCATGCGTCTTTTAACGTTTTTTGTGAAGGGGCAAGCGGCAGAGGGTTGGCCTATCAGGAAGAAAACGATTGGGCAACGCACATGTACGATCTAGCGCTCTATCTGGAGTTAGACGACCGCTCGATAGAGATCGAAAGGTACAACCAGATGCCGAAGGACGGGCAGCTGGCCTACATCACGTCGGATCTTATGGACGTACTGAAGGTAAAGGGTGCAGCTGCGCTGGTGAAAGACGGGGTAGTTGTGGAAGTTGTCACATCAGGGGAAGTCTCTTTGAAAGAGACCGATGTGGTGTACGGCTTCGGCAGCGCTGCAGAGATTTTGCAGGGCAGCGTTGGAGCAAAGATCAAAGCGGAAAAAGAGATTCGCCCAATAACCAAGTGGGCCAACGCACCTCATGCTTTTGTGAACCCGTTGCTTCCGAAGGTACAGGCCTACGAGATTGCCCTCATGGAAGAGGTGGCATCCCACTATCAAGTGGACGGAATCGTTTTGGATCGCGTCAGATACCACAACGGTCAGTGCGATTTTAGCGACAACACCAGAATGCTTTTTGAAAAGTATCTGGGGAGAGAAGTAGCAAATTGGCCTGAAGATATCATAAAGCTCAGTTTCGAAAACGGCAGGAAGAAGGTGGAAGACGGTCCTCTCGCAAAAGAGTGGTACTACTTCCGCGCCAAAGGCATCAAAGACTTTTTCATTACGGCCAGAGACCGCATTAAGTCCCTTCGGCCCGACATCGTCTTCGGCGACTATGCCGGCTCGTGGTACCCGGAGTACTACGCTTTAGGCGTCAACTGGGCCAGCGAAGAGTACGTACCTACCGGTTATGACTGGGCAAAGCCTGGATATGAAGCCACAGGCTACGCGGAAGTTCTGGATTACCTCACAACTGGAAACTACTACGAAGACGTTTATCTGGCAGATTTGGAAGGCAAGATTAAGGCTAAAGTTGGTATGCGGACCGAAGCAGGCCAGTCTCTAGAGTACAAACCTTGGTACTCGGTGGAAGGCGCTTGCGATATTGTCAACGAAAAGGTGCTAGGCAAAACTCCCGTCTATGGAGGCTTATACCTTCTTCAGTATCAAAATAAGCCCGAAGTGTTCAAAGAAGCAATGAAGGTCTGCCTTACAAAGAGCGATGGCCTCATGCTGTTTGATTTGGTATACGTCGACATGTACGATTGGTGGGACGAGATCTACGAGGTGGTCAGCCAGTTTTAGTTGAACGGTGGTGAGAGAGTTGCTTGTGGATTATCACATGCACCTAGAAAACGGACCAAAAACCCTTGAGTATGTCGAGCAGTTTCTAAAAGTTGCAGAAAAGCGGGGGATCTCTGAGATCGGCTTTTCCGAGCACTGCTACAGGTTCAAAGAAGCAAGACACCTTTTGGACAACCCTTGGGCTAGAGAGCGCAATGTGGATAGTGTCTCCGAGTATTTGGAGCTCCTTACCCGCGCCAAGCAGAAGGGCTGGCCTGTGAAAATCGGCATTGAGGTGGACTACATTCCTGAGGTCGAGGACGAAATCCGCACTTTTCTCGAAAAGTACCAGTTCGACTACGTTTTCGGCTCGGTACACTGGATCGGAGACTTCGGCTTCGACCTGAAAGAAAACATCCCAGTCTGGGAGAGAAGCGATCCAGGTGAGGTGTGGCGGGAGTATTTTGCGATTTTGCTCAAAGCGGCAAGAAGCGGCTTGTTTGACAGCTTACCCCATCCGGACTTGGTCAAAATCTACAGCTTCTATCCAGAAGAAGACCTCTCGGACTTCATTACAGAGGTGATCGGAGAGATCGCCAAAACTGGTGTCTGCCTAGAAGCCAGTACCGCTGGGTGGCGAAAGCCGGTAGGAGAGATGTATCCGTCCAGAGAGATTCTCCAGGTAATCAGGGGTTTTGATATTCCCATCACGCTAGCTTCTGATGCCCACTACCCAGAAGATGTGGGCAGGGATTTTGACCGCATGATACCGATCTTAAAAGAAGCAGGCTTTACAGAATTTATCCGCTTCGACAGACGCCAAAAAACTGCAGAGCGGTTTTAGAGCCAATTTCTGCCAGAAATACCAAGAATTCGTTAGATAATTCACAGAGAGGGCGGAAACTCGCAATATTTGAGGAAATATCGGTTTTGCCAATTTGCCCCGATCTATGTAGACTCAAACGTAAACAAGGAAAATGCAATGACGCAGGAGCAGTACCTATACCTCTAGAGAGCCAGTGGCTGGTGGAAACTGGCACATAGGGAATCCGCCTGCAGAGCTGATGGCAAACCCATCCGGTAGCGCACCGTTAAAGCGAAATGAGTGGGTTGGATCGATAATTGATCCGGCCAATCAGGGTGGCAACGCGGGAATACCTCTCGTCCCTGACTATATGTCAGGGACGGGAGTTTTTTTATACGAAAAAACCAGATAAGTTTCCGTCTTGGAACGTAGCGCGCACGTAATGAGACGAGATAGCAGAGCTTTGAGAAGAGAAAAGGAGAGGGTAGTAATGCTGGTAAAAAACCGACTGCTAATTCCTGGCCCAAGCCAGGTGCCTCCAGAGGTAAATGCTGCAATGACCAGACCGATCATCGGTCACAGGAGCGGCGACTTTTCCAAGTTTCACGAACAGGTGGCCCAGAAGCTGAAGAAGATCTTTCAAACGGAAAATGAAGTGGTGATTCTCACCGGTTCGGGAAGCGCTGCTATGGAAGCGGCTGTCAGTAGTGTTGTAAGCCCAGGCGATGCAGTTTTGTGCATCGTGACAGGTAAGTTTGGCGAAAGGTTTGCCGAGCTGGCAAAGGTCTACGGCGCAGATCTAACAGTTATGGAGTCCGAATGGGGAGACACCTATGACCTTGGCGCTGTGGCAAAACTCATGGAGGAAAAAGCATTTAAACTGGTGTGTGCTACGCATAACGAGACTTCTACTGGAGTTACCAACGACATCAAGTCCCTTGGCGAGTTGTGTACAAAGCACGGGGCTCTCCTTCTGGTAGATGCCGTCTCCAGCATGGGTGGCATGGATATCAGAACCGATGAATGGAAAGTGGATCTAATGGTCAGCGGTTCGCAAAAAGCCTTCATGCTTCCGCCCGGACTGTCATTTGTATCCATCAGCCCAAGAGCCCTTGAAGTGATAAATCAAAACAACTCCACTAACTACTACTTGAGCCTGAAGAAGGCTAAAAAATCCCAAGAAAAATGGAGCACGCCGTACACCCCCAACGTCTCCCTGTTTTACGCTTTGGATGCAGCTTGCGACATGATTCTCGGAGAAGGACTGGAGACGGTGTTTAAGCGCCACAATCTCCTGGCCAAAGCGTGCAGAGAGGCTGTAAAGGCTTTAGGTCTCAAACTCCTCCCCAAGACCGAGGAGATCGCTTCTTCAACGGTCACAGCGTTTTTCGGCGATGTGGATACCGAAGCAGTGCGGAGCCTCCTCAAGAAAAAGTACGGCTTTTCAGTTGCCGGCGGGCAGGATCGACTCAAGGGCAAGATCATCCGCATCGGCCATATGGGCTACATGGACTTTGGCGACCTGATCGCCGTGATCGGTGCCCTTGAGCTCAGCCTGCAGGAAGCAGGATACCAAGTGGAGCTCGGCAGAGGAGTAGCTGCTGCCCTTAAGGTCTTTGCTGAAGGGGGCATGAACTGATGGCCGACCAAATGCGAGTTTTGATCTCCGATCCTGTGGCCCAAGAAGGCATCCAGATCCTGAAGGATGCAGGATTTGAGGTCGTGGTAAATACAGGTCTTAGCGAAGATGAGCTGTGCGACTTGATCAAAGACTTCGACGCTCTGGTAGTAAGGAGTGGTACCCAGGTTACTGCCAGAGTCATCGAAAGCGGAGCCCGGCTAAAGATTGTCGGTAGAGCCGGAGTTGGCGTCGACAACGTCGATATTCCCGCTGCAACCAAAAGAGGCATTGTTGTGGTCAACTCTCCTTCGGGAAACACTTTTGCTGCAGCAGAACTGACCGTGGCTCACCTTCTAGCGCTGGCAAGGCATCTCCCCCAAGCTCATGCTTCTTTGAAGCAGGGTAAGTGGGATCGCAAGAAATACATGGGCGTGGAAGTGCGGAAAAAGACTCTGGGCATCGTCGGATTGGGCAAGATCGGCAGGACTGTGGCTGCAATAGCTCAGGGGCTTTCCATGAAGGTTATCGGCTTTGATCCTTTGGTGACCAAAGACCAGACTGAAAGTCTCGGTATAGAATTGGTTGCTCTGGACGATCTCTACCGAAACGCTGATTTTATCACCTTCCACTTGCCCCTCAACGAGCAGACTAAGCACATGGTGTCTGCAAAAGAACTAGCCCTCATGAAAAAGAGCGCTTACATCATCAACGTTGCCCGCGGCGGCATCATTGATGAAGCAGCGCTTTATGAGGCCATTAAAGAAGAGAAAATCGCCGGTGCTGCCATCGACGTGTTTGAAAAAGAGCCATGTACCGATTCTCCGCTGTTCCAACTGGAGAACGTGATCGCCACACCTCACTTAGGCGCTTCTACAGTAGAAGCCCAGATTAACGTGGCAATCGATGTGGCAGAAGATGTTGTGAGCTTTTTGAATGGCAAAACCGTGGCCAATGCGGTGAACCTCCCAGCAGTTCCGCCTGATGTCTTCCACAAGGTGTCGCCGTTTATCGAAACAGCAGAGCGGCTCGGGCAGATGTTCGGCCAGCTCTTTGCCGGAAGCATCCAGGAAGTGGAGGTCATCTACAGAGGCAAAGCCTTTGATGTAGATACCAGCCTTCTCACAGCTTCTGTGGTGAAAGGACTCCTAGCAGTGGGCTTGGAACATCCGGTAACTTTGGTAAATGCCATGATGGAAGCCAAAGACCGTGGTATTAAGATCAAAGCCACTAAGGAGATGCCCGCAAACGGTGCAGGCGACTTGATTACCATCAGAAGCAGGGGACAGGAGGAGCACTCACTAGGCGGAACGTCCATCAAAGGACTCGGGCCGCGGCTTCTCAACTTCGACGGCTTCAGGGTGGATATAGAGCTTGGAGGGAACATCCTGGTCGTTCCCCACACCGATCAACCGGGTATCATCGGCAGAGTGGGTATGATCCTTGGCGACCACAACGTGAACATCGGAGCCATGGATGTAGGCAGAAAAGCCCTCGGCCAGGAAGCCGTCATGCTTCTTTCTGTAGACTCGACGCCGTCCAAAGAGGCTTTAACCAAGATCGCAGAGATCGACGGCGTGAAAAAAGTGACAGACGTAAGATTGTGATTTCCCCCCACAAAACACAATCTTGTCGAAAGGTATGCTGTTTCAGCATACCTTTTTTTCTTGGAGCTAGTTTAGATATGTGGTGCTTTGGTCTTTCTCGGAGATCTCAGACAGGGCATGTCCGGCATCTTCCATAAACTTGTCCCTCACCGCCAGATCCCCGATGGCACAAACGCCTACAAGCTTGCCTTTTTCCACCACGCACAGCCGCCGGATCTGGTGCATCGCCATGAGTTCGGATGCTTCATCAACTGTGGCATCAGGCGAAATGGAGATGCATCCGTCTGTCATGACCTCAGCGGCAGCTGCGGAGCTGTCTAGCTTGTTCGCATAGCCCCTGATCACCAGGTCTCTGTCTGTAACAACTCCAACCAGGTTTTCTCCTTCTTTAATCGGTACAAAACCAATGTCGTGTTCAACCATCTTGGTGGCAAGGTCAAATATGGTATCGTCGGTTTTGCAGGTTACAACATTGGTGGTCATAATGTCTTTGATTTTCTCAGCCATGTAATCTCCTCCCAAACCTAGTATGCACACCGAGAGGGCGAGGCATAAACATTCACGCAAATTCTATTGACAGCACTGTTTAGGAAGAGTACTATTAGGTAATATTAAATAGATAGACTACCTAAATAAAGGGGAGGTGGGAAGATGAACTCTGAGACAGGTGCACAAAGGCTTTACAAGGCTTTTTCTAGATTCCAACGTATCAGGTGGAAGCCCGCTCCCATTGAAGGGCTGAGGTATAGCGAAATACCCGTTCTAGATAGCATTCGCCGCTCCGAGCGGGGCAGTCTGACGATCTCCGAGATCAGCGGAGATTTGGATCTGGCATCGCCTACGGTGACGCAGATGGTTAACAGCTTGGAAAAGAAGGGCTTTGTTAAGCGCAGGACCGGAAAGCATGATAGGAGAGTAGTCGATGTTTCGCTGACGCCCAAGGGCTTCCAAGTCTTAGAAGAAGCGGACAAGAGACTTCTGGCAACCTTTACTGCTATGTCCGAGTACCTAGGAGAAGAGGATAGCCGGATTTTAGCAGCTATCATAGACAAGATTTACAGTTACTTTAGTGGAAATAAGGAATAAGAGGGAGGAAGGGTCAGTCAAACTTCAGCTTTACCACGAAGTTTGACTGCTCTGCAGAATACATGAAAGAAATCGCCAAGTATCTTAAGCCATACAGTAAGATGCTCGTATTGGTCGTGGTGTTCGTGTTTGGCAGATCCCTTACCGACCTGTATCTGCCGGCCTTAATGTCCCGCATTGTAGATGTGGGCATCGTACAGAACGATTTAGGGTACATTCTCAAAGTCGGCAGCGTCATGATCGCAATGACCCTTTTAAACGGAGGATTTGCCGTAGGCTTAAGCTATTTTTCTTCCAAAGTCGCTATGGGCTTTGGCAGAAACTTGCGTAAAGCCGTCTTTACCAAAGTTGAAAACCTCTCTGTGAGCGAGTTCAACGATTTGGGAACTTCATCGTTAATTACCAGAACCACAAACGACATTACCCAGCTTCAACAGTTGGTTCTTATGGGACAGCGCATGATGCTGGTTGCCCCCATGATGTTTCTCGGCAGTATCATTATGGCTGTCTCGCAGGACGCAGTGCTTTCGCTGGTTATCGTGTTTGCCGTACCGGCTCTTGCACTTTTAGTGTACTTCATCGGAAAAAAAGCCACGCCACTCTTCCAGTCCCTGCAGAAAAAACTAGATGGACTCAACCTAGTTCTCAGGGAGAGCCTCACCGGAATCAGAGTTATTCGGGCTTTTAACAAAGAAGAGTACGAGAAGAAGCGCTTTAACGCAGCCAATCTCGACCTAACAGAGACCGCACTTAAGGTCCACAAGACCATGGCCTACCTCATGCCTTTGATGACGCTACTCCTCAACTTCGGCACCATCGCCGTGATCTGGTTTGGTGCCATCAGAGTTGACAGCGGACAGATGCAGGTAGGGCAGCTGATGGCTTTTGTCCAGTACATCATGCACATCATGTTTTCTCTGATGATGGTCTCCATGATCTTCGTGATGATTCCCCGCGCTGCTGCTTCTGTAGAAAGGGTCAGTGAGGTCTTGACTAAAGAGCAAAAGCTCACCGATCCGGAAACACCGAAAAAGCCCGCCTCATCTCCTGGAAGTCTGGAGTTTAGAAACGTAACTTTCAGCTATCCTGGAGCGGAAAATACCGCCCTTTCGAATGTAAGCTTTACAGCTGAGCCAGGAGAAACTGTCGCCATCATCGGCGGCACCGGATCGGGAAAGTCCACCCTTCTTAACCTGATCATGCGCTTCTACGACTTGGAAGAAGGCAGCGGCGCGATTTTGGTTGGCGGCGTGGACATCAGGGAGATGAACCAGAAGGACCTGAGAGATCTCATCGGCTTTGTGTCTCAAAAGCCGGTGCTGTTTTCCGGAACGGTAAGGGATAACATCACCTACGGCAATGAGTCAGCTTCAGACGAAGAGGTCTTGAAAGCCTTGGAGATCGCCCAAGCTAAAGACTTTGTTCTCGGCTTGCCAGAGGGCCTTGAAGCTGTAGTTGCTCAGGGAGGCACCAACTTCTCCGGTGGCCAGAAGCAAAGGCTTTCTATCGCCAGGGCGCTGGTGAGGCGGCCTGCAATCTACATCTTTGATGACAGCTTTTCCGCTCTGGATTTCAAAACAGATGCACAGCTGAGAGCCGCACTTCGCAGAGAGACCCAAGACGCAACGAAGCTGATCGTGGCTCAGAGGGTCAGCACCGTTTTGGATGCGGACAAGATTATCGTTCTGGACCAGGGCAGAGTTGTGGGTATTGGTAGACACAAAGAACTGCTAAAGACATCGCCGGTCTATCGGGAAATCGTAGCATCCCAGCTGTCTGAGGAGGAGTTAGCATGAGTGAAACACGGAAAATGCAAGGAAGTCCGGCCTCTGGCAGAAAGCCGCAAGGTCCTCCGATAGGTCCGGGCGGACCTGGTCCTGGGCGCAGACCGGTGGAAAAGGCCAAAGACTTCAAGGGCTCGCTGAAGCGCCTTTTGACCTATCTCAAGCCTTTCAAACTTCAAATCGTTTTCATACTGATCCTCGCAGTCCTCTCGTCGGTTTTCGGCATTTTCGCTCCTAAGCTCATGGGAGAGGCGACAACCGAGATCTTTGGCGGCATCATGACCGATGCAGGGGTGAACTTCAGCAGGATTGCTCGAATACTCGTGACGCTGGGAACGCTATATGTGTTTAGCGCGGCATTCAGCTATCTGCAGCAGTATCTGATGGCCGATATTTCCCAGAAGACCGTAAGGGACCTACGCCGGGAGATCAGCGAGAAACTTAACAAGCTACCGCTGAAGTACTTCGACGGGCGAACCCACGGTGAAGTCCTCTCTAGAGTGATCAACGACGTCGACACTATCAGTTCTACCCTCCAACAGAGCATCACCCAAGCACTTTCATCTTTGATTACTCTAGTCGGTACATTGGTGATGATGCTGACCATCAGCCCGACTATGACGCTTCTCGCTCTGATCAGTTTGCCGCTAGCCCTGATGGTGACGAAGTTCATCATCCCCAGATCCCAGAAGTACTTCGTGTTGCAGCAGCGCATTCTCGGCGAGCTTAACGGCCACATTGAAGAGGCCTTCGGGGCGCACAAGATTGTCAAAGCTTACAGCAACGAACAGAAGGCTATTGACGAGTTCGAAGAGATCAATGAGAAACTGTACGATACCGGCTGGAAGGCCCAGTTCATTTCGGGCATAATTCGTCCGATTATGGGCTTTATCAACAACGTCGGCTACGTGATCATCTGTATTGTAGGAAGCGTCATGGTTACAAAGGGCAGAATCAAAATCGGTGATATTCAAGCTTTCCTGCAGTACTCAAGACAGTTCACCCACCCTATCGTCGGTGCGGCGGATATTATCAATATTCTCCAGTCCACAGTAGCTTCAGCAGAAAGGGTCTTTGAAATCCTGGATGAAGAAGAAGAGGTTCCCGACAGCCCAGAAGCGGTGGAGCCAAAAGACGTGGAAGGCAATGTTAGATTCGAGCACGTCACCTTCAGTTATGAAGTAGACAAACCTTTGATTGAAGATCTAAACATCGATGTGAAATCCGGTCAGACAGTGGCCATCGTGGGACCAACAGGCGCAGGAAAGACTACTCTAGTTAACCTGCTCATGCGGTTCTATGAGCTCCGCGGTGGAAGAATTACTATCGATGGAGTGGACATTAAAGAGATGTCAAGAAGCGGCCTTAGACGCGTCTTTGGCATGGTGCTGCAGGACACCTGGCTGTTTAACGGCACCATTCTAGACAACATCGCCTACGGTAGAGAAGGCGCTACTGAAGAAGAGATTGTGCAAGCGGCAGTTGCAGCTAGAGCCGACCATTTCATCAGGACGCTGCCTGAAGGCTACGACACGGTTCTAAACGAGGAAGCATCAAACCTCTCCCAAGGTCAGAAGCAGCTGCTCACCATAGCTAGAGCCATTCTGGCGGACCCAGCGATCCTGATCCTCGACGAGGCTACCAGCTCCGTCGACACCAGAACAGAGGTCCAGATTCAAAAGGCTATGAAGACTTTGATGGAAGGCAGAACCAACTTCGTCATTGCACACAGGCTGTCCACGATTTTGGATGCAGACGTGATCTTGGTGATGAATCACGGTCAGATTATCGAGAAGGGAACCCACAAAGAGCTTCTCGAGAAAAACGGCTTCTACGCAGAACTATACAACAGTCAGTTCACAGCATCGCAAGCTGCGGTGTAAGGTTAGTGGGTGCAGGGAGACCTGCACCCATTGGCATCTTGGTTAGAAATTTAACCATAAACGGAGGTTTACCCGGGAAAACCACGAAATTTCCCTATATAGCAGGAAAGCTGAGGGAATGATGGAATTATTTCGGCAGGTGGAAAAAATAGGCGTTGGGAGTGATTGTATTGAAGAAGGCATTTAACAGGTGGTTGCTTCCGGGTAGCTACGACCTGATTACCGGACTGAGAGAAGCTAAAGTTGCGGGGTTTGAAGGGGTAGAACTAAACGTCACAGTGTCAGGTGGGGAGGTCTCCCTCGACACCCCTAAGAGCGAGCTTGAGAACTTGGCATCTGAGATCGAAGCCACCGGCCTTGAGGTCACCAGTGTGCTGCCTGTGGAGATCTTCCCCAACATAGCGATAGATGCCAGTGCCGAGACCATCGACCTTACTCTCGAGAGGCTGGAGAAACTCCTGGATATCTGCGAAACGTTCAACACCGACGCGATTTTGATGGTGCCCGGAGGCCTTTGGAGCAATGAAGCTAGGTACGATCAGGCGTACCAAAACGCCAAGAAGGTCCTTACAGAGATGGCATCTCTAGCTGAGGAAAGAGACGTTATTCTGGCAGTGGAAAACGTTTGGAACAAGTTCCTGGTCAGTCCGCTGGAGATGGCAAGATTCGTCGACGAGATCGGCAGCCCATGCGTAAAGAGCTACTTCGATGTAGGAAACGTACAGGCTTACGGCTGGCCGGATCACTGGATTGAAATTTTAGGCGACCGGATCTATCGCGTGCACGTCAAGGACTGGAAACTCAGCGTCGGCAACATCCACGGTTTCTGCAACCTTCTTGAGGGAGATCTTGATTGGCCGAGGATTACCGCATCTCTCCGGAAGATCGGTTACGACGGCTGGCTCATTGCAGAACTTGGCGCAATGAAGTATCACCCCGAGGTTCTGCTCCACTACACATCCCTAGCATTGGATAAAATTATCAACGATTAAACAAAGCCCTGGAGCCCTTCCAGGGCTTTTTCTTTTTGCCTGGTGGTTATACTAGCAAAAAGGAGGCGATAGCTGTGGTAACAATGGAGACTGTGGACAAGAAACTCCTTCAGGAGGCAAATGAGTTCCTTACAACTCAAAACACAGGCTTCCTGGCAACCAACGGATCTGCCGGCCTGCGTGTTAGCCCGGTGAGCATTTTTATGGGAGACGAGTTAAAGGTTTACATCCACTGCTTTGGTGGAGACAAGATGACGAACCTCAGCGAGAATCCAGAAGCTTGTCTTTTGGTCATCGAAGGTAAGGATACATTTGATGCCGGCATCTATCAGGGAGTGCAGGTCTTCGGACGTGCCCGCGAGATCGCCAAAGGCACAGACGATCACCACAAAGCGGAGATCTGGTGTCCCTACACTCACGACGAGGATCTCACTTTGCTGGAGTTTACCCCAAACTACATGGTGGTGGTAGACTATCCAGACGGCAAGAAGCGTAAAAGGAGATTGGAGCTAGAAAACACGGCGCAGTGATCTACCATCTAACAAGACCTGCCCAAGGTGGCATGTTGAAAGTATTGGAGCGGGTTCTAGAGACTTATGCTCAGGACGGGCACAGCCAAGAACTGTGGATTCATCCCGCAAGCAGAGAGGTGGTAAGCTGTGCCAAGGGACTAGGAGTGAATGTAAGAGACTGGCCTTTAACAGACAAGCTTTCTCTCCTCGATCCGGTGGCTTTTTTCAGCCAGAGACGGCTCGGTGACGGCCTTGTGTTCTACCACGGCTTTAAGAGCTTTCTTGTGGCCAATCCCAGAGAGAACCCAGTAATATTGTCCCTCTACAACGCCGTTTTTCCGCCGTGGGGAACGAAAGGCCTGCGTCAGGCAGCGTTGCATCAAGCAAAGAGCAGAGTCCGAAATCTGCTTAAAGTGGTTGTGGCTTCGCACTCTCAGCAAAGGGAAGCAAGCTGCGTTTTCGATAACGTTATGGTGATTCCCAGCGGTGTGGACACAGAGTTGTTTAAACCAGGGCAGAAAGAGCAGATCATCGGCTTTTTGGGGAGGCTCCGGAAGGAGAAAGGTGTGGATCTCCTGCTTCACGCTGCAGAGCTCTTTCCCGACTGGAAGTTTGAGCTGGCAGGCCCAGACCTCGACGGGTACGGCAAGAGGGTACTGCCGAAAAACGTTCAGCTTTTGGGGGTAGTTCAAAATCCCGAGAAGGTGATCTGCAGGTGGAGTATTATGGTCCTTCCTAGCTACACCGAAGCCATGCCTTTGTCCGTACTTGAAGGCCTGAGCTGCGGCCTATGCGTCATAGGCTCGGACACAGGTGATGTCGGACATCTCCTCGAAGGCGGTCAGGTAGGCCTGGCCTTTCCTGTAGGAGATCGAGAAAAGTTCATTGAAGCTCTTAGGCTTGCTACCTCCGACCACGCCCTCAGAGAAGAGTATGGCAGGAGGGGAAGGGAGAAGGCGCAGGAGTTCGACTGGTCTAGAGTTTTGGATATGTGGCGGAGGCTTCTCGATGAATGGAGGTAGGAGTTTGCAGAGGATTTGCTTGATAGTTGCCCTTTTGGTTATGGTGCTATCTCTGAATGCCACATGCAAAGTTTACCTCGTGACCATGCCGTATGTTTCCCTCAGAGAGGTACTTGCCGAGAGTAGCTTCAAGGGTTTTTTGTCCGGTTCTGCTTTGGGACTTTTAAATGTGCAGACTGGAAGCTACGGCAATCTCTCTGCAGGCTATGCCACCGCTGGTGCCGGGGCGAGAGCTATGGGGCTTGCCGATCCTGTAGCTGTGTACAAGCCTCAGGATTATTACAATGAAAGCCAAGAAACTGCAGAAGCGATCTATCTCCAGCGCTCAAGAGGCTCCTTGCCTGCGGGAGCGCTGATTTTTCCGGACTTTACAGCGATAGTCAACTTGAACAATGAACTTTACTACCGAGTTTCGCCAGGCCTTCTGGCCTCAGTACTGAACCTAAGAGGCCTGGGTACAGCCTACATCGGCAACTGCGGCACTTTAGAGGAACCTTTTAATCCCGGTGCCCTGATGGCGGTTAACATGCAAGGGGTAATTCTAGAGGGAGAGAACCGGGAGACTCTAAGGGAGAACCCTCTAAAGCCCTACGGTGTTGAAGCGGACATAGAGATAATCGTCGAACTCCTGCAGCAGACAGCGGCTCACTTGGTCGTGGTGGAGCTAGGCGATTTCGAACGGATTGAGTCGGTAGCAAGCTTCCTCAGCCCGGAAGCTTATGCAGCTCACAGGAAGGACGCATTGGCAAAGACGGCGCTGTTTTTGCATAACCTGATGAGACTTGCAGGCGAAGAAGACACGATTGTCCTGTTTTCTCCCCTACAGAGTGCTTTTCAGCGGAAACACGGCTATGGTTTGGGATTCATTGCCGTCTTCAGGGAAGGCCTTCGGGAAACCCTCCTTTACTCAGGAACCACCAAAAGGCCGGGACTTGTGACCCTCACAGATCTTGCACCGACCCTGGAGGCTTGGGCCGGGATCAGTCCCGCCCCCTTCCACCCCGGTTCCGGGGTTTTAGAGTTTCGGGCAACCGACCGGGAAGAGGTGGTGGAGTACCTCCTCGAGCTTGACGAAAACTCTGCGATTTTAAAGACACTGAGAACCAGGTTCTATCAGGTATACATCTCTTTGTTAATCCTCACCATCATCGGAGCGTTTGTCTGCATTATTCTCTTTCCCATCGCGAAGCTAGGGGCTTTGCTTAGGGTCCTGCTCTTCAGCGAAGCGGCAGTGCCTTTTTTTCTGCTTTTTGCCGGTCTTGTTCCGGGAAGGTTCTACCTTTTGGTGTTTTTCCTGCTTCTTGCACTTGCCTTTGCTTCGGGCTTTTTCAGCCTGAAGGCCAAGAGATTGGGCTTCCTATGGCCTCTACTTTTAGGTCTTGGGCTTTTCAGCCTTGCACTGGACGTTGTGTTTGACGCTAGGCTGATTTCCAGGTCCGTTTTCGGTTACGATTTTCAATCTGGTGCTAGATTCTACGGCATCGGTAACGAGTACATGGGCTACTACGCCGGGCTTCTTCTTGTAAGCGGCTACTTTTTAGGTTTCTTGTTGGGCAAAAAACACGCACAGACGGTGCTGCTTCTTGTTAGCGTAGTTCTCATCGCGTTTCCCATATTCGGTGCAAATGTAGGCGGCGGGATAACCATGATCGCTGCAGCTTTCGCCTGGATCAAGGTAGTTTTGAAAAAGAAGCTCGCCCCGTATCTTTGGGCGCTGCCGGTCTTTCTCGGGATCTGGGTGCTAGCCGATTACTTCAGAGGCCAGTCACACCTTATCGGCACTATTCTTGCTATCTCCGGAGGAGGGGTTCAGGTTATCTGGGACACCATCTGCAGGAAGCTTGCAACCAATCTCAGGTTGTGGCAGTACTCCCTCTGGACAAAGGGCCTCATAGTTTTTGTTGTGGGACTGGTATTGGTTTTCCACCGACCTGTAGAGGAAACAAGAAAGCCTCCTCAAGAAGGGGAAGCACTGCAGAAACTGCTTCTTCTCACAGTGATCACTGCATCTTTTGCGGTGGCTTTCAACGATTCGGGAGTTGTAGCTGGTGCATTGGTCTTTCTCGTTCCGGGCTGCTTTATTTTGAGCTCTCTGCTTGCTGCTATCCCAGACTAGGTTTTTTTACGTCAAGTACCGTTATCGCAGAATTGGCAAAAGCGGGCACAGTAAACTGAGATTTTGATATAATATATAGGATATGGGAGATGCAGCAGCCTGAGGAGGGATAGTTGTGGGTAGTGCCAAGGAGCTAGAGATCAAACACCTGAAGAAGATTGTAGGTATTATTCAAGACGAACTGGTTGATCTGGAAAACCGCATTGCAAAAAGCAAGGAGCGTGTGCTGACAGTCAGGAAGTACCTCTGGGAGGAGTCTCCACGCCTTGTGCGCGACGCTACAGATGCCAATGAACTGGCACAAGGGCTCTTGGAACTGCAGAGAGTGGAAGAGAGTTTGGCGTTCTACCTCAAAGAGAAGAATCGGCTGGAAAGGCTCAAAAACTCTCCTTATTTTGCCCGCATCGATGTGAAGTTTAACGGCAGCGCCGAGACCATCTATATCGGCGTCAACGGCTTCATTCATCCCAAGACTTACCAGAACCTGATCTATGACTGGCGCACGCCTATTGCAAGTCTCTTCTACGACTTTCCTTTAGGTGAAGCTAGCTATGTTTGCGATCTCGGTGTGGTTCACGGCGAGATCACCCTGAAAAGGCAGTTCCGCATAGAAAAAAGCCAGATGCTCTACATGTTCGACAGC
Source organism: Clostridia bacterium DTU065 (assembly GCA_001512545.1). Lineage (GTDB taxonomy): Bacteria > Bacillota > DTU065 > DTU065 > DTU065 > DTU065. The sequence goes on along the minus strand of LFSI01000087.1, from coordinate 29,912 downwards.
AGTATCAACATCGAAGACGAGATGCTGCAGGAGATTCTCAGCCAGTCCACAGACGGACGCATGAGAGACATCGTCATGACCATTCAGAAGGAGCAGAATCAGGCAATTCGCGATGAAAAGCACGATTTGGTTGTGGTCTGGGGGCCAGGTGGAAGCGGCAAGACTTCTATAGCCCTGCACCGCATCGCCTACCTTCTCTACAAGAAGAGGGAAAGCCTCAGTGCAAACAACATCGTCATTTTTTCTCCCAGCAGCATCTTCCAGGACTACATTTCGGAGGTTCTTCCCAATCTAGGCGAAGAAAACGTCAAGCAGACTACCTTCTACAGACTGGCAAAACGGATTGTTAATCCCGAAGGCTATAGCCTGGAGCATGACTTCGAGGAGTACGAGAGCTTATTCCAAAGCGATATAGAGTCGGTGAAAAAACGCACCGTCGTCTACAAAAACTCGCCGCAGTTTCTCGAGGTTTTGGAAAACTATGCAAGATACCTCGAAGAACGGTATAGAAACGTTCCCGACTTTGTGTACAACGGCGAGACGGTACTGACAGGTGAGGAGTTCTACAGCTGCGTGAAGGAGAAGTACGCCTACCTGCCGTTTAAAAAGCGCCTGGAAAAGCTGGAAAGAAGACTGCACGCGCTTCTGGAGCCGCTGGAAAAACGACGTGAGGAAGAGATCTTTAAAGGGCTTCTCAGAGCTAACCTGCAGAAAAAGTCCGAAGCTGGGCTGCGCAGGGAAGCAAAGCGTAGAGCTTTGGCTAGCAGCGTAGAACTGAAGGAGCGCATCGCAAAGCTTGTAAGCTTGGATCTGTTTGAAGAGTATGCAAAGCTCTTCCAAAATCCGCTCCTCTTCCAAAAACTTGCAGGAGCAGGTTCCATAGAGAGCTTAAGCGAGATTATGGCTTACACTGCCCGCTGCCTTGCAGAAAAGCGCCTGCTTAAAGAGGATCTTGCAGCTCTGGCCTTTCTCAAACAGCGGTTAGAGGGAAGTTTTCTTGCAGATAACATTAAACATGTGGTGATCGATGAGGTTCAGGATTATTCGGCGTTAGAGCTGAAGGTCATTGCTCAGGCTTTCTCCGAAGCTTCTTTCACCGTGCTCGGCGATACCAATCAGTCTCTTTTAGAGAGGGGCAATCCCGAAGAGTACGTGGCAGAGAGCATCGGCATCGAAAAGGCCAACACCATCAACCTGCAGAAGACCTACAGGTCCACTGTGGAGATCACCAGTTTCTCCGCAGCCCTATTGGGGCTGGAAAAGAAGATCGAGCCGGTGCTGAGAAAAGGCAAAAAACCTTTAGTGATCCTAAAGCAGGATCCCCGAAGGTTGGCAGCGCTCCTGCAAGATCTCGGCCAAAAGCCATATAAGAACATTGCCGTCATCACCAAGACTTACAAAGAAGCTCAGGAGGTCGCTGAGAGCCTCAGCGCCTTTGAAGTGAAGCTGACTGTCGTTGATGCGGAAACGGAGATCCTCCCCAGCGGGGGTATCGTCCTACCGGTGTTTTTGGCTAAAGGCCTGGAGTTCGATGCGGTTGTTGTGACCTGCCTAGGCTCCTTCGCAGACGACAAGAAGCTTTTGTATATTGCCTGCACGCGAGCTCTGCACGAGCTGTATTTACTAGGAGAAAAAGCAGGCGACCTACTAGAAACAGTAGATCGCCGGCTCGTAGATATAGAAAGCTGAACAGACAGAGGGCTAGTCGAAGACATATAAGCCCAAGACATCGTAGGTCTTTCCCGAGACCACTCCAGTTACAGGAAGGTTGTAATCTTCCTGTAACTTTTTTATTGCGTTTTGGGTACCGGAGCCGAAAACCCCGTCGGGGTTGAAGGTGATGTAGCCCATGTCTTTCAGTGCCTGCTGCACTTCGTAGACTGCAGACCCTACCGATCCTACCTGCAGGGTGGGTTTGTCGAAAGAAGCTTTAGGATAGGGACCGTTGTAGATCGTTACTGGAGTGCCAACGCTGACCCAACTGAACAGCTCCAGAATGTCCGGATTGTACATGCGGATGCAGCCTGCACTTGCAGCTGTGCTGATGGAATTGGGCCTGTTTGTGCCGTGGATTCCGTAGTTTCCCCAAGGTACATTCAACGAGAGAAACCGCGGACCAAAAGCCCCGCCCATGTACAGCTTGCCGGTGATTTTCCACTGACCTACAGGGGTCGGAGTGGAAGCTTTTCCTATGGCAATTGGATAGGTCTTGTAGGGCACGCCGTCTGCAAAAACGGTGAGCTGCCTCTGCCAGAGGTCGACGAAAATAGAAAGATTGTCAGTCTCGGGCTTGGCTTTTGCCATAGGTAAAGTGGCAAAAGAGCTGCCTATGGCCTGCCAGGTCTGGGCGCCTATGATGCCGTCGACGGTCAGCTTGTTGTCGAGCTGGAAGGTTTTAACGGCAGCCACTGCCTCATCGGTGTAGTGAGACGTCAGCTCGCCTTTGTAGTAGCCTCTATCCTTGAGAAACTCCAGAATGCCAGGCAGGTCATCTGAACTGTCACCGGGCTTGATAATAGGTTCTGCTTCGCAGTACGGGCAGAAGCTTGCCAGATGCAACGGAGAGACGATGAGATTGTCAGCGGGATTGACGTCCGCTGTTTGGGCGTCGGGAAGAACCGCGTTTTCTTCCTCATGGTCGGCAGCATATAAGCTCTCCAGATGGGGTTCGTAAATTTCCTTTGGAACAAAGGGGATGTCCCAAATAATTAGGAGTAAAAGCGCTAACAATAGAAAGAACGGTAAGTGGCGGCGCATAGTCTCACCTCCCTAGACTTATTTTGAGAAGATAAACGAATACTATTCATAAAAAACATAAGTTAACCAAATAATTGCAGGAGATTTACAAATTCGGTTGAATACCTAACTTTAAGTTTCATTACACAGGGTCAAGACGAGCCGAGCTGAGTTTAGCTGAGCAGAGTGAACTTATTGTTACTAATGGCTCTTTGACTCTAGTCAAGGAGGTTTTTTATGTCTACTATGATGTTACCTGACCAAAAGGGCTATTACGGTGAATTCGGAGGTTCTTTTGTGCCCGCCGAGGTGCAGAAGGTCCTAGATGAGATCGCCCAATGCTACCTCGAGTGCAAGGATGATCCCCAATTCCAGAAGGAGTTTGAGGATCTCATTAGAGACTACGTTGGCAGACCCAGCGTCCTCTACTACGCAGAGAAGTTCTCCGAAAAGCTCGGAGGAGCGAAGGTTTACTTCAAAAGAGAAGACCTGAACCACACTGGTGCACATAAGATCAACAACACCATCGGTCAGGTCCTATTGGCAAAAAGGCTTGGTAAAAAGCGAATTATCGCGGAGACAGGTGCCGGTCAACACGGTGTTGCTACCGCTACAGCCTGTGCTCTTTTCGATATGGAGTGCGTCATCTACATGGGTGAAGAAGATACCAAGCGCCAGGCGCTTAACGTCTTCCGCATGGAGCTTCTAGGCGCCAAAGTGGTTCCGGTTAAGTCTGGTGAAAGAACCCTGAAAGAGGCCGTAGATGAAGCGTTCATGGACCTTGTTGCCAACTACGAGACAACGTACTACATGATCGGTTCGGCGGTAGGTCCTTATCCGTATCCCATGATTGTTAGAGACTTCCAGTCGGTCATCGGTAGAGAAGCCAGAGAGCAGATCCTAGAGCGCGAAGGCCGTCTGCCTGACTATCTCGTTGCCTGCGTAGGCGGTGGGAGCAACGCCATCGGACTCTTTGCACCGTTCTTTGAAGATAAAGAGGTAAAGCTCATCGGGGTAGAACCCGGAGGAAAGGGTCTGGACACACCCTACCACGCAGCGACTTTAACTAAAGGGAAAAAAGGCCAGATTCATGGCTTCAAATGCTACTCCCTGGAGGACGAGACAGGCGAACCCCTGCCGGTGTACTCCATCGCCGCAGGCCTGGACTATCCCGGAGTTGGTCCCGAACACTCCTACTACAAGGAAATCGGTCGGGCAGAGTATGCAGTAGTTACCGACCAGGAAGCTCTCGATGCATTCAAATTCCTCAGCAAAACCGAGGGCATCATTCCCGCTCTTGAAAGCTCGCACGCTGTTGCCCATGCAATGAAGTTGGCTCCGCAGCTTTCTAAAGATCAGATCATTATCGTCAACCTGTCCGGAAGAGGGGACAAAGACGTAATGCAGGTTGCAGAGCTTTTGAATAAGTAAAAAAAAGAAGCACCCCAAGTTTCCCGTAAGGCCTTAAAGACCTTTGAGAAACAGCAAGGGTGCTTTTGCTTTCTTTAGCGTTTTGGCAGCGCCGAGACAACTGCATCAGCAAAGGACGATCTAAGCTTGGCCACTCCGCCCTGGTGTCTACTTGGATGGACCTGGTTGGTTAGGAGGATGATGGCCACGTTAAGGACGGGATCGAGCCACATTGATGTTCCTGTAAAGCCGGTGTGGCCGTAGCTTGCATCTGTCAGGAGGCTGCCGCCGCTGGAGATCGGGTTCTTCTTCAGCCATCCGAGGCCTCTATTGGGCGTAACTGGAGCGGTATGGTTTTGGGTCATCAACTCAATGGTTTTTTGCTCAAGGATCTTTCTTCCTTGGAACACCCCGCCGGAAAGCAGCATGGAAGCAAACTTTGCCAGATCCACGGCTGTGGAGAAGAGACCGGCGTTCCCGCTCACACCTCCGATGCAGTAGGCGTTTTCGTCGTGGACTTCTCCTCGCAGAAGCCCCCTATCTTCGGTAGCTTCTGTGGGAGCAACTCGCAGGAGTTTTTCGGGTCCGAAATTTTTCTTGGGATTGAAGCACGTGTCTTCCATACCCAAAGGATCAAAGAGCGCTTTTTGCAAAAACGCGTCCAACTCTTCTCCTGCGACCTTTTCCAGGATTAGGCCTAAGAGAATGAAACCCAAACAGCTGTAAACCACTTTTGCCCCAGGCTGGTGTTCCAGATCGCTTTCAGCCAGAGCTTTTCTGTAGTCCTCTTTGCTTCTTGCCTCCTGATACAAAGGCAGCCAAGCAGGAAGCCCGGAAGTGTGGGTGAGCAGGTGGAAGATGGTGATCTCTTCCTTACCTGCAAAATCTGGAAAGAACTTGGCGATGGGGTCTTCCAAACCTATCAAGCCCTGCTCCATCAACATCATGCAGGCAGTTGTGGTGGCGACGCATTTGGTGATGGAGGCAAGGTCGTAAATGGTGTCAAGGGTTATCTCTTCCGGTTCGGGAACTAAGGCCCTCTTTCCGAAAGCATAGTGGTAGGCGATCTTGTTTTGGTAGAGCACCAGGGCAACAGCACCTGGAGCAGATCCCTTTTCAATTTCTTCTTTAAGCACAGCTTCGGCTTCTTTGAACTTTTCCGGATCGATGCCTAAAGATGCCGGCTCTGCGTAAACTAGACTTTCCATAAACTATCTCCTCAAGTTTAGTAAAGCAGGATGGATTTGGCTTTTTCCACAAAAGACCTGTTTTCGCTTTCCATCTCTTCCCAGATCTCTTGGGGTCCTGCTTTGGCGGTGAGCTTCTCTCTGACTTTCTTGTCTCCTGCAAGAAGATCGAAGAAGCAGTGGTCGTTTGTTTCAAGAAAACGGGATTCCTGGTATTTAAAGACCTCTGATAAGAGGAAGAGGGCAGTTCTAACCGGCGCAAAGTTGTCGTAATCTGTGATGTGCAGCTGGACGCCCTGACAGCCAGTTCCCTGGTGTTTAGAGAAGGTTGGGGTGAAGAACACCGGTCTGAAAATCACGCCGGGAAGTTCGAAGCTGTTTAGCCTATCTGCAAGGGCAAAGCCGTCGAGCCACGGAGCGCCGATGATCTCAAAGGGCTTGGTAGTGCCCCTGCCTTCTGAGAGATTGGTCCCTTCAAAAAGGCAAGTCCCGGGGTACACGAAAGCCGTGTCAACGGTGGGAATGTTCGGCGAAGGTAGCACCCAAGGCAGGGCAGTTTCGCCAAAGTACATTCCCCGCTTCCAACCGGAGAGCATGATCACTTTGGGCTTCTTCCCGACTCCGTGGTATCTTTCAAGATAAAGGCTGAACTCGCCGATAGTAAGCCCGTAGCGTATGGGCAGGGAATAGCCGCCTACAAACGAGGTAAAGTCTCCCTTAACCAAGTTTCCTTCTACAGTCAGTCCTCCCAGGGGGTTCGGGCGATCCAAAACCACAAACTCCTTGCCCATCTCAGCTGCAGCTTCTTGAGCATACGCCAGAGTGTACAGGAAGGTGTAGTAGCGGCAGCCCACATCCTGCATGTCAAAAATCAAAACGTCTACATCGTCGAGCATCTCTTTGGTAGGCTTTTTGGTCGGACCGTAGAGGGAGTAGACGGGCAGTCCGGTCTTCGGATCTTTGCCCGATTGGACCGACTCGCCTGCTTGAGCATCACCCCTTACCCCGTGCTCCGGACCGAAAAGAGCAGTAACGCGGACTCCGTGCTCCAAAAGCAGGTCCACGTTGGAGTTGAGCCTGCTGTCTACGCCTGTAGGGGTTGTAATGAGACCGACTCTTTTGCCAGACACCGTGCTCAGTTCATTTTCCAGAAGAATTTCCAAGCCAACTTTGACCATCGGTGGAACCTCCCTTCTGTGAAAAGGTGTTCTCCGATAATTATGAATTTCCTATGTGGTGCGGTATGGAATTTAAGTAGTTTTTCTGACAATCCAGATCTGACAAGCAGGTGTGAGGGTGCCACAATTTGCACAATTTGCAGGAAGTGGGTCTTACTTAGGAGAATAACAAGGATTGGAAACACGAAAAAGGAGAGAGTCGACTTGAAATACGTAATTAGTAGTACTTACGATGAGATGAGCATCGAAGCTGCAAAGTATGTAGCTGATGCTATTAAAGCTAAGCCGGATATTGTTTTGGGCCTTCCCACAGGTGGAACCCCAGTGGGTATGTACAAGGAGCTAGTAAGGCTGCACAAAGAAGAGGGTTTGGACTTCAGTAAGGTTAGAACCTTCAACCTTGACGAGTACCTCGGCCTTGATAGCGATCATCCCCAGAGCTACCGTTACTTCATGGAAACCAATCTGTTTTCCCACGTGAACATCAAGAAGGAAAACATCCACTTTTTAAGCGGTATTGCTGAAGATCCCAACGAAGAGTGCCTCCGTTACGAAAAGGCTATCGCAGATGTAGGTGGAATCGACCTGATGATTCTCGGCATCGGCACCAACGGACACATCGGCTTCAACGAGCCGGCAAACTGCCTGCAGGCAAACAGCCACCTGGTTGCCCTTGCCCAGTCGACAATCGAGGCCAACGCCAGGTTCTTCGAAAAGAAAGAAGACGTTCCAACCCGCGCCGTAACCATGGGTGTAGGTTCCATCCTGAGATCTAAAGAGATCATTCTTCTTGCAAGCGGAAAGAGCAAGCAGGATGCCATCTACGGCACCACAAACGGCGTAGTCACACTGGATCTTCCTGCAAGCCTCCTGCAGCTCCATCGCGACGTAACCCTGTTCTTGGATGAGGAAGCTGCAGCTAAAATCAAGAAATAGTATTCTTCGAGACGCTGCCCGATAAGGGCGGCGTTTTTTTATGGGGTAAGGAGAATTCGCGGAAATCTGCAGAAAATGCGGAAGCACCGAATACAGTTTAGTGGAGGGAGGAAACTAGCTGTTTTCAAAAATACCCCCATGGGGTATAATGGAGGTGAAAAGTGATGATCATATCTATGAGCAAAAAAGAGTTGGGGCTTCTGGCAGTTTTCCTGGTACTGTTTGCCGGTTCGCTGTACGGAATCTTCCGTTTGGAGAAAACTGGGGATGCCATTCCAGTTATTGCTGTGGAAGAATACCTGGTGCACGAGGGAACAACTTACCAAAGGACTTTGTCGGTAGTTGCTGTAATAGATAGAAAGCTTACACCTACGTCTGCCTACTATCAGGGGCGGCCTCTTTACAAAGAAACCAGCGCTAAAGTGCCGGATCGGCTGCTTTGGCCTCTTGAAGAGGGGGTATATGCGGTGTTTGTTAAGGTCGTGCGCAAGGGAGGATAGCTATGGAAGCAACGCAGATCTCAATATGGCTGGCTTTTTTAGCAGGGTTGGTCTCGTTTTTTTCTCCCTGTGTCATGCCCCTTATTCCTGCTTACATCGCATATCTTGCAGGAGTCGGTGCCGAAAACCGGGGCAGGCTTTTGCGCAACTCCTTGGGATTTGTTCTGGGGTTTACCGTGGTGTTTGTGGTACTGGGAGCCTCGGCCACACTCTTGGGGCAGTTCCTTTTGAGGCATCAGTTCCTCCTCAGGAAGATTTCTGGCGTAATCATTATAGTATTCGGGCTGCATCTTGCAGGCTTGATTAAGATTGGCTTTCTCAATTTCGACACCAGAAAACAGGTGAAGACAAAAGAAGGGAAAGATGCAGGTTTTCTGCAGAGTTTTGTCTTTGGTCTTGCTTTCAGCAGCGGTTGGACGCCGTGCATTGGGCCTATCCTCGGATCCATATTGATTCTGGCCTCAACAACTGCTTCCCTGACACAGGGGATGTTTCTCCTGGTGATCTACGCCGTGGGGTTAGGGCTTCCATTTGTTCTGACAGCGGTGCTCATCGATCGGCTGCAGGGCAGGTGGTCAAGACTTACCAAAATCACGGTTTGGCTTAGCCGGATTTCAGGGTACTTATTAATCGTACTTGGGATATTGATGTATTTTGGAGTACTCCAGTCGCTTGCAGGCTATCTGCCGGCGTTTGGGCTATAGAGAGCGGAGGGATTTTTTTGGGGATTATTCAAGCACTAATGGCTAGGAAGTGGATTCTGTACGGCTTTTTGGCGGCTTTGATTTTAGGAATTGTATATGTGGTACTTCCCACAAAACCCAATCAGACGGCAAGCGCTGCCGAGACGTCGCCAAATCCAGGGGTGTTTTCGGGGAACCTAGCTTTAGACATCACGGTGATAGACCGGGAGGGTAATGAAGTCTCCCTCAGCGACTTTCGGGGAAGGCCGGTCTTCCTGAACTTTTTTGCCACCTGGTGCGGTCCCTGCAAGTATGAGATGCCCTTTATGGAGAAGATCTGGAGGGAGTATCAGGAGATGGGATCGGACTTGGTTTACCTAGTGGTGGATGTAGCAGAAAACCAAGAGACGGTGGAGAAGTACTACCGGGACAACTTCTATACCATGCCGTATTTCCTGGATCCAAACGGCAAGGCTTTTTCTAAATACCTTTTCAGAGGCATACCCGGAAGCATCTTCATCAACAGAGATGGTGTGATCGTAGCCCGCTACAACGAAGCGCTGCCGGAAGCTACCATCCGCAAGAATATCGAACTCATAACCAAGTAAGCTTATAAAACAGATTTTGGCTGATGCTAAAGTCTGTTTTTTGCTTTTGGGAGCGAAAAAGCTCAGAGGTTCGTCTAATAAGCGAGAAAGGAAAATACAATAAAAGACGGTTCTGCTTCCGGATTTTGCAGGTAGTATTCTGGAAGTAGATAACAATTTTAGAGAGGTGATCTTAGATGCGGAAAAAAGCTCTGTTTTGGTTCTTCATATTTGTTTTGGCGATTGTACCGATTGCATCTGCCGCTTACGTGGATATATACCCAAACTATGTAATCATCAAGGATCGGTGGCCTGCGGTTATCAGGTCAGGACAGACCCTACAGCTGGAGTGGGAGCTTCCGGAAAGCGCTGACCTGAGTTCGTTTGCCATCCTCGATTCCGACATCGACATTCTTTCACGGATAGAAGCCATTAATAAAGGGTCTTTGGTAGGGAAAAGTGTTACGGTTCACACTTCAGCTGGATCGTACACGGGGGTTGTAAAGGAGGATGGAGGCAGACTGGTTCTCATCAATCCGCGAAATGATCAGATCATCGCGATTATCAACGCTAGTGCAGTAGTCTCCATCATTCCTGGTGACGACACAGCCAGCAAGAACACTTTGAAGCTGGAGGTAAAGAACTCAGGAAGTACTCCTGTAGAAGATGTAAACGTACGCTATTTTGCTTCAGGCATTACCTGGCAGGTTAAGTACGTGCTGCAGGTAGACGGGACAGAAGTCGTACTTAAGGGAGAATACGAAATCACAAACACCACAAACACCGAAATCAAAGATGCTGTAGTAAGGCTCATCGCTCGCCAGGATCCGACATATCTTTACAAAACTAGAGAAGTCGTCCTGTATGCTGCTGCAGAAGCATCAGATGCTGCTCTTCCAAACGTGGAGCATCAAGGGGAGACAGCGGTGTACACACTGCCCGGAAGAATCACCATTCCGGCAAACTCTAAGCTCAAGCTGATGCTCCTCAAAGAAGATGACCTTAAGCTGGAGAGAACGTACAAACTGAACTATGACATGGTTACAGTAGAGTACAAACTCGAAGGCATCAGCCAGGCACTTCCTGCAGGGCAGATTCAAGTTTTCGATGGCGATATTCTCATGTCCACTCAGAGCATAGCAAGTATCCCTCAGTCTGGTGAGTTGGTTTTGAACTTGGGCCAGACCATGGACATTGCAGGGAGAACCGAGCAGACCAACTACACCAACGTAGGAGAACTCCATACCAGTGAGTACGCCGTAACGCTTAAAAACAACAAAGATGAAAAGGTCACGGTAGAAGTTGTGGTTAACCTCCCGAGAGATAACGCTCGCATAGTTGCACAGCCCGGTCTTGAGGTCAAGAGGACTTCCAGCTACACCGCCATCATCTATGTAGACGTAGAAGCAAAGACAGAAAGAACCATCAACTATACTGTCGAGTACACCACAAACAGGTAATTTACACGAAAAAACAGCTTGGATGCAGAACTTCAGCATTCCAAGCTGTTTTCACATCGAAAGTTCGCTCTTGGCGGGATTTGCTCCAGCAGTGCCCCACACATAAAAGGGACATGGGGTATGAGGAGGCGTTTGCTAGTACTGGCATTTGTAGCTCTTCTTTTAAGCTTAAGATGCTACTCCAGTTCAAATGGCAGTATGCTGTTTATGTGTAAGGATTACGCCCAGACGACCGAGCATACGTTGTTGATCTTCCTGAAGGCGTTGAAGTGTAGAGGCTAACCATTGTGGATGTCGACATTTACACCTTCTTTCTGAACGGGTAGCGGTTTCCAGTCGCTTATGTCGGCAACCACCCGCCGTTGAAACTGAAAAACCAAACCGAGGGCAAGTCTCAGAATTCGGGACCTTAAAGGGATCTGGAAGAACGTTCGTCGCCGATGGCAGCTGGCAAAGCTGCTTTGGTTCTTATCTTCGCTTACCTTAAAAGCAAACCTGATAAAAAACGCTCCTCATATAGATGCGGAGCGTTTCTAGTTCAGGTAATTTGGTTTTAGCTTAGCTATTACCGGCAGATGATCCGAGTAAAGGTAGCTGGATGTGTGCACGCTTAATAGATCGAACCGGCTGCTGTAAAAGATGTAGTCGATTTGTACTGATGGGTTTTCAGCAGGAAACGTCGGCTGGTTGTTGGCCGGGGTTAGTTGAAAATGATCGGCTAAAGAAGCAATGCTTTTCGGTGCGGCGTTTAGGTCGCCGAGCACTAGGTCCAAGTCCAGCTGAAGGCGGGCAAGGGCTGCCAACTGCTGGTTCCTATCGTTTTCCTGTACGGCCAAATGGGTTCCCAAGACCCGAACAGTCCGACCGTTCCAGTTAACCTCTACCACCAAAGCAGCTCGGGGTTCGGCAAACGCACTGGTCGGAAGATAGATCACCTGGGCATTTGTGATGGGGTACCTGCTGAGCACTGCGATGCCGTAGGAACCGCCCAGGTTTAAAAAGCCCGCTCTCTGAAGTGTTGGGGCATAGGCATGATAGCTCAGACCGGTGTACTCCTTCAGAAGAAGCAGCTGATCTGCAAAGCCAGATCTTGTGGAATATCTCCGATCCACTTCAGAAAGGAAAACGATGTCTGCATCTTGGAGTAGTGTCCCGATCTCTCTTAGCCGCAGGGCTCCCGTTTGATCGGCACCGTGATGAATATTATACGTTGCAACAGTAAGGGTTGCTTCTTGTGTCATGATCTCCGCTGCAGGCACAGGTGCAGGCTTTTGGCTGTCGGGGGAAAAGAAAAACCTGCCGGCAAATGCGGTTAATGCCACTATCAAGAAGGCACCTAGAAGTTTTTTCATTTAGAGGCACTTCCTTTGCTTCAGTACCATATTTAAGTTCGCAAAAACTTCTTGTGCCTCCTGCTCAGCCTATCCTGCCAAATCTAGGCATTGCAATAGTCGGGGGAGTTCTTCCTCGGCTTTTTCGTGGGAGACGAAAATTGCCCTTGAGTCAAAAGGAGTAGGTTCTAAGTTAATAATGGCCATCTCTTTGGCACGTAGAGGTAGGTAGCAGGCCGGGCTCACAGTAAGGCTCGAACCTACCACGAGAACTAAGTCGGCTTTGTGGGCTTCTTCTTCGGCTTTAAAGTAGGCGTCTGGCATACCATCGCCAAAAAGTACCACCTTTGGCCTGATGATTCCTCCGCAGCTGCACCTTGGAATTTCAGTAGAGTAGGCAAGGGGAGACTCCTTTTTGCAGTCCAAACAGTACCCTGCAAAGGTTGTGCCGTGAACCTCCAAAACCTTCTTGCTTCCCGCCTTTTGGTGGAGCTCATCGATGTTCTGCGTGATTACCGTCTTCACAAAACCTGCTTCTTCCAGCTTGGCAATGGCCAAATGGGCCGGATTGGGCTTTGCGTTTGCAAACTCAGACAGCATATGGAAATAGAAGTCGTAAAAAGCTTTGGGATCTCGGTAGAATGCCGCTACAGACAAAGCATCCATAGGATCGACTTGTTTCCAAAGCCCTTTAGGACCTCTGAAATCTGGAATGCCGCTTCCGGTGGAAACACCTGCACCGGTAAGAACAACAGTGTATTGGCTTTCCCGAATCATTCTTGCTAAAGTTTCCATAAGTATCACCTCGGTCTTGTCTTCGATGCTGCAGTTGCGTGGCAAACACCTGCAGACAAGAAACTCCTTGAGGTAGGTGCACGAAAGCCTCTTTGCACCCACTTCGTTTCTTTTATTATAGCAGAATGCTTCCTGCAAGGTAGGTAGCAGGCATTTACTTGAAAAAGAAGGGCAGCTGTTTCAGCTGCCGCGGTAAATAGACCAAAAAGGAGCACCGCCTAATAGGCAGTGCTCCTTTTGCGTGCAAACGAGTCACTTCTTTTCTTCCTTGTCCTTTACCTCCTGGATGATGGAGGGGACCTCGCTTCCAGATGAAGGCTTGATCGCATCTGTAGGACACACAGGCACGCAGCGGTTGCACTTGATGCAGTGATCTAGGATGTGATAGACGCCACCGTCTTTGACAATTGCATCTACCGGACAGATCTTGATGCAGCGATCACAACTGATGCACTGCTGCTTGGAAACGGTCAGCCTGGTGAAAAGATCCATGATAGTCTGGGTTAGCGATTTCGGTGACGGTGCGCAGAACTCTCTGAGAGCCTCTATCAGCGGGATCTCTCGACCTTCGCTTGCAGTGAGCCTCTTTTTGTGTTCTACGATGTAGAGAAACAGGTCCGATGTGGTTCGGCCAGGGAACTCTTCGATCAGCTTATCTTTCTCGATGATGTCCGCAAGGGGCATGTAGACGTCTTCGTGCCACTTCTTTGCCGCTTCTTTGATGGTGTACTCTTCCTTGTACCTTTCCTGCAGATAAGCTTTGTAATCTTCGATTTCTTTCAGAAGCGTTTGGTAGTGACCGATCTCAGTGAGGTTGATGTCTGCAAGTCCAGTTTTAAAGCAAAAATAAGACCGTTCTCTAGTTAGAATGCCTTCAGGAGTATCTGCAGAAGGCAGGTACTCAGTAACCCTAGCTTTGATCCTCTTCCAGCCTAAGCGTCTTGCTGCAGCGACACGGTGATTACCGTCTACGATGTAGTATTCATCTTTGATCTTGTACAGATCCACAGGCGGCAGTTCTTTTCCGGTAATCATCGCCGCTTCAATGGAGCGAAGCCGCATAGGACTGTGAGTAGTCTGCAGTTGAAACTTGCGGTCAAAATCTCGCCAGCGTCCAACACTACCCACAATCTTATCTACTTCAACTTCCAAGACGCCAAGATTTCTCCGAGCTACGACTTTTTCTTTCTCATATTCCTCTTGGAAATTCTTTACTGCAGGTCTTCTGCCAAAGCCTAATACCATAATTTAAGACGAGCTCTTGGGTTGAGCTGGACTTGTTCACCACCTTTTTAGCGAGATAGCGGGTTTAGATCTCTAGTACATAGTAGCCAACGCAGTTTATCACCCTCGTGTTGCCGATGATGTGCTCTCTTTCAATGTTCATACCGTAGTCAAGATGGTAATGCCCGTGGAGGAAATACGCAGGTTGGTACTTCTCAATGAACCAGCGGTACACTTGGAACCCAGTGTGGCACTCGTCAACGTTTTCGTAAATGCCAAAGGGCGGGGCGTGAGTAACGACAATATCAATCTTAGGGTTGAACATCAGCTTTCTGGCAACCCGCTTCACCCGTTTTTTCATCTCGTACTCGGTGTACTGGTAGGTTTTGTGGTTGTAGCGGATGCTGCCTTCAAAGCCCGCCAAGCGGAGATCCCTGAAAGTCACAATTCTCGAATCTAGATTGGTGCCCTTAGGGCGCTCGTAGTAATAATGAAAATCATGATTGCCAGCCACGTAGAAAAGCGGTGCGTTGGCTCTATTTGATATGGAGTTGAGGTACCCGGATCTGAGATCGCCGCAGGAGATGATCATGTCAACTCCCTGCAGGATCTCACCACCTGAACCTTCCTGCAGATTTGGTACCTCTTTGTCACTGACAATTAGAATTTTCATGCTTTTCGCTCCGCTCCAATTCGATAATTTTATAACGTGTTTTTACTTAATTCACTTTTCGCAGGTGTTAAACCTCTCTAATGCGAAAAAAAGCCGGCCACCTTGTTGATTGAACTCGAATGTGGCCGGTTTATTTGCTTTAAAGCTTTTCGATAAATCGGGCATATTCTTTGCGTTTTTGGTCCAGTTCAAGTGTAAGCTTGTCTGCTGCTTTTCGCAGCGCTTCTTCTGGACTTATGCCACCAATAACCGTTTCGTAAACTGCTAGGTTGATGAGCTTCTGCGCTTTAGCTTCTGGAAGCAACGCATAAGCAGGAGATCTGGCTTCTTGTGCCTGAGTGGAGAATGCTCGGATGTGGTCTTCTGGAATAGCCAGTCTTGCTATGGCATTTATATTGGCCGGGAGAAACACCGCACCTGGCATTTCCTGAGCCACTTTGCTTGCCAGCTTGCTCTGGACTTCTGCAGATAAAAACCACTGCAGCCATACGAAAGCATCGTCAGGACTGGCGCTGTCTTTGAAGATGGTAAAGGCCATGCCGTCTGCATACGATATGCGGCTGATGGAGCCATCTTTTTGCACGGTCCCGGGGACTGCACTTATGCTCCACTTGCCTTCTAGTTCGGGCATAACGGTACTGACAGCTGCATATTGCCACAGTGAAGAGAGCATCAAAGGCAGGTCACCCTGGCGAAAAGCGACGTAAGGCTCTGCAGCCTTGGGAACTTGCCTTTTGGTAAAGAGTTCGGTGTACTCGGTAAAGCCGGAGATGGATTCCGGCCAGCCAAGAGCTGAGGCGGTTAGATCGTCGTTGTACCACCTGCCACCGTGCTGCCAGATGAACAGCGAAGCGTCAACATAGACGAAGTCATTCTGGGTTTCGTCAAAACCAAAAGCGGGGTAGAAGTTTTTGTTTTTAGCGTGGAGTTTTGGCAGTATCCCGTAGAGCTCGTCCCAGGTGCTTGGTACATCAACTCCCAACTCCTGCAGAATGTCGCTGCGGTAAAGCAGAGGGTAGAGTACCAGCTGCATGGGTAAGCCGAAGTTATGTTCGTTGTAGGAAAGAGCCCTGGAGGACCCTGGATAGATCTGCTGTTTGATCTCTAAGTACTCTTCACCGTACTGGGAAAGATCTACGGTTACACCCCTAACCCCTAGGTCGGTGGCGCCGATGAGGCTTGTAATGCCGATCTCCGGAACATTGCCACTGGCTGCAGACAGAAGGTATATCTGCTCATAGCCGCTTCTGGGAATGGAATGGACCTTTACCCGAATCCCGAATTTCGGAGTGAACTCTAAATCCGACAGCTGTTGGATGATATTGTTCCACTCAACGTGCAGCGGAGACCAGATAGAAATAGGAGCAGCCACAGCACCTACAGCAAAGAACAAAAGGCATATGAATGAAAGGAAACTTGTGCGTTTAGGCATTCCTGCTCCTCCTTGTAAACAGAGTATAAGCAGATAGGTTTAAACCTTGCTTTCTGCTTTTATTTTATCTAACATCGTGGATGTGTCAAGAAAGCCTGCTCTAAGCCCTGCAGTGGCAAGATCAGGTCAAGTATATTTTGTGGTGAAGCAGGGTTAACAGGGCGTAAACAGAAGTCTTAAATCAGAAATGAAAAGTCTTGTTTTAACAGCTTAGGAGGTTTTTTTGGTGAAAGTGTTTTCTGGTGCAAGAATTCTTACTGCAGCAGCTGAAGACTTCGAAGTGGGAACGCTGATTGTGGAAGATGGAAAGATCAAGAGCGTTTCTGCAGCTGAAGGAGATAGAGACGCTCTGCCATACAGCGGAAAAGTGATTACGCCTGGATTGTTCGATGCTCACTGCCATATTGGCATTTACGAAGAAGGCATTAGGGACGAAGGTGACGATGTCAATGAGATGACCGATCCGGTAACGCCCGATGTAAGGGCTATCGATGGCATCTACCACGAAGATCCGGCGTTTGCCGAAAGCTATGAAGGAGGTCTGACCACTTTCTGCGTTGCACCGGGAAGCGGCAACGTTGTAGGGGGACAGGTCTGCCTGATCAAAAATAGAAGGGATCTTCCCGACAAGATGCTCTACAAAGAGTACGTGGGTATGAAAGTCGCCTTTGGCGAAAACCCCAAGAGAGTGTACGGCAACCAGAAGAAAAAACCCATGACCAGAATGGGCATCGCCGCACTCCTTAGAGAAACTCTGACTAAAGCGGAAAATTACAGGAACAAGCAGGACAAGGAAAAGAACTTGGGCATGGAAGCGCTGGTCAAAGTCTTAGAGGGCAAGGTGCCTCTTAAAGCCCATGCGCACAGAGCAGACGATATTCTGACCGCTTTGAGAATAGCCAGAGAGTTCGGCGTGAGGATCACCATTGAGCACTGCACCGAAGGAGACCGCATCCTTGACGCTTTGAAAGAGGCCGGTGTACCCTGCATCATCGGGCCTTCATTGTCCACTCGGTCCAAGTACGAGCTGCGCTACAGAAACTACAGTACCGCCAAAGTGCTAAGCGATGCCGGGATTTTAACGGCAATCATGACCGACCATCCCGTCATTCCCGCCAAAGAGCTGAGGGTATGTGCAATTGCTGCTATCAGGGAAGGGCTGGATCCGAAAGAAGCACTGAAAATGATCACCATCAATCCTGCTAAGATCTTCGGCGTTGACCAGGAAATCGGTTCTCTAGAACCTGGAAAGTCTGCAGATTTTGTTGTCTGGTCCGGCGATCCGTTCGATGCAAGGACATACGTGGAAGAACTCTACGTAGATGGAGTTCTGGTATATAAGAACTAAGCTATTTGGCTTAAAGCGTTTTTTGAGGAGGCGAAAACGGTGAAGACCATTCTTGAAGGTGCAAGAGAGATTCCCGTTAAGGGAAGTTATGATGTGATAGTCGTGGGAGGTGGCACCGCAGGCGCAATCGCCGGCATTGCTGCTGCTAGGGAAGGCGCAAAGACGCTTATCGTAGAGGCCAATGGCTTTCTAGGCGGTACGGCAACTGCGTCCTTGGTAACGCCACTGATGGGCAACCACGTCGACGGAAAACCCCTCAACACCGGCATCGGTCTTGAGGTAATGCAGAAGTTAAAGGAAACCGGTGACTGCGGAGAGCTTAACGGCAACCTCGGCTATTTCAACTGGGATATGCTCAAGTTTGTCTTGGAAGATATGTATCTTGACGCAGGCGGCGAGCTGATGTATCACGCCCACTTCAGCGCTCCGATCATGGAAGGCAATGCCTTGAAAGGCATTATTGTTGAGTCCAAGTCCGGACGCTTCGCCCTGCTTGGCAAGGTGATTATCGATGCATCGGGAGATGCTGACGTTGCAGCAAGAAGCGGCGCGCCAATCGAATCTGGCGATGAAACCGGAAAGAACCAGGCCTTGAGTCTGCGCTTCAGCGTTGCCAACATCGATCTCGATAAGTTCTACCAGTTTCTTCACAGCCTTGACGGCTACACCACGACCCCACCCTTTTTCCATGGGGCTCATGTCAACGGCAACCGCTACGCTCTGACACCTTTCTTTGAAAAGGCTTATGAAGAAGGTGTTCTGGAAGTATCCGACGGAGACTACTTCCAGTTTTTCGGCGTTCCAGGAAGACCCAATGAGCTGGCGTTTAACTGCCCGAGAATCAGTGAAAAGACCGATGCAACAAATGTCGACCACCTGACCAATGCCCAGATCGAAGGCAGAGCCAGGATCAGGCGCTTCATGAACTTTTTTAAGAAGTACTTCCCTGGTTTTGAAAACGCCTACATCTCTTCCATAGCTAGTATGGTGGGCATCAGGGAATCCAGAAGGGTCCGCGGTGAGTACTACCTTACAGAAGACGATCATGTAAATGCCAGGAAGTTCCCTGATGGTGTAGCTAAGAACCGCTACCCGATCGACGTTCATAGCTCTAAGAAAGGTGGCGGAATCAACTTCTACAGCCACCTCAAACCAGGCGACTACCACGAGATTCCCTACAGGTGTCTAGTTCCGCTGGAAGTTGAGAATCTGCTCGTTGCCGGCCGTTGCATCTCCACATCGTTTTTGGCCCAGGCTGCGATCAGAATCGAACCGAACTGCCACGCTCTTGGCGAAGCTGCGGGAGTAGCGGCGGCGATGGCGATCAGAGAAAACGTCACAGTGCGCCAACTCGATGGAGTTAAACTAAGAGCAAGGCTCAGAGAAAACGGAGCCAATCTTTAGGCTGAAGCCTGTTAGAAATATTAGATATGCAAATAAGCAAGTCTGCATCTAAACCTGCAGGCTTGCTCCTTTTGCCGAAGAATAGAGTTTATCTAGCTTTTTCATGTGCCAGGAGGAGTTATTATGCAATACGATGTCATTATAGTTGGAGGCGGCCCAGCAGGCATTTTTGCCGCTTTGGAACTGTCGCAAAAAGCCAAGGTTCTTCTACTGGAAAAAGGTCGCGATCTACAGAAGAGAAGCTGTCCCATGAAGGTAAAGAATGTCCAGTGCGTTCAGTGTAAACCTTGCTCCATCACGTCAGGATGGGGTGGTGCAGGAGCATTTTCCGATGGGAAGCTCACAATTTCAACGGAAGTCGGCGGACACCTCAGCGAGTACGTAGGGGAGACTGAACTGAGGAAGCTCGTGGACGAGGTGGACAAGATCTACCTGCAGTATGGAGCTCCTGATCATCTGTACACTGTTGAAGGCAAACTCTTGGAGCAGTTTAAGCGCGACGCCACAAAAGCCGATCTCTATCTGGAATACAGCCCGATCAGGCACCTTGGCACCGGACGCAGCCAGGAAGTGCTTCTGGCCATGAAAGACGATCTAGTCAGCCGGGGCGTGGAGATCAAGACCATGCTGACTGTAAACAGCATTCTTACAGAAAATGGCAGGGTCGTTGGCGTTTCCACCGACAGCGGCGATTTTTATGCCCAAAACGTTATTGTGGCTCCCGGCAGAGAGGGGCACAACTGGTTTACCAAGGAAGCAGGTAGGCTTGGGCTGAAGACCGAGATGAATCCGGTGGATATCGGAGTCAGGGTAGAGCTGCCAAAAGTGATTATGGAGCACCTGACAGACCACTTGTTCGAATCGAAGTACATCTACTACTCCAAGACCTTTGAGGATAAGGTCAGGACTTTTTGCATGTGTCCAGGCGGAGAGGTTGTTGCAGAAAACAACTCCGGGCTTATCACCGTCAACGGTCACACCAGATCCGATCGGACAACGGAGAACACCAACTTCGCAGTTTTGGTGAGCAAAAACTTCACCGAGCCTTTCAAAGATCCCACTAAGTACGGACAGTACATCAGCACTCTGGCGAATCTCCTCGGCGGAGGAGTTTTGGTGCAGAGGCTCGGCGATCTCTTGGACGGGCGCCGCTCTACAAGAGAGAGGATGCAAAAGAGCACAACCAGGCAGACGCTTACGAATGCAACGCCAGGAGACCTGTCGTTAGTCTTTCCCTACAGGCACCTTGTGAGCATTCTGGAGATGCTTCAGGCCTTGGACAAAGTGGCACCTGGAGTCTACTCGCGAAACACTTTGCTCTACGGCGTAGAGGTCAAGTTCTACTCGTCTAGGGTAGAGGTGTCAAACCAGCTGGAAACTGCCATCAAAGGCCTGTATGCCGTAGGCGACGGCGCTGGCATCACCAGAGGACTGATGCAGGCATCCTGCTCTGGCATAATCGCAGCAAGAAGTATCTTAAGCTGACAGCTTAAGTAGCACAAAAGAAACTGCGTTTTTTTGCAGTTTCTTTTAATTATGCTTCACGTAAGCTATGATTAGCTTATAAGCTTTAAGTGGTGGTGGAGGAAAGTGAAAATCCTTCAAGTCGTGCCTTACAGCGAGATCGGTGGCACCGAAAAAGCGGCAGCTTTGCTTTCTTGCGGACTTGCAGCAAAAGGTCACAAGGTAACGGTCTTGTGTCCAGAAGGGCCAGGCCGGAAGC
>LFSI01000087.1:7250-9216 GCA_001512545.1 Clostridia bacterium DTU065 | reverse complement strand
TAATCCATATCCATGCTGCAAGAGAACTAGTGGCAGCATATCAAAAACCTGTGGTGTTCACGCCACACAGCTACTACAACAGACTCGATCAGCTGATGGTTGGGGTATTTGCAAAGAAAGCGTCTGTCATCTGTTTCACCCGTTGGGAAGAACAGCTTCTGCAGGATCTCGGTTTGAGGAAAACTGCTGTAATACCAAACGGCATCGGAGATGCGATCTTACCTGCAGAGCGCAATGAAGGCTTCCCCCTTAAAATCGGCTACATGGGAAGACTTGCTAAGGACAAAGGGCTTGACCTTCTCCTCAGAGAACTTGCCAAGGTCAAAGAACCCTACCAGCTGCTTATTGCTGGTGTGGGCAAAGAGGAGGAAAAACTGCAGGCCATCGCAAAGGAACTAGGCATCCCTGCGGTCTTTTTGGGCATTCAAGAACCAGCTGCTTTCCTCAGTTCCATCGATATTTTCGTCCTGCCGTCGCGAACCGAGACCTTCGGCCTTGCGCTGGTCGAAGCTATGAGCGCAGGACTATGCTGTGTGGCAGCAGATGTCTGCGGTCTTAAGGAGATTCTTGGCGATGCAGGCATAACAGTTCCCCACGACGAACTGGCTCAAGCACTAGAGAAACTGCTTCAGGATAGAGGTTTGAGAGAGTCTTTGGGGAAAAAAGCAAGAGAAAGGTTTCTCAGCTGTTATACGGAAGAACGAATGATCTCAGATACAGAAAAATTCTACGTGTCTTTGTTGAACTGGTAGAGCCAATGAAGACTATAGAAAGGGGACTAGCATTACTTGGACAAAAAGCTTGACGTTTGGTTCGCGGTAGTAGCGTTTCTTATAATCGTTCTGGGAAGTATCGGGGGCATCGTTCCTGGTTTGATTCTCCTTCTGCTGTCGTTTGTATATCCACCGTTTAGTAAAGACTTTGTCGGGGAAGTGAGAGGCACCACGCCCCAAAAGCGCTTTCTTCCGGTAGTGACGTTTTTTTTCGTTCTTTGGGCTGTACTGGCGACTTTGGCTGCCGCGCCTGGCAGTGGAGTGGCATGGGGTACCGTCCTGGGACTGGTTGTAGTTGCATTTCCGGTGTTTTATGCGGGAGTTTACGCACATAATCTGGATTCACGGTTGGTGTGGCGCTTTTTCATCTGGGGTGCGGCTCTTGCGGTCGCCTACATCTTCTACGACCACTACGTGGTCGGGCACAGGCGGGCAGAGCTCCTTGTAGGCTGCAACGCCGCAGCGACGCTCCTTCTGGGCTCCCTTGGCGTCTTTCTGGCAGCTTTCTACAGGGAAAAGTCTAACTATAAATGGCTGTACATTGCGGCCGTTCTCCTCAACGTGGTGGGAATCATCTTCACCGGATCGAGGGCTGCCTGGATTGGGACCATACTCATCTTTGGTGTGCTCTTTTGGTTCCGGGCCAAAAACAAGCAGATCATCGCTGTAGTGCTTCTGGGAGTATTGGTTTTAGGGGCGGCTCTGTTCACCAACAGCTATTGGAAGCGGAGATTCCTGACTATTTTTGACTTTAATATCAACTCGGACAGGATCAACGCATATGCAGTTTCCCTCTCCATGATGAAAGACAACTTCTTTGGAGTTGGACTTGGCAATTTCCAGGAAGCCCATGCACGCTACCTAACTGAAGAAGACGACAAAGAGCCTCTTGCTCACGCCCATAACATCTTCCTAAACTTCGGTGCAGAGCTAGGACCGGTAGCGTTTGTGCTGAGCGTACTCATCTACGGCTCGGCGCTCTATATGTGCTATAAGATCGCGAAGGTAAAGAGCCACTTTCTGCCGGTGGGAGCTGCTATGCTGGCTGTAGTTGTCAGGGAGCTTTTTGACGCAACAACCTCGGGACTTGCAGTAGCCGGTTTTCTGTGGTTCATTTTCGGTCTGATCTTTGCCGAGTTCTTAAAACTGGAAAAAAGCAATCAGGATGCTAGAGCATAAAGCTGGCATCCTGT
>LFSI01000087.1:0-7227 GCA_001512545.1 Clostridia bacterium DTU065 | reverse complement strand
GAGAACCAAAAAAATCCCCTGAAAATGCTGGGATTTTTGCTATATGTGTTGCAATAGACAGAATATGGATATATAATAAGGTCAGAAGGTCAGGAAAGGTCAGGTGAAAAACACGTGCGCAGCTTAAGTGACTTCATTGAAAAGCACATCTTAGAGCTCTTAAATGAGTCGCAAAAAGACTATATTGAATTACAGCGCAGACAGCTAGCTGAGACGTTTCGCTGTGTACCTTCACAGATCAATTATGTCCTCCAGACTAGATTCACTCCAGAGAGAGGCTTCATCGTGGAAAGCCGTAGGGGCGGCGGTGGCTACATCAGAATCGTCAGGCTCTATGAGGAGCCCGATTGGGAACTGGTGAAAGCCAAATTGAAGACCAGAGTCAAACGCGATGAGGTGCAGCCCATTTTGAATCTGCTTGTGGAGGAAGAGATTATCCAGCCCGATGAAGCCAGGCTGATTGATCTGATCATAAAGACTGAAGAGGAAAACCTTGACGATAGACTCAGAGCGATGCTTTTTAGATCGCTGGTTGTTCTGCTGGAAAACGTAAGGAGGTAGAGAGCCATGTTGTGCGACAGGTGTAACGTTAATCCCGCGACTGTGCATTTGAAGACGATGCTAAATGGTATTGTTGAGGAAAAGCATCTGTGTCAGAAGTGTGCCAAAGAGACCGGTCAGCTGCAGCTGTTCAATATCACCAATCCGTTTACTTCATTTTTTGAAACCCTTCTCGGGTCTATGGAGTACCAGCCGAAGCTACTTACAAGTCAGTGCAGTGCTTGCGGTTCAACCTTCGACCAGTTCCGGAGAACCGGACAGCTGGGCTGCCCAACATGCTACAGGGAGTTCGACAGCGAGCTGCAGCCGATCCTGCGGAGAATTCAGGGCGATGTCGTCCACCGCGGCAAGATCCCTGTACGGCAAGGCGGCAGTTTGATGGTAAAGCGTCAGATCGAAAGACTAAGAGAAGAGCTAAAGGAGCTTGTAAGGCGGGAGGAGTATGAGAAAGCGGCTAAAGTTAGGGACGAAATACGCAAACTGGAAAAGACAGCTGAGGGGGGTGCGTAAGGTGGCCAAAAAGGACATCTTCGAATTAGTCACCCCCTGGATGATCCAGGATGGGACCGAAGGCGACGTAGTTTTGTCGAGCAGAGTGCGTCTTGCAAGAAACCTTGAAGACAGACCCTTTCCTTGGCATGCAAGCCCCGAGGTTCGCAAAGAGATTCGGGCGGAAATAAAGAAGGCAATTAATCCCAGCGAATTTGACTTCATCAATCTGGAGGATATTAGTTCTCTAGAGCGGGAAAAAATGATGGAAAGCCATGTGCTCAGCCCACAGATCATTGGGGATCCTGTAGGAAGAGGTGTGGCTATTTCCAAGGACCGGCTTTCCAGCATTATGGTCAATGAAGAAGATCACCTCAGGATTCAGTCCATCGCACCTGGACTCGACTTGAGCGCTGCAATGAAAAGGGCAAACGCCATCGACGATCAGCTGGAAGAGATTTTGAACATCGCCTTCGACGAAAGATACGGCTACCTTACGGCTTGGCCTACAAATGTCGGTACAGGTATCAGGGTTTCGGCTATGGTCCACCTTCCAGGTCTTGCCCTTACCAACAACATGCCGAAGATCTTGGACTCTGTAAACCAACTGGGCATGGTGGTGCGTGGCATCTACGGCGAGGGCACAGAAGCCTTGGGGAACCTCTATCAGATCTCCAACCAGAGGAGTCTGGGCAGATCTGAAGACGAGTTTTTCAAAGACCTGGTCACGGTAGCTACCCACGTCATCGGTGAGGAACGCAAGATCAGAGAGATGCTTATAGAGAAAAACCGCACATTCCTTGAGGATAAAGTTTACCGCTCATTAGGTACATTAAAAGAAGCAAGGATTATCAGCACCAATGAAGCTTTGGCGCTCCTTAGCGATGTAAGGCTCGGTATCGACTTAGGCCTCATCACAAACGCGCTGAAGCCAAAGATTCAAGCTTTAATGCAAATCATTAGACCTGCTCATCTTCAGAAGTATTTAGGCAGTAATTTGGACCCCGAAATGCGGGACTACTACCGCGCTTCTGTTATCAGAGAAGAACTAGCAAAGGAGTGAAAAAGGCATGTTTATGGACCGCTTTACTGATAAAGCCAAGAGAGTTCTCGCTACAGCTCAAGAAGAAGCAAGAAGCATGGGTCATGAAGTCATAGGAACGGAACACATCCTTTTGGGCCTTCTCAGCGTCTCAGATGGCGGTGCAAGTAGAGCTATGACCTCCATGGGGTTGTCGCTAGATGCCGTAAAAGAGCGCATTGAGGACATCATCCCCGGAGGAGCTCCAATTCAGTTGGAGCAGATTCCTATGACCGCAAGAGTCAAGACGGTTCTGACTTTGGCTTTCGAAGAAGCACGGATCATGGGATTCCCCTATGTAGACACCGAACACATTCTCCTTGGTCTTCTCAGAGAAGGCGAAGGCGTGGCAATAAACGTTCTCAGAAGTTTCAATGTCGAGCTCAATAAACTCAGGGAACTGGTCCTCAAACAACTGAGGAGCCAGGGCGAAACCGGCGAGAAAGAAGCAAGGCGTCCGAGAAGCAAGAACACCCCAACCCTCGATTCGTTTGGCAGAGACCTTACAGAAATGGCCGAAGAGGGTAAGTTGGATCCCATTATTGGCAGGGAGGAAGAGATTCAAAGGGTTATTCAGATCCTCAGCCGGAGAACCAAAAACAATCCAGTCTTGATCGGTGAGCCCGGTGTAGGTAAAACCGCGGTGGTCGAGGGGCTGGCTCAAAAAATCGTTGCTGGAGACGTTCCCGAGATCTTGAAGGACAAACGAGTGGTCGCCCTCGACATGTCAGGTGTGGTAGCCGGCTCTAAGTTCAGAGGGCAGTTTGAAGAGCGCCTGAAGAAAGTGATAGACGAAGTAAAAGCTTCAGGTAACGTGATTCTCTTCATCGATGAGGTCCACACCTTGATTGGAGCTGGAGCCGCTGAAGGCGCTATAGATGCAGCAAACATTTTAAAACCAGTTCTGGCCAGAGGAGAGCTCCAGACCATCGGCGCAACGACCTTAGATGAGTACCGCAAGCACATCGAAAAGGACGCTGCACTAGAGCGCAGATTCCAGCCGATTATGGTTGGCGAGCCTAGCGTAGAGGATACCATTAAGATTCTGTTCGGTCTTAGAGACCGGTACGAAGCACACCACAGGGTGAAGATCACCGACGAAGCCGTTGAGGCAGCAGCCAAGCTGTCTGCAAGGTACATCTCCGACAGATTTCTTCCGGACAAAGCCATCGACCTGATCGACGAAGCCTCTTCCAAGGTTAGACTGTCGACGCTGGTCACGCCTCCATCGGTGAAGGAGATCGAAGAGAAGATCGCCAGCGTTAGACGGGAAAAAGAAGCGGCTATCCAAAACGAAGAGTTCGAAAAAGCCGCCGATCTCAGAGACAAAGAACAGGAACTTGAGAAAGAACTCGAAGAGCACCAAAAGCATATCGAGAAAGAGAGGAGCCTCAGCTCTATCGAGGTTACCGCAGAGGACATCGCTTCTGTAGTTGCCAGTTGGACCGGAATCCCAGTAACCAAACTGACAGAAACCGAAAGCCAGAAGCTCTTGGATCTGGAAAAAGAACTTCAGAAGCGTGTCATCGGTCAGGAAGAGGCAATCAGTGCTGTCAGCAAAGCCGTACGCCGCTCCCGCTCGGGACTTAAAGATCCGAAGCGTCCCGTTGGTTCTTTCATCTTCCTGGGCCCAACTGGTGTGGGTAAGACCGAACTTGCCCGAGCGCTGGCAGAAGCGGTGTTTGGCGATGAAGACGCTATGATCAGGTTGGATATGTCCGAATACCAGGAGAGACACACTGTCTCCAGGCTCATCGGCTCGCCACCGGGATACATCGGCTACGACGAAGGCGGCCAGCTCACAGAACAGGTCAGACGCAAACCTTACTCTGTAGTGCTGTTCGATGAGATTGAGAAGGCACACCCAGACGTCTTCAACGCTCTGCTTCAGGTCCTTGAAGACGGACACCTTACAGACAGTCAAGGACGTAAGGTAGACTTCAGAAACACCATCATCATCATGACGTCCAATGTCGGCGCTACTGACATCAAGAATCAAGGCGCAATCGGCTTTATGACCTCCGAATCCAGTGCGTACGAGTCCATGAAGGATAAAGTCATGGGCCAGCTGAAAAAGACCTTCAGGCCGGAGTTCCTCAACAGGGTCGACGAGATCATGGTCTTCCACGCTCTGAGTAAAGGGGAGATCAAGAAGATCGTCGAGCTGATGATCGGCGAGCTCCAGGAAAGGCTCAAAGAGCAGGGGCTGGAGATCGAAGCTACAGAAAAAGCAAAGAACGTCCTTGTAGAAGAAGGCTTTGATCCGGACTTCGGTGCAAGACCGCTGAGACGCGCTATTCAACGTCTGGTGGAGAACCCGCTCAGCGATGAGATTCTTGCAGGCAAGTTCAAAAATGGCGATAAAGTCCTTGTCGATGCCGACGAAAACAACAAGATCATTTTCAATAAAGAGTAGGAGCCTGCGGTGCGGCAGAAAGCTGTCGTACCGCAGTTTTTCTACGCCTTGTACCCACCTGAAATAAACCTGGAGTTCTCTGAAGCTTCTTGGAGGATTATAAACATGCATTATGGAAGGTTATAAAATCTAGGTGATTATACGCTACAGGTCGAGGAGGGTGGAAGGTGGCCAAGGCAAAGTCTCTTTATGTCTGCTCTGCCTGCGGAGCCCAAAGCTACAAGTGGCAGGGGAAATGCACAAACTGTGATAGTTGGAACACTCTGGAACTACAGGAAGCTGCAAGAAAAAGTCAAGACAGAGGCTTCAGCCTCCGCAGTTCCTCTCCGCCTACGCCCATCAGTGAAGTTAGCTCCCAGCAAGAAGAGCGCTATCAGACCGGGATTGCCGAGCTCGATAGGGTCCTCGGAGGTGGAGTAGTACCCGGCTCATTGACCCTGCTTGCAGGAGAACCTGGAGTAGGAAAATCGACCCTACTTCTCCAGATGGCCAAGGAATTTTCTGAAAAGTGGGGTAAAGTTTTATATATCAGCGGTGAAGAGTCCCTGCAGCAGATTAAGATGCGGGCAAAGCGTATCGGTGCCGCTAATAACAGTATCTACCTTCTCAGCGAGAACAACGTGGATAGCATGATCCGCGCCATCGAGGACATCGATCCTGCTATTGTCATCGTGGACTCCATCCAAACTGCTTATGTTCCCGAGCAGGAATCGGCACCAGGAACTATCGCCCAGGTGAGAGAGTCCACAGCCCAGCTCCTCAGGCTGGCCAAAGGCGAAAACGTTCCCATCTTCCTCGTTGGTCACGTTACCAAAACCGGGGTTGCTGCCGGTCCTCAAGTACTGATGCATATGGTGGATACAGTGCTGAACTTCACAGGGGACAAGTTCAGCTTGTACCGCATTTTAGCGTCGGAAAAGAACCGCTTCGGTGCTACCGACGAAATAGGCATCTTTGAAATGAAAAACACCGGTCTGTCAGAAGTCCACAATCCCGCACGACTGTTTCTCAGTGGCAGAAAAACCGATGAGCCCGGTACGGCTATCGTACCTGCTCTAGAGGGGACAAGACCGATCTTAGTTGAGATTCAAGCGCTAGTAACCAAGGGCTACGGTGCGATGCCCAGAAGACAGTTTTCCGGTACAGACCGGAACCGCACACCAATTCTTCTTGCGGTTTTAGAAAAGCGTTTGGGACTGCCAATCGGCAACTACGATGTTTACATAAACGTCGTTGGTGGTTTAAACGTAACAGAGCCAGCAGCAGATCTGGCTATTGCCCTTGCGGTTGCTTCTAGCGCTTGTGAGCTACCGCTTAGGTACAACTGGGCCTTTTTCGGGGAGGTTGGACTTACCGGAGAGCTCCGCGCCATTAGGCAACCTGAAAAACGTCTGAACGAGCTTTGTCAATTGGGGTTTAAACACTGCTTAATTCCAGCAGCAAATCTTAGATCATTAGACGATAAACTCCTATTGAAACTGAACGAACGCATAAATAT
Organism: Clostridia bacterium DTU065; assembly: GCA_001512545.1. Classification (GTDB taxonomy): domain Bacteria; phylum Bacillota; class DTU065; order DTU065; family DTU065; genus DTU065. The sequence goes on along the minus strand of LFSI01000087.1, from coordinate 1,182 downwards.
AGTTCCGGCAACCAATATTTTTGAAGCATGGGACTACTGCAAGAAAGGGTGAGATATTTGCCTGACAGCCACAGAACTACCTATGCGGATATTGTAGGGATGGTAGCGCCCGGTTCGGAGCTTCACGAAGGGTTGGAGAATATCCTTAGAGCCAAGACCGGTGCACTCATTCTGGTGTCAGACAGCGAAGAGGTTATTGGGCTGATGGAGGGCGGTTTTCACATCGACACTCCGTTTACACCAGCTGCTTTATACGAGCTGGCAAAAATGGATGGAGCCATTATTCTCAGCACTGATGGCAAGCGAATTCTCTATGCGAACACCCAACTCCATCCGGATCCGTCGATTCCATCGAGCGAAACCGGAACCAGGCACAGAACGGCAGAGAGAGTTGCCAAGCAAACTGGAGCTCTGGTCATCAGCATTTCCCAGCGCCGTAATCTTATTACCCTGTATAAGGACGATTGGAAGTATGTGATTAAAGATGTTAGCGTAACGCTGGCTAAAGCCAACCAAGCGCTGCAGACGTTGGAGAAATACCGGACAGTCCTGCTGGAAGCGCTGGCAGACCTGACGGCAATGGAGTTTGAAGATACGGTCACCCTGTATGATATTTGCGTTGTTATTCAAAAAGATCAGCTTCTGAACAAGATTGCCGATGAGATCGAAAACTACATTACTGAGCTGGGTACGGAAGGCCGGTTGGTGGAGATGCAGCTGGTGGAGCTCATGGCCGATGTTCAGGACCAAGGGCTGCTGGTCATTGAGGACTACCTCGATGACAACACCAAGACCAGTAAGGATGTTTTTGAAGAGCTTAGAAAGTTGACCTCGGAAGAGATCGTCGAGCTGACTTCTATTGCCAAAATTCTGGGCTACAGCGGCAGCATGAACGCTTTAGAGCAAACAGTTCCGTCCAGAGGTATACGTCTTTTGAGCAAGATCCCCAGACTGCCGAAAAACGTCATTAACAACATTGTTGATGCTTTTGGCGGGTTGAATCAGCTCTTAGATGCGACTATCGATGATCTCGATGATATTGAAGGCATCGGTGAAGTCAGAGCTAGAGCGATTCAAGAAGGTTTGAGAAGACTGAAAAGCCATGCGGTTTTAGAGAAACAAAAAGGGGCTGTTGCACAATTAGCCGATTAAGCTGATTGTGCGGCAGCCTTTTTTTGTTGA
>LFSI01000015.1:9449-9979 GCA_001512545.1 Clostridia bacterium DTU065 | reverse complement strand
CCTGGAGCTCATCTGGGAGGCCTTCTTTGGTCCTTCTGCCAACTGCGATCAGAGCGTTGGCTTTTTCAAGCCTCTGATCTGCCCTTATGCCAAGTCCGTGAATGGTAAAAACCACAGGGACGCCGTAGATCTCCTTCCAGCGCACCGCTAAAGCGTAAGTCCAGGAGGAATGAGCGTGGACAATATCCACATTAGGGAGAAGTGTCTTTGCATCAGATCTTGTGAACACCGGAATCCCGTTTTCCGCCATGATTTTGCGAAACTCTTTGGCAAGGCGTGGATAGGCCTTCTCGCCGATAAGCATAAATGAAACCTTTACACCCTTGCGTTTAAGTCCAACTGCAAGCTCTATGGTGTGTGTGGTCTGTCCTCCCTGAAAGAGAATGTTAACCAGTAAAACATGCATAACCAGCACCTCTCTAAAGGCTATGCAATCCTTTTCCGGGAGTGTATGGCTCTGAGGTCTTCTTCCGATGTATTAGAGCCCCGAAATTGAGCCAAACTATTTTTACAGCCGCACTTATACTTGA
>LFSI01000015.1:0-9427 GCA_001512545.1 Clostridia bacterium DTU065 | reverse complement strand
GGCTGGTATGTTTTTTCTAGGGATGCTAAAACTAAAAACAAAGCACTCCATCAGAAAGGAAGACTCCTCAAATGAAAGCGACAGGTATCGTGCGTAGAATAGATGACCTGGGCAGAGTCGTCGTACCTAAAGAGCTCCGGGATTCACTGAAGATTACCGAAGGCGACACCATTGAAATATTCACCGCAGAAGACGGCGAGATAGTTCTTAAGAAATACTCTCCGATGGCTGAGCTCAGCGACGTGATGACCAGTTACGCACAGACGCTGAGCAGTGCCGCCGGAGCCAGTGTGATCATTACCGATAAAGACACCGTTGTGGCTACCAGCAATGTGGATATGGATATCAATCAGAGGCCTGTCGGTGACCGGGTCAAGCAGGTCTTTGACGAACGGAGAACCATCGCATTCAAGAGCAACGCGCCCAGCGAAGTAGTAGACTATCCCGAATTCGATAATTTCAAATCAAGAAACTTCATTGTGACTCCGGTAATCTCTCCAGCAGGAGATTTTCTCGGCACGGTTATCCTTGCCTCTGAAAGCGAACTCTCCGATTTTGAATCGAAAATCGCCGAAACCGCTGCTAGCTTTATCGCCAAACAAGTTGAAGTGGACTAAACCCAAAAACAAAGAGCAGGCGCTTTGAGCTTTAACTTTGACAGACCGTTGACCTAGTGAACTGTCTGTCTTAAAAAAGCAAATCGCTGCCTGCTCGTTTTTTTAGGTTGCAATCGGTTTCGGTTTAGCTCTCCACCCTACTTCTGCCAGGGTAATACTGCCTTCGCTTTAAAAATGCCCTTTTTCAAAGCCTCCATGTGCCTGTCCTTCACCGAATGGAGGGCAAACAGCACCGTGCCAGGCGCTGCTTTGGAGACTGCATAGATCTGCCTTGCAAGCTCCAACGGAGAAAAACCCATGAAAGGTCCAAGGCCGGTGTAGACCGGGATCTGGGGATTGAGGTCTTTGGCAAACTCCGTCATCTTAACTACGTACTCAGTATCGGTGGAGTAGATCATAGGTGCCAGGTAGTCCAGCAGTCCTTCTTCCAGCCAAAGGGCCCAGTTCTGCCCTTTGCTTGCCCTTGCGTGCTCGAGCTCTGGGAAAATCGCTGTAGACAGCAAAACACCTGGAAACTCTTTTCTTGCCCGGCGGACAAAGCGGGTGATGTTGTCTTCACGAAACTTCAGCCACAGAGCCCACTCCTGGCTGTCTTTGGTAAGTTCCAGAGCATCGAGACCGGTCTTTTCTTTGAAAACCTTCACTGCACTGTCGCTGAAGCTGAAAGCCTCATTGAAACAGGCAGTCTCGCCGTAGCGGATGTAGTCCAAGTGCAAGGCTGAAAACCCGTAGGTGTGCAAAAGCTCTTTGAACAGGGAGATCAAGAAGTCATGGACTTCGTCAAGAGCCGGCTCCAGCCAATAGAAGCCCCGCTCCACGTTGGACTGGAGTTTGCCGTCTCGCCTTTTCCCAAGCCACTCTGGGTGGAGATCGGCCACAGACCCCTTCTCACCGAAGCCTGCAAAGAAGCAATGCACCCACGGATGGATCTCAATCCCCGCCTTATTGCACTCTTCCTGCCACACGGCTAGTGGATCCCAGCCCTCATACTGAGGCATCTGGGTGGCAAACTTTGACGGGTAGATGGTATAGCCGTGGTAGTAGACTTCTAGAAGCAGCAGGTTGAAGCCGCTGTCCTGCAGCCTCTTCACCGTTTTCCTGATCTCGTTTGGGGTTTTTTCCGTCTGTTCGTGCCAAATACCCCGTACCTCTACGGTTCTGGACGGCAGACTCTTCAGATACAGGTCTTCGATCTCTGATCTTGTGGTTGGAGCAGCGCTCGAGCTGGAAAGAATCCCCTCTTCTGCCATCTTCTCCGCTAAGATCCTTGCTCCGTCTCTTTCAGTCGTCTCATCGGTTAAGACCTTGATCTCGTCGTTTTCCAGGTACACTCTCGATCCGTACCAGAGGTTCTCCTGCAGCCAATTCTGGGCCTCTCCGTGTCCGGAGACCACAAACCCGTCTTCAGGTATGCGGCTGTTGTTTGAACCAAACTCAGTCACTATGCCACCTGCCACCACAAACTCGGTACCGTATGGGTTGGTCCCGGTAGTAGGTTTACCGTAGTCTCTGGTGTAGACCACCAGCTGATCGCTACCTCTCCCTCCTGGATATGCTGTTTCAGTAGGATTGATTATCACTCTTCTCGTCTGCATGTCAGTTCCTCCACATTCATCAATTCCCTTCGATTATACCAGACTCTACCTGTACTAAGCCCCTCCAAAGCACAAAAAAACTCCCCAAGATAGGCAGCGGACCAGTGTCCGCTGCTATCTACGGGGAGCGCAGAAAACTTAGTCGTTGAACGTTATTTCCTCTTTAACCCTTAAGGCGTGTTTGAGAACCTCATCCATGTGCCCTACAGGGATCACCGTAAGTCCCTTAAGAATCTCTTTGGGCACTTCTTTGAGATCCCGCTCATTTGCTTTGGGAATCAAGACCGTCTTGATACCGGCCCTCTGTGCTCCGAGAAGTTTCTCCTTGAGTCCTCCAATAGGCAGGACCCTGCCTCTGAGGGTAATCTCTCCGGTCATAGCAACATCCCAGCGTACGGGCTTGCAGCTGAGGGCTGATACCAAAGCCGTCGCCATGGTGATGCCCGCGGAAGGACCTTCTTTGGGAACTGCACCTTCAGGTACGTGGATGTGGATGTCCTTGTGGTCGTGGAAGTCGGGGTCGATACCCAGATCTTCTGCTCTGTAGCGGGTGTAGCTGAGAGCCGCTTGAGCCGACTCTTTCATGACGTCGCCTAGCTTACCGGTGAGGGTTAAACCGCCCTTTCCAGGGACTACGCTAACCTCAATAGAGACGATGTCTCCTCCCACAGGAGTCCACACAAGGCCTGTGGCAACTCCCACTTTGTCTTCAGTCTCGGCTATGCCGAAAGTGTAGGAAGGTACGCCCAGGTACTTCTCCAAGTTGTTTTTCGTGATCCTGATGGGTTTTTCTCTACCTGCAACGATTTCTTTTGCAGCCTTGCGGTAGAGACTAGCTAGAGTCCTCTCTAAGTTCCTCACGCCGGCCTCTTTGGTGTACTCGCGAATGATGGCAAGTACCGTCGTTTGCGAGATCTCCACGTCGCCTTCTTTTAGTCCGTGGGCCTCTAGTTGCTTGGGCATCAGGTGGCGGAGAGCGATCTGCATCTTCTCCACCTCAGTGTAGCCCGGAACTTCGATAACTTCCATACGGTCTAGAAGTGGTTGCGGTATATCCATGGCGTTGTTCGCCGTAGTGATGAACATTACTCGCGAAAGATCGAAAGGCACCTCCAGGAAATGATCCTGGAAAGCGTTGTTCTGTTCTGGGTCTAGGACCTCAAGGAGGGCTGAAGCCGGATCTCCTCTAAAGTCCGAGGACATCTTGTCTACTTCGTCCAGAAGAATCACAGGATTCTTAGACTTTGCATCGCGCATGGACTGGATGATCTTGCCGGGTAGAGCTCCTACATAGGTCCGCCTGTGGCCTCTAATCTCGGCCTCATCGCGAACTCCACCTAACGAAAAGCGCACAAACTTGCGGTTTAGGGCTCTTGCCACCGACTTTGCCAGCGAAGTTTTACCTACTCCAGGTGGCCCCACTAGGCACAGGATTGGACCCTTCATGCTCTTGGTCAGTTTTTTCACCGCCAAAAACTCCAGGATTCTTTCCTTAACCTTTTCCAGTCCGTAATGGTCTGCATCAAGGATACTCTCTGCTTTGATAATATCTATATTATCTTTGGTCTCGGTTTTCCAAGGCAAAGCAATTATCCAATCCAGGTAGTTGCGCACAACTACAGCTTCGGCGGTTCCAGGCGGCATCTTCTCCAGCCTGGAGACTTCCTTCAAGGCCTTTTCCTTGGTATCCGGACTTAGGCCTAACTTCTCGATCTTCTGCCTGTACTCCTCAAGTTCTTCGTACTTGTCTTCGTCTTCGCCGAGCTCCTGCCTAATGGCTTTGAGCTGCTCTCTGAGGTAGTAGTCTCTTTGGCTCTTGTCCATTTGCCGACGTACGCGGGTGGAGATGTTCTTTTCCAGTTCGAGAATCTCCAGCTCTTTGGAGAGAAGAACGTTAAGAAGTTCTAGGCGCTCCTTGACGTCAAAGGTCTCCAAGATCTGCTGCTTATCCTCTACCCTGATTAAAAGCTGCGATGCGATGTTGTCGGCAAGCTTTCCCGGTTCGGAGATCTCATCCAGGGACGCAACTACTTCTAGAGGAAGTTTCTTAGAAAGCTTCACGTACTTTTCAAAGAGCGACGAAGCACTCCGCATGAGGGCTTCTGTCTCCCTGTCCAGCTTCTCGTCAACGGTCAGGATTTCGATGTTGGCAGTGTAGTACGGATCGCTCTGAACGAGACTGAGAATTCGCACTCTACTGATACCCTCTACCAAAATCCGAATGTGACCTTCGGGAAGCTTCAAAAGCTGCTTAATCTCTACCAAGGTCCCAATTTCGTAAATGTCATCTATCTCAGGCTCTTTCACCCTGGCTTCTTTTTGGGCTGCAAGTATCATCATCCTGTCAGAAACCATCGCTTGCTCTAAAGCATTGATGGATCTTTCGCGACCCACTTCAAGTGGAGTCACCATGCCAGGGTAAACCAGCATTCCTCGAAGTGGCATTAACGGCCATTCTTCCCTTAAGGAGGTAATAGGCTTTTGGCTATCTTCGAGATTTCTGGAATGCATATCTTTTTCCATATAACAGCCACCTCCATTTCTTAACTCTACATTACCCGTTTACTTTGCTGACCAAACTTCCTGCAGATGCGAAAAGCAGCGCTCGGCTGCGAAATACTTCTTCGAGCATCTCTTCTACTTTCGCAACAGGAACTACCTTCAGCGGAAGGCCTTCGAAGTAGTCTTTGTAGTTGGCTTTGGGAATGAAGACCTTCTTCACACCTGCCCTGACCGCTGCATCGATCTTGGCAGGCACCCCTCCCACAGGACGGACCATGCCTCTCACGCTGACCTCGCCGGTGAAGGCATAGTCGTTTGGAACCGGTTCGTTCTTGATGGCAGAGTACAGTAGAGCTGCAAGCGCTAGCCCTGCCGACGGACCGTCTACAGGAATTCCCCCTGGGAAGTTAACGTGAATGTGGTAACTTGATAGGTCTTCCCCGATAATATACCCTAAAACGGTCATGACGTTTTCCAGCGAGGAGCGCACAAGGCTCTTGCGCCTGAGCTTCTGCCCGTAACCCTGTCCGATCTCTTCTTCTTCGACGATTCCGGTTACAACCAACTTACCTGTGCCGTTTGCCAGGTAGAAGGCCTTGGCTTCGATGTCCATCACAGAGCCCAGGTGCGGCCCGTACACTGCCAGACCGTTTACAGCGCCGACGATTCGTTCTGAAGACGCCTTTACCAGCGGCCTTGGCACGTAGTGGCCTGATGTGACTACCCACTCCACGTCTTCTTTCCTGATTCTGTCTTTACCCTCGCTGAAGGCAAGGCCTTCGGCGATCTGCACCATGTTCACCGCATCTCGCCCGGAGTAGGCGTGCTGCGTAATGACATCGATCACTTCGGGATCGTACTTTGCGCCGATCTTCTTCAGGGCGCCTTCGGCGATTCTTGCGATCTCGTCTTCGGTGAGAGCTCTGAAGAAGATCTCCGTGCACCTTGAACGGAGAGCCGGCGGTATCTCCTCAGGACTTCTGGTGGTTGCGCCCACCAGGCGGAAATCTGCAGGAAGCCCGTTTTGGAAGATATCGTGAATGTGTTCGGGGATGTTCTTGTTATCTGGAGAGTAGTAAGCGCTTTCAAAGAACACCCTCCGGTCTTCTAAAACTTTCAGGAGTCTGTTCATCTGAATGGGATGCAGCTCGCCTATCTCATCTAAAAACAAGATGCCGCCGTGGGCTTTGGTCACAGCGCCCGGCTTTGGCTGGGGGACACCTGCCACCCCGAGGGGGCCGGCTCCCTGATAGATGGGATCGTGCACCGAACCCATAAGGGGATCGGCGATGCCCCGATCGTCGAATCTAGCTGTAGTCGCATCTATCTCAACAAAGGCTGCATCCGGCAAAAACGGCGTGCCTTTTGAGTGTTTGGCTTCTTCCAGAACAACTCTTGCTGCTGCAGTTTTGCCAACTCCCGGAGGACCGTAGATGATAACGTGCTGGGGATTTGGTCCGAAGAGAGCAGCGCGAAGGGCTCTGAGTCCGTCTTCCTGACCAACCAGCTCTCTGAAGTTGGCAGGCCTCGTTTTTTCTGCTAGAGGTTCCGAGAGCGATATGGATCTGAGCCGCAGCAGCTTGTCCATCTCTTTCTGGCTCTCTTTTTCCACTGCGGTCTTGCTTCCCTGCTGGGCTTTTAAGAGATTCCAGAAGTAGATTCCGACAATAATCGAAAAAATCATACTCAGTATGACTAGAAACTGCACAAAGGCATTCATCGGCAGACCTCCTAAAACTTACTGCGTTGTTAGTATATCCATGCCTCATGCCTTTAACCTTTCCTTCGCAAAGAAAAAGAACTCCCTAAATCGGGAGTTCTCAGATTTGCTTTTTATGCAGTCTCTTCTTTTTGACTCTTGGAAACCAGCGGCCTTACACCTTCGTTCACCACTTCTTTGGTTATCCGCACCGACTTGATGTCAGGATCCGATGGAATCTCAAACATCAAATCCAGCATGAGCTCTTCCAAAATGGCGCGGAGACCGCGAGCCCCGGTCTTTCTTTCAATAGCCTTTCGGGCTATAGCGGTAAGGGCTTCGTCGTCGAAGGTCAGCTTCACGTTATCCATTTCCAGGAGCTTCTGGTACTGCTTGACAAGGGCGTTCTTAGGCTCCCTCAAAATTCTGACCAACGCCTCTTCATCAAGAGCATCCAGCGAGCAGAGAATTGGCACTCTGCCCACGAACTCCGGAATCAGACCGTATTTCAGGAGATCTTCAGGCATAACCTGCGTGAAGATCTCGCCGATAGATTTCTCTCCTGTGGCTTTGATGGTGCCGCCAAACCCGAGACCGCGCTTGCCAATGCGGCGCTCGATGATCTTCTCCAAGCCGTCAAATGCTCCCCCGCAGATGAACAGGATGTTGGTGGTATCGATCTGGATGAACTCCTGGTGCGGGTGCTTTCTACCTCCTTGAGGAGGCACATTGGCTACAGTACCTTCCAAAATCTTCAGGAGTGCCTGTTGGACTCCCTCTCCCGATACGTCTCTGGTTATGGAAGGATTGTCTGACTTGCGCGAGATCTTGTCGATCTCATCGATATAGACAATGCCGCGCTCGGCCCGTTCCACATCGTAGTCTGCTGCCTGGATCAGCCTAAGCAGGATGTTTTCCACGTCTTCACCGACGTATCCCGCTTCGGTGAGCGTCGTTGCGTCAGCGATGGCAAAGGGCACGTTGAGGATCTTTGCCAGAGTCTGCGCCAGCAGCGTCTTACCGGAACCGGTAGGCCCGAGCAGGAGAATGTTGCTCTTTTGGAGTTCCACATCGTCGCTCTTCGAGCTGCAGGTAATCCTCTTGTAGTGGTTGTAAACCGCTACAGAAAGAATCCGCTTGGCCTCTTCCTGACCGATGACGTACTCATCAAGAATTTCCTTGATTTCTTTGGGTTTGGGGATGGACTGCAGAGTCTCGTCCAGTCCGTCGGCAAACTCTTCTTCTATAATCTCATTGCACAGCTCAATACAGTCGGTACAGATATACACACCTGGACCGGCAATGAGCTTTTTAACGTGTTCCTGCGTCTTGCCGCAGAAGGAACACTTCAGCTGATTTCTATCGTCACTGTACTTGGGCATTTGTGATCACCCCACTGTCTCCAGTTTTGGTGACAATCTATGATAGCTCTTTAGGATCTACCACCTGTTCTTCTATTATAGCATTATCCACTAAAAACTGGAGAGTCTTTTCAGTCTCGATCTCAGAGCGCAGGCTGCCGAGCTGACCGCTCTTTTCATAGTACTCGCGGAGCTGCTCTTTGGTCATCTGGAACTGTTCAGCCAGTTCTTCGATCCTGGCATCGAGTTCCTCGTCGGATACTTCGATACCTTCTTTCAGAGCGATTTCCTTCAGAAGGAAGTAGTTCTTCACCTGATGGAGGGCTCTAGGTTTGAAATTCTCCTTGAGAGCCTCTTCGTCCTGTTCGGTACGCTGTAAATAGAATTCCCAACTGATCCCCTGATATGCAAGATTGGTCTTCATCTCCTCGAGGAGCTGTTGGGCTTGCATATCTACCATTGATGGAGGTGGATCGAAACTTGTGGCTTCGAGCAGTTTCGCCAGAATCTCGTCTTCGAGCTTATTCCGAGAGATCCGTTCGAAATTCTCGTCCAAATCTTTCTTAATCTGCTCTCTGTATTCTGCAAGAGTTTCTTTGTCGCTGACGTCTTTGGCAAACTCGTCGTCTAGCTCTGGAAGAACCTCTTTCTTGATTTCGTTAACCTTTACTTCAAATACGGTTTCTTTGCCCTGGAGGGCTTCCATATGGTAGTCTTCAGGGAAGGTCACAGTGATTTCGGACTTCTCACCTAGCTTTTTCCCCACCATCTGCTCTTCGAAACCGGGAATGAATGTACCACTTCCGATCTTTAAAGCGTAGTTCTCTGCTGCACCGCCTTCAAACGGCTCGCCGTCTACAAAACCTTTGAAGTCGAAGATAATGTGATCGCCTTCTTCAACAGTGTCGCGATCTTCTACTGCAACCAACTGACTGTGGCGCTTCTGCATCTGAGCAAGCACTTCATCTACTTCGGCATCGGTCGCTTTTGCCACTTTTTTGGTGACATTGATTCCTTTGTACTCGGGAAGCTCGATGTCGGGAAGAACATCAACGATGATGTTGTATATGAAGTCTTTGCCGCTTTCCAGTTGTTCCACGTCATACACAGGCTCGGAAAAAACTTTAACGCCACTCTCTTGAATGGCCTGCATGTAGGTGTGGCTGACGGCATGTGATGCTGCTTCGCTGAGCACATAGCCTTCGCCAAGCCTGGATAAGATAATCTGCTTGGGTGCTTTGCCTTTTCTAAATCCGGGAACGTTTACTTCTTTTGCCAGTTCTTTTAGAGCTTCATCGATGTAGCTTTTGAACTCGTCTACAGGGACTGTTACTTTGAGGGTAGCCCTGCCCCCTTCTGTTTTAACTAGTTCGCTTTTCAAAACTAAATCCTCCCTTGAAACATGCCATGTACTGCTTAATCCGGGAAATCTTACGCCTTTATATCTAAAAAAAATACTCGGTAGTAGCCGAGAGCATTAACGATTTTATGGTGCGGACGGAGGGAGTTGAACCCTCACGGAAAGTATCCACTAGATCCTAAGTCTAGCGCGTCTGCCAATTCCGCCACGTCCGCATTGTTTACCTGTTTCGTCAACATAGTGATTATAAACTACAAACTCAGAAGAGGTCAAGGGTCTAAAGCAAAAAGATC
>LFSI01000053.1 GCA_001512545.1 Clostridia bacterium DTU065 | reverse complement strand
TATACTCCCGTCTTTGACAGTAAAAAGATGAAAAAAGCTCAGAATCCGTTGTAACAGCAACGGTTCTGAGCTTTTCAGTTTTTCTTCAAAACTGCGTACCTTTTTAGCTTTTTGTTTTCTTGAGGATTTTTTTAAGATGCCTAAGTGTCACGATCTGGTAGTCAGTGCGGAACCCGAATGCATCATGCAAAGCATCTGTGAAATCATTGCGTGTGTAGGTTGGCACATAACCTTCGCCACGGACCTCAAAGAAGTTCATGTCTCTCAGCCCTTGTATGATCTCGCTGGTTGTGAAGCGGTTTTCGAGTTTCTTTTCCAAGAATCTGTAAACTACGAGTGCCAAAAAGCAAGTCGTGAAATGTGCAACAATCCTGTCATCACGGCTTAGATATACCGGTCTGGTTTTGAACTCGTTTTTCATGATCCGAAAACACTCTTCGATTTCCCACCGCCTGTGGTTGATCCTAATGATTTGAGAAGCATCATCTTCTAAGTTAGTGCAGACAGCATAGAACCCATCATACTGCGCTTCTCGAGCGATTAGATCTTGATCGATGCTGAAG
>LFSI01000078.1:7249-29126 GCA_001512545.1 Clostridia bacterium DTU065 | reverse complement strand
ATGACATATTCATCGGGTAATAGTCTCGATTACTCACTGACATTTTCAGCGGGTATTGACATGTTAAGCCTTACAAATGTCAACTTGACAGTGAGAAAAGTCAATTCGTTAACTTTTTAACAAATGCAGCACCTGAAAAATGGCGGGACCTCCCGGTCACGCCATGATGAACGTTCTTGATGCAAACAGATCTTTTACAGCTTCGCGAGTTCGCCTTTCAAGTAATCTATCACTCGAACAGGAGTTGGATCGGCGGAGTTCAGTATTGCCAAATACCAACTGACAAAGTCGCCGAAGTAGATCAGGGAAAACATTCTGGTGATGTCGTGCTCTCCTCTTGAATGAACTTCGGTTATGCCGTGAACGCGAGATCTTACGATCTCCTCGGTAACTTCGATGCGCTTTGCCATACGTACATCTTCTCTATCCCTGAGCACTACCAGGTGAATCTCTTTTGTCAGCTCGGGGTTTTCCCAACCTACGATCTCGTTGTGGTTGAGTTCTGCAAAGGCATTCCAGTAGGCTACATGCTTGCTGTTTTCGTTAATCTGACCCTTCCACCTACTAGCAGCAACCCCGCGGTAGCCTTCGGCACCGTAGATCAGGGGTATTCTACCATGGAGGTTTTGGGCTAGGACCTGTGCGGGATTCCCTGGAGTGGCAAGAGACAGCTCAAGCCTCATTTTCTCCAACACATCTATGGTTTCTGCAACCGCTTCTTTCTTGACAGAGATAAGCCCTAAACGGCTGAAAGCCACTAGAATCGGGAAGAAAGAGTAGCCGAGCGCAGCTCTAGGAGAGATGCCGCCCGGAATGGTTATCAGTGGGTAACCCTTTTCGGTTGCAATGTCGGCAAGTTTCCCACCAGTTGAAATGCATAGAATCTTTGCCTTTCTATCTTCAGCCTCTCTTAAGGCAGAAATAGTCTCTTCGGTGTTTCCCGAATAGCTAGATGCAATCACTAAAGTCTTCTCGCTGACGTAAGCGGGAAGGTGATACTCCCTACTTACCTGCATAGGTACTCTCAGCTCTCCGGCCAAAACCGATCTCAAACAATCTCCGCCGATGGCTGAGCCACCCATACCCAAAAAGATGATGGAGTTTATGTCCTTAACCTCTTCTGGCAGGTTGCCCAAATCAGCCTTTTTTCCGATTGCAACTGCTTCTTGAACCTGCTCCGGGAACTGTTCGATAAGGGTAAGCATTCCAGTCGGGTCGTACTTCTTAACTATATCTGGAGTGAACATGAAAAATGCCTCCTTCGAGCTGCACAGAATCTCTTATTGTTCTTCCACCTCTAGTTTCGAACTGGTTTCATCCTCAGACACTTCGGAAGTTTTAGCTTGCTTTCTATTCTTAATATATCTCCAGCAGAAGTACCCTAGAACTGCGAGCACAATACCGCCGGCGATTAGGTAATTGCTGTTTGGCACAAATTGTTTCAGTATGTCTACACCTTCTGCGGTCTTTAATCCCAGCAACAGCCAGAACAAAGACCAGATAACTGCGCCTAAAGCACTGAAGATCGTGTATTGCACAAGGTCGTACTTAAAAAGCCCTGCAGCAAGAATTGCAGGAGTCCTGATTGGACCAAACAGGCGTCCCCAAAACACTATGCTGGGACCCTTTTGGGAAAACTTCTTTCCGTAACGCTCAAGCCCGCTTGAGTCTTTGCCAAACATTCGGAAAAGCTTATCCACTAAAGGCCTACCGCCTAAGCTCGCGATGAAGTAACCTACAAGGTTCCCTACCAGATTCCCCACAGCTGTAACGATCCAGGCAGTGAGAAAGGACATTTTCCCCTGGTAGATCAGGTAGCCTGCTGTAAAGAAAAATATTTGAACCGGTCCCGGCATTCCTGTACCTTCTATAGCCAAGCCTAAAAATAAGGCCAGGTAGCCGTACAGACCGACTACTCTCGTTATATATGCGTTTACTACAGCCAAGGGTATCCCCTACCAATCGAATTAAGGTCAAATCACATCTATGTACAGGATACCTCAAAGTGGCTTCGTTGTAAAGTTTGTTTGCCGGATCCTTCCTGAAATAGTAGGAAGTATCTAGCTGCAAAGAAAAAAGGCTACCGACTCATGCCGGTAGCCCAAATTGTCTGATTAAACGAGACGCTCTTCTGATTCGCGATCGAAGAGGTGTACCTTTCTCATGTCGAAAGCTACTTGGATCTCGTCGCCTTCGAAAGCTTCGGTGTAAGCATCTACGCGGGCAACGAAGAGTTTGTCGCCTTGTGCCAGATAGAGGTGAACTTCTGAACCCATGGGCTCAACAACTTCGACCTCTGCCATGAATCTAGAGTCTTCAGGCATGTTAGGACTGATATTGACGTCCTTGATATCCTCTGGGCGTACGCCGAGAATGATCTCTTTGCCTACGTATTGATCGATAACGCTGATCTTCATTGCCTTTTCTTTTGGCAGGCGAACTTTGAAGATCTCAGAGGTAATCCAGAACTCATCGTCTTCGTATGTGAGGACGCAGTCATCAAAGAAGTTCATTGCAGGGCTGCCGATAAATCCAGCAACGAATACGTTGTTGGGGTTATCGTAGATTTCAAGAGGTTTACCAACCTGCTGAATCAGACCGTCGCGCATAACAACGATGCGGTCGCCCATGGTCATAGCTTCTGTCTGGTCGTGAGTTACGTAGATGGTTGTTGTCTGCATACGGACGTGGAGCTTGCTGAGCTCGGCTCTCATCTGAACGCGGAGCTTTGCGTCAAGGTTGGAGAGAGGTTCGTCCATAAGGAAAACCTTTGGTTCGCGGACGATAGCACGGCCGAGAGCAACACGTTGTCTCTGACCACCAGATAGCTGTTTGGGTTTGCGATCGAGCAGCTGTTCAATACCTAACATGAAAGCAGCTTGCTTAACTCTCTTGTCGATATCTTCCTTAGGGAACTTACGCAGCTTGAGACCGAATGCCATGTTGTTGTAAACGTTCATGTGCGGATACAGAGCGTAGTTTTGGAAAACCATTGCGATGTCTCTGTCTTTGGGCGGAACGTCTGTAACATCCCTATCGTCGATAATGATGTTGCCGGATGTGACTTCCTCGAGACCTGCAATCATTCTCAAAGTTGTGGACTTACCGCAACCAGATGGCCCTACAAAAACTACAAACTCCTTATCCTGGATTTCCAGGTTAGCTTCGTTAACTGCGATGATGTTACCAAATTTCTTGGTTACATCCTCCAATACAACGTTGGCCACTATATTCTCCTCCTCATGTGTCAGTTGGAAACATTGTGTTAAAAAAATAATGATTCTTCCAAAGTTGGAATCCCAAAAACCTAGAAGCACCCCATAAAAAGGCCTTTTATGCCAGGCCTAAGGCTTAGTCTTGGGGATTTACCTCCCAGGAACAAAAAAGACTCCTATTCCCTTACTTTTTTTATTCAACGAGTGGAAGCGTTATCCTGCATTCCAAGCCTAGTTTTTGCAAAAAAACGCTTCTTTCCGCCTACAGTTGGGATATTTTATAATTATCTCTCCAAATTCTTGGCTCAAAACCATATGACTTTTTACCAATAGAAAGTTCGCCTAACAGGACCCAACTCCTCTTTTAAATATCTGGAACACTGCCACTTATTCCAGGTCAGGTTGTTTTTCTAAATAAATTTAAAACTTAACTCAATATTACTATTAATTCATTTTAAATTCAACAATCAAGTTCAGCGTTTCCTGCAGCGCAGCATCTACCGGAGGATGGCTTGTCCGCTGCAGGAGTAGCAAAATGCCAACAAATTTTTTCAGGGCACATATCTTCCAGAAATCCATCTCAAACCAGCAGTAAACCACGACTTATTCTAATACCCATGTAACACTTAAAACTCTCCGCTCCAGCTCGGCTTGGTTCGTGAGCAACTGCAACGACCATATTATCCGCCTTACAGGATTTGTATCATAAGCAAAAGAGGTAGCGGAGCAGGCTACCTCTAAGTAAGAAACTAAAACAGGAAATCGTCCTCAAACAGGACAAGCAGAATAAGGATAATGAAAAGAATGAAGATGGCGCTGTCGCACCTTCTGCGTCCTTCAATCTCTGCCAACTTCAGGACTCCTTTCTTTATTCTTATCGCTACACTTTACGCCTCTTTCCGAAATATGTCCTAATGCTTTTTACTCATTTGACAGAGTCGTGACACACTACAACCTATGTCCTGTTTTCCAACATCCAAGAATTACGACGTCTAAAGCTTTTTATACCAGCAAAGCCTCCGGGTGACGGAGGCTTTGCCTTTTCTCTCTATTCTCCAACTCTATGACTCAATTAGAAGTTTACTCTTACGCCTGCTTCTGCAACAGCACCTTTAGCTGTGTTGTATCCACCTTTGATGGTGAGGCCGTTAGGAGCTGTGTAGTCGGCTTTGACCTCTGCAACTGGGTTTTCGCCGAAGTTGTCAAACTCTACGGAAGCGCCAAGACCTAAGTTTGGCAGGCTCTCGATGAGGTTTGTCTTAGCATTTGCAGAAACCTTACTCTTAACTGCTTTAGCAGGTTCTACTGCAACTTCGTAGCGACCGGTAACTGCGGTCTTTTCGCCTGCGAAGTCTTTTTCAACAGAAGCTGTTGTCTTTCTCAGGGAAATTTCTGTAACACCGTTAACGTTCAGTTCTGTACCTGCAGCCAATCTGAAACCGCCGATGTCGGTGTTTGCACCGATCTTACCGAGAGCGGTTGGCTGATCGTATGATGCTGCAAGGTTAACGTCTTTTACTTCAGTCTGTACACCTACATTGAAACCAGTTTGACCTTTGTAAAGGTCTACAGGGTTGATTGGGTTACCCCACTGGTCTTTGGCGTGGCTGCGGTATACAGGATCAAAGTCAGCGTCTACAGTTCTAAAACCAGCGTTTACAAGAGTCTTGTCAGTTACCTGCATTGCACCGTCAAGCTTGATAGCCTTCTGCATTTCATCTGTATCGTCTTCGAAGTTTGCAGCCAGCGCTGCTTTGAGAGCCAGGTTCTTCAGCGGAGATACTACTGCGTCCAAACCAACTGCAGTTTCATCGTCGCTATTTACAACTGTTACTGCACTATCTACAGGACCGATATATCCTTGAGCTTTAAGACCTTGTGCTTGACCAGTAGCATCCCAGAGGTAGAATGCGCCGAGGTCGTAACCTGCAAGATTCAGGTCGCTGATGGAGATACCTTCTCTGGACATTTCGGCAACCCATGGGTTGTAGCTGATATCCAAATCGCCAAGGCGAGTAACCATGTCAGGACCGCCGTTCCAGAATGGACCGTTAGCTTCGATATACATCTTGCTTACTGCAAGAGACAGATTCTTCGTCAGGTCTTCTGTACTGCCGAAAACATCTGTACCGTTCAGCTTCCAAGGTTGAATCTGCACAACTGCTTTAACCTTGTCGCCGCCTCCGGCAGTCAGACCCATCTGCAGCTCTACGTTATTTTGAGACTGCAGACCGTTTGCTTTATCCCACTTTGAGTAGTTCTCTACAAAGCCTTTGAAGTTAAGTCCTTGTGCAAAAGCTGAACCAGCAATCGCTAAAGCAAGAACAAAAACCATTAGTATTCTAGATTTACGCATATATGAATAAGTCCCCCTAATGAAATAAGATGAGTTTGATTTATAGCTTTGAGTGCGTCTTTTGCTCGGAACCCTACTTTATAGAAGTCTGCGTTGTGTCAAAAAGAGGCGAGCATCCTTGTTTCCTCTCTCTTTTTGTTTTTTAGTTCAAAGTTTGCGCCGTTAAGTCAAGATCACTTTAAGCACCTTTGCGGCAGCGGGGACGCACCTCTTTTCCTTGCCAGATTGAAGTGCCTTTCGTGTCTCTTGACGCTTATTAGATTTTGCTGATTCCATGCCATTTCCTTTAGGTACATATAGGAGGTATTGGTAGCTGCTGCCAAGTCAGAGGCATAAAAAAGAGCGGTGCAGCGACCGCTCTACAACCAGTTCAAATCGTTGATCTCCTTTATTCTCTCCATTACCCTCTGGGCTTTATCCACTTCTCTTACCAGAGGATGCGCTATCAAGCCCTGTCTAAACAGGTTCGCAGACTCCTGTGCCACAGCGTCTACTATCAGTCTTTCGCTGTCTGCAACTGAGGTAATCAGCCCTCTTATCTGCAGGGGAAGCTTTCCTTGGTGAATCCTCTGTACCTCTCCCCTTACAACATTTACCGGAAGTTCCGCAATCTGATCGTCTCTAAGGTCAGGGATTGCACCCTGGTTTGTTGTGACCAGAATCGCTTTTCCCTCTTCCCTACATGCGTTAATATAGCGAACCACAACATCTCTGTACCAGGGCACCTGCCTCCTGCCAAGCGCTTCCGGCTTTTCTCCCTGGCTTTCTCGGTACTGCTTTGCTAGATCCAGCTCAACTTCATAGAGGAGCTCTCCCCGGGTCGGCTTCTTCCTGGCTTCTTCAAGTACTGTTGAGGTGTAGTAATAGTAGCGGAGGTACGAAACCGGTAAAAGCTCTAGAGTTTCGATGAGCTTAGGGTCAAGACCGAGCTTTGGTGCAATCTCAACGATATCCACCATTTCGCCCCGATACTTAACATCCCCCAAAAACGCTAGGTGGTTGATGCCGTAGTACTTGAAGCTTAGATCTCTCCAAACTGTCTCGATATCACCGGCGCTCCCAGTTATAGCTTGGACCACACCTTTAAGGAGGGATGTAGGAAGATCGCAGAAGCCTACTGCGTTTATCCCTTCATATCGATTCAAATAGTCTATCACCATATTGTTAGGATTTGTTAGAACAAGCACCCGTGCTTTCGGAGCAACCTCTCTCACAGCCCCGGCAAACTCCTTTAGATACGGAATGGTTCTTGCAGCAAGAGATGCCCCTCCGGGAACAATAGTCTCTTCTCCAATAATACCGAGCTCGAAAGGAAACCTCTCATCTTCGGCTCGCATTCTCATGCCGCCGATTCTAACCTGCTGGAGGATGAAATCTGCTCCTGCCAAGCTCTCTCTTAGGTCTGTTGAAGTAGAGATACGGACGCTGGGCTTTGCAAGGTTTCGGCAAACCTTCGCTACGTCTGAGAGCTTTTCTTCACTCCTGCCGTTCAGGACCAAATCAACTTCCAGGTCGGTCTCATTTAAGACTTCTATCAATGCCGGGGTGTAGTAGCTGCTACCACCAACAACTGCAAGTCTAATAGGTTTCATGGCTTTATCCCTGCCTTTTTGCTTGATTGTAACTTTATGATAAGAACTCTCTCTAGAACTCATATAGACTAATAGATATTTCCTGGGAACCGAGGTAAAACCCTGCTCCTTCATGTGCCGCCTGAGAAACAAGGGTTTTTTCCCTTCTCTCTTGAACTTGATAATTGTTCCAAACTGTGTGAAAGAGTGGTGTCTTCTATGCCTTGCTCAATCGCCGTTATACCTGCAGCTGGTTTGGGAACCAGATTGCGACCTTTAACATACTACATCGCCAAAGAACTCCTGCCTCTAGGGACGAAACCAACCTTGGATTATGTCATGGCTGAGCTCGCAGAATGTGAGATCAAAGACGTTGTTTTAGTAACATCAAAAAGCAAAAAGCCCCACTTCGAGTTCTACATCAGCGAGACCAAGAGAACATATGGCATCTCCTGCCACATTGCTTTGCAAGAAAGCCCTTTGGGGCTTGGGCACGCTGTGCTTTGCGCGAAGGATGTTGTTGGCAACCAGCAGTTCGCAGTTGTTCTTCCAGACGACATTTTAGTTGGAGAAAACGCAACCATGAAGCTGATAGAGGCCTCAGAATCTCAGGGAGGATCTGCCATCTTGAGCATGAGGGTAGATCCAGACGATGTGGAGAAGTATGGGATCATCAAAACCCAAAGCGACGGTAATTTCGTAGAAAGCTTAATCGAAAAGCCGAAAAAAGAGGAGGCCCCTTCCAACTTGGCCATCGTAGGAAGGTACTGCTTCTCTCCTCTCCTCTGGCAGAAGCTCGATGAAGGTCTGGAACGGAAACTTTCAACGGGAGATTCCAAGGAGCTAGACCTCACTATACCGATGAACGCGTTGATCGAAGACGGACACCGAATTGCTGCTGTTGAGTTTGGCGGCACAAGATATGATACTGGCAACATGAAAGGGTACATTAGGGCTTTTCGGGAACTTTCGGACTCGACTTTGGACTAAGGGTTCAGGGGTAACCCCTGCACAACACGTCCATCTGTACCTAAGATTACGCTTGTGAGCGAGCAAAACTGTTTGATAAACGGGGAGCCATCGGGCTCCCCGTTATCTATCAGGTTAGGTTTGCTTTGTTAGTTTTAGCTCTTTGATCTGTAACGAACAAGCTTGTGTTCATGATTCTTCTCAAAGTTTCTATAGCATCATTATAAGGAACATCTTCAAACAACAACTGTCGTTTCATCTCATCATAATCGTTCTTGTACACGCTTCTTTCGATTATTTCACCCAAAATGTCATTTATATTACAATTACCCCGAGCAGAAAGACATCGGCTGTCTTTAGCCCTAAACGACCGTACCTCACGAATCAAACCAACCAAGTTCTGGTTTGTCTCTATCTCGGGGAACAGCTTATGCAAGTCGTACAAATGCCTCGAGTGATTACTGATGTCATCAGAAAGATAGTAATCGCACACGGCAAACACCTTGTCAACGAATGTCCTTTCAAGCGTTTGCACTTTGACTCTGAACGGCTCTAGACCGTATTGTGAGATAACGTCGATGTTTCTCTCTTGTTCAAAGTACTGATAAATATAACTACTCGCCTCTTTGATCTCAATCGGGAAGCACGGGACCTGGAAAGAAGTTTCGACTTGTACATGAGGCCTCAAGGCTGTCAATTCATGCTGTACGGTGGAACCATAATCAATCAAAAACTTGTTGAACACTCTCTTGCTTTGGGGCTCCCCTTCGTTTAGAAATCGGAGATTACTGTTTTTAATGGCTGTTCTCACTGCTTTGAAGCATCTTCTCCTCATACCTTGGGTAACAGGTTGCTGACCATTGTCATAGCTCAGGTCCAGATCTTCCGAAAAACGATGAATCGCTTTATAACACTTTGATAGTGACGTTCCTCCTTTGAACACAACATGCGGTTCCTGTTCCACTATCTTTTTTAGAATAAGTGTCACAAAGTAATCTTTTTCAACAATTGCTGGATGCATCTTCAATGTTTCAGCCACAAGAAGTACAGCTTGATTTAGTTTCTCTCTGTCTTCATG
The DNA here is from genome assembly GCA_001512545.1 of Clostridia bacterium DTU065. Taxonomy (GTDB): domain Bacteria; phylum Bacillota; class DTU065; order DTU065; family DTU065; genus DTU065. Next base: position 19,937 of record LFSI01000078.1, on the reverse strand, counting down.
TAAGTTCATCGATCAAGCCACTCTTGATAAGTCTATCAGCAACTGTTGAGCTAAATCCCTTAGCGAGAGAAAACACTTCTGCTTTTTTAAATCCTTGTTTTCTAACATAATTCTTGAGTAAGTCTCTGGCTTCCTCTGAGAGATCTTGAACACGAACTTGCTTCAGCAAATCCAGGAACTGCAGCGTTTTAACATTCTCTTTGTTTACCTCTACTTCCGATTTCCGGACTCTGACTTTCACATAACCTATGTCCGCAATTCTTCCTCTAGATCGGTCATTGTTCGTGACAATCTCAACCAAGTTTGGCACTTGTGTTGTAAGACCAATTTCATTCATGAAAGTCAGTCCCGTGTAATAGCCGAAGATATTCTCGCCATCTCTGATATACATTTTCTCGTAGACTTTCTTCGGGTTCAACCGAGATTTTCCAAAAGGAGTATCTGTAGGAACATAATAAACCCCTCTGCTAAAACGTTCTAGCAGTCCTTTGCTTGCCAAGCGACTAAATGCCTGTCTGACACTATCTTGGCTTAGTTCCGTGATCTTCACTTTTTTTAACAAAATCGGCTCGTTGTAACCATACTCTTCTATAAGCCTGTACAGTACTAACATGTCTTTCACTCGCTTTCACCTCTATGATACATATTTTGATTTTTTGTGTCAATTTTTGTGACATTATATGTTATGCAATATACTCGTGCTACAAACGATCAATCTTATGATCTTGTGGAACCCTCCAAGCAATCAACGAACTCAAGGATCCTGTCCCATTATGCAGACGAGAGTTGCCAACCGAGCTCTCGTCCATAGGTATAAACTCTGGAAACGATAAACCATCCACAAACACTCGGGAACCATCGTCCGCAATAACCCATAACAAAGGGGAGCCAGATGGCTCTCCTTTGCTTGGTGCTACTATGATAATTTCCCCTCAGTCCAGCTCTTCTGGATCCAACCGAGACATGCCGTGCAGCATATTGAATGCTAAAGCCATGTCATTGTCTGTACTCGAAGTTAAATTGTTCCCGATTGCAAGCAGAGTCCCGACGATCGTCCTCGCAGTTGCTCCGAGGGCATAGCTGCCCCTCTTGCTTTTGGCGAGAAGACCAATAGAGGCTAGTTCCCTTAAGTGATGATAAAACTGACCTCCTGGTGCTAACCCGGTTATTTCTTGGAGCTCAGCTGCTGTGAGTTCTGCGTTCTCATACAGTGCTTTGAGCAGGAGCAGTCTCTGTTCATTGGAGAACACACTAAAGGCCTTTGCCATGCTCATCGGGTCGCAGCTCAGAAACTTCTCATCATTGTCCAATACTCCCCAGATAAAGTACTTGCCAGGCTCTTTAATCTCCACGGTGTTGACCAATACTCCAAATCTCGACCCGCAGCTCTGCATGAACTTTCTCTGCATCTCGGTGACTTCTGTTCTGAAGCCATCCAAGGCTTTCAGTTTTTCTGGATCTTCCTTCAGTTCGTCTGTGATCTCCCTGTCGATCTTTGTCAGTAAACGTTCGACTTCTTCAGGTGAGTACCCCTGCTCTATCAGCTGTTCCGACATCACCCTTCTCCACTCTGCTGCATCTCCGCTAACATTGCCAAATTTGATCTTGGGCTCCGGATCGTAGGGTTCTGCCTTCTGCTCAGCTTGGGCATTCTTTTCGACTAGGTCGTGCAGTTCACTTACCGTCTTGGTTAGGTTTACTAGTTTGTTTAGGTGAAGTAGTTCATTTACCGTTTTAGTCAGGTCTGCTAGTTCATTCTTAAGTACAGATACCTCATCCTGGAGCAAACGGATTTCGTCTTTCATACTGAACACCTCCATGACATTGCTACGGTTACCAGTATCCGTAACTACATATTACTGTACTTCAGTATAATAGTCAAGTGTTTTGTACAAAATAGTTTTTGAGCAGAGAAAAAACCGTGGTTATTTGTCAAATCTGGATGCCTATGTACAGAAAACCAGTAATAGTTTTTGTGTAGCTACTAACAACTTAGGGGAGCTGAACAGCTCCCCTTTAATCCTAAAACGTATCGACCTATCTCAGCTCTACGTATTTTTAAAGTCGCAGCCTCTTTTCCGCAACTATCTACAATTGGTGACCCTATTTGCAGACATGCTTAGGTTTCTAAAACTTGTTGTAGTGGATTCTAGCTTTGAGTTTTTCAATCTCTGCATCAGTGTATGGCTGCTTTTCTTCTTTTTTGTAACCTACAGCAATGATGCACTCTACCCTGTACTTCTCGGGAATGCCCAGAACCTCTCTGACGTAGTCTTCGCTGGAACCAGTATCGCCATACTTCCTATCCCTGATCTGCATCCAGCATGAACCAAGACCCAGGGCTTCTGCCGTCAGCTGGATAACAGTTGCCGCGATGCTTGTGTCTTCTATCCACAGATCAGTCATAGTACCATCTGCAAGCGCTACAATCCCCAGAGGGGCTCCTGCTAAGAAGTTGGGTCCTTTCCCTCTTGCATTGGCAAGTCTCTTCAAGACATCCGGATCTGTTACAACGATAAACTCCCAAGGTCTGATAGCTCTTCCAGTCGGAGATCTTAGCGCACAATCAAGTAGCTGGTCGATCTTTTCTTTTTCAACCGGCTTATCCTTGAACGCTCTAATGCTTCTGCGGTTTTTTACCACTTCCAAGAATTCGGTCACAGAAATCCCTCCTTCAAAACTCAGCTACATAGACTGTACTACATTGCCCCGAGTTTACCCTCGTTTTAGGTTCCAAATCTATCCGATTTCGCACAAAGCGAGTCCTACTCATAACAAAGCGTCAAAATACCCCTATGACTTGCCTTTGAAGCAAGCTTAGGGGTACTTTAGATAGCGACACAATCGTTAAAATATGTTCTACACCAACAGGATATCAAGTGGAGATCAACTTCGAGGATTTGCTCTTCGATTCTTTCCAAAAAATGCGTTCCTCTCGTTTACTCTACCTCTTTCATCAAAATCTATGGAAGAAATTGCTACTCATCTAGTAGAACGCATTCCAGAACCATTTGCCAACCGAAGTCCTCTTCTGGTGCATAAAACTTGACAACTGCCTTCCACTCTCCTGTATAAGGTACAAGCCATAGTTCTGCTTCCGCTTCATAACCATACTCATCAACAATCCACTCTTTTTGGGCAAACAAAGCGGTTTTTACAATTCCATCAAGTTCTACTTCGTCTTCACCGACAAGATATAGCGGTTCAAAGCCATGAAGCGGAACAGTAAGTGGCATCACGAGATCTCCTGGTTGCACAGGTAGCTGTAGAACGAATTGCTCATTGTCCTCTGGGTCAACAAAGAAATAAGCATTATCTCTTTTTAATGCTTTCAGCGTAGTTTGGTACTCGCCGAACTGATCAACAATAAATTCAAACGCCAAAACATCGCCTAAGTTTTGGGAACTCATAAGTTCTATAGTAAACTCTTCGCATCCACCGTAATAACTACCATCTAGCCGGAGTTCACAAGTAGTCACATTCCATTTTCTACCGATCTCCAGCCCGAAGAAGTCACCTAGGAGTTGTCCCTCAACTGGGCCCACCCAACCACTATAAAAACCTTCATAGTCATAGGCTGCTACCCAGTAATAGTATTTTTTCCTCCAGTGACATCGCTATCTGTATACTCAAGCCCCAAAATCAGTGAATCGTTCAATATTACCTTCTTGCCATCAGCAGAAGAACTTCTAGCAATGCTGTAACCGGCGACATCACCGGCCGGGGCTTCCCATGTTAATCTAACAGCAGTTTCAGTCGGTATGGCCTGCAAATTCACCGGTTTTTCAGGAGGCATGTGCCACACAGGTTGTATTTCAAGCTGCCCTAGGTCGAAAGAAACGCTAGCTGCAACCGTTCTTCCTGGCTTTACATCAATAACTCCCGAAACCGTTGCACAAATAGCATTTAAGGCATCAAGAGCTTCGACCTCTACTTTCCAAGCTGTAGATTTAAGATCTCCAAATGTAACTGGTTCGGTCAAGTCTGCGATCAAGTACTCCCTCACAATAGGTGATGAGCCAGCACTTGACAAGGATACTCTAACTCTCTCTCTGCGTCTCTAAAGCCTTCAGGAATGTTAACGGTAAGACTTAGATTGCCGTCGACCAGTTTCATCTCGACAGGGACCGTAGTTATCTTGTCTGCTTCAACGGTACCTGTTCCTTGTCCTTTAAAGACATCATACTTTGTACTACCGTTGACTTCTCTTGCGATTACGCTGATCTGCCAGTTGCCCGGCTCAAGAGCAGGAAAGACAGATTCAACTATGCTGCCACTAACAGTTTCGATGTTGGTGTATGTACGAGTTCCTTTTGTAACTGTGAATTCCACTTCTGAAACAGAGATCCCATCTAACGTTCCTCTACTTTGAGTTGGTACCAGTTGTTCGGGAATGGTAATCGATACTATGAGGTTTCCGCTTTTTTCGCTCGGTATGGGTTTGTTCTTAAAACGCACCCAGTGAGTAGTACAGAAGTCAGTAGAATGCCAACAATCAACACAAAATACTTCTTTGACATACTAATCCCTCCGTGCTGCTTCAGAAATAAGTTCAAGCATATTTCAATTGTTGTGTAAACAATGAGATATGCTTGTGCTTTTTGTATTCTTTATTATCAAGCAATTTCCTTTATAGATTATGCTCTGTTTAATCGGACAAGCATAAAATAGTTCTAAAGACCTATTCCATATGCAGTATCTATCTGTTTCACGACCGATACAGCCAAACTTGCTTATGTTAGTTGAACTTTGCCAGTTGACCGGTGGGTTGCGCTTTAAGCGTGCTTTATCATCAAAAAACCCACAGACGCAGAAACGGATGGTTCCATCTTCATCGACTTCTGCATCCGCAGCACAAAACGGAACCTGCAGCATTGCCTGCTTTTCCAATCCACTCTGATATGCAGAGGCATGTGTTTTCTACTTTTTACATAGAAAATGGGAGCCTGAGGCTCCCATCTTAATTTACTGAATTAAGCTAGCATCCTGACCTTCTCTGATAACGATGCGTTTGCCTTGGTTAACTATGACGTTTACAGGGCAAACCTCTACGCACTTGCCGCAGTTTGTGCATTTGTCGTAGTCTACTCTGGCCAGGTTGTCTATGACATGGATTGCATCATAAGGACAAGCCTTGACGCATCTCATGCAGCCGATACAGCCAATCGAACACCACTTCTTAACTTCCACGCCTCTTTCAATAGAGCGGCATCTTACGTGCACACCCATGGAGACGGGACGAAGTTCGATGATGTTTCTAGGACAAACCTCTACGCACTTGTTGCAACCAGTGCAGATGCTTTCATCTACTACAGGAATTCCCTGGCTGTTCAGCTTAATAGCTCCGAAAGGACAAACCCTCTCGCAGCTGCCAAGGCGAATGCACCCGTAGGTACAGCCTTTAGGTCCGCCTGAAGCGCCTGCTGCTGCGCGGCAATCCATTAAACCATCATACCTTGAGCGCAGTTTAGCATGCTCGTAATCGCCCAAACACATAACCTGAGCAACTTTGCGCTCTGCCGCTGGGTCTCCGGCAACACCCATAATGCTAGCGACCATTTGTGCAACTTTTTCTCCTCCAGGTACGCAACCGCTAGTTCTCTGCTTGCCTGCGACAACATCTTCTGCAAAAGCGGCACATCCTGCAGATCCACAGGCACCGCAGTTGATCCCTGGCAGGATATCTATGATCTCGCTGATGCGAGAATCTACATCAACAGCAAATTTCCTTGAGGCAAAGGCAAGTCCAAGCCCGAACACCAAGCCTAGACCGCCCATAACTGCCAAAGGAACAGCTATTAAACTCATAGAGTCATCTCCTCTCAGCTAGGCTAGAAGCCTGCAAAGCCCATAAATGCCATGGCCATAATACCTGCAGTGATCAGTGCGACTCCTGCACCGCGAAATGCCTCTGGCATGTCAGTCTCTCTCAAATCTTCTCTGATACCTGCCATTAACAAGAGGGCAAGTGAGAAACCTACGCCGCCGCCTAAAGCAAAGACAACGGTCTCAATAAACGTATAGGATTCGCGTACCGCCATAACGGCCAGACCCAAGACAGCACAGTTCGTTGTGATGAGAGGTAGGTAGATACCTAAAGCTCTGTGAAGAGCCGGTATGTGCTTCTTGAGAACCATCTCTACAAACTGAACCAACGTCGCGATTGTGAGGATGAAAACGATAGTCTGAAGATACTCGAGTCCATAAGGCACCAGCACGTAATGGTTGAGCAGCCAGGTGACAATACCCGACATCACCATAACGAAAGTGGTGGCAATGCCCATACCGAATGACGTGCCGACCTCTTTGGAAACTCCAAGGAACGGACAGTGCCCGAGAAATCTAGTCAAAAGAAAGTTGTTAATAATAGCAGCGCTTAAGAATAACAGAAGGAGTTCTTTCATGTTCATTTACCCCCTTCAAGCTGCGCTCGAGCGCTCGGAGATCTTCTGCAGCTCTCTCTTGCGCTGAACCCTAATCTTAATATAAGTTACACCGGCAACCAAGAATCCCAGGATAATAAAGGCACCTGGGGCTTGACCGAACATCTGCATCGGAACGTAGCCCTCACCCAGAACCTTAATCTCAAAAATCTCGCCTCTGGCCAGAAGTTCTCTGATGGCGCCAAGGGTCGAAAGAGCCCAGGTGAAGCCAAAGCCCATTCCCAGACCATCGAGAGTCGATGCAAACACACCGTTCTTTGAAGCAAAAGCTTCAGCACGTCCGAGGACGATGCAGTTAACAACGATCAGAGGAATGAAGATACCGAGAACCTGGTAGATTGAAGGGAAATAGGCGTTCAAGAATAGGTCAACCAGCGTAACGAAGGTTGCCACGATAATGATATAGCTGGGCAGTCTCACTTCATCAGGTATGAAGTTTCTTACCAGCGATATCAGGATGTTGGACAGTACGATAACCGCAGTTGTCGATATGCCCATGGCAAGTGCGTTCTTCAGCGAAGTACTTGTCGCTAGAACCGGACACAAACCAATTAACATCACAAAAGTTGGGTGCTCTTCCCAGAGTCCTTTAAGAAACTCTTTAACGTAGTTGGTTTTTGCCATATCATGCACCCTCCTTTACTGTTCCGTCTTTCAGGAACTGTTCAAGATTCATCAGGCCCTGCTTGATCGCTGTGGTCACAGCTCTCGACGAAACGGTAGCACCGCTGACGCCGTCCACATCCACACCGACTTCAAACGGATTGCCTGTTGCCTTGCCTTCAAACTGAGAAGTGAACTTAGGTTCTGTAATCAGGGTACCGAGACCTGCAGTCTCTTTCTGCTGCAGTACGCGGATACCGAGGATGCTCTCTAGCGTTCCGTCTAGAGCTACCATGATTACAACGTCTCCGCCGTAACCTTGAGCTTTAGAAACGATAGCAACGCCCACCAGCTTTCCACCCTGAACTGCCTGATAGATCTCAAAGCTTGGTGCTTCTTCTTCAGGCTCTTCCTCTGCAGGAGCCTCACTAGCAGATGGAGTTGGCGAAACGACAACAGGAGCTTCTAAACCGAAGTCCTCCCAGCTGAACGTTGGAACGCTTACTTCAGGTTCAGGTGTAGTGGAAACAGTAGCTACCTCTAGACCGAAGTCTGCCCAACTGATAACAGGAACTTCTTTTTCCAGTTCTTGTGGAGTGTTATCCACTGAAGCAAACCTGACGCCAAAGTCTTCCCATGTTTTGCTGATCTCTTTGGGGGTATTATCTACACTAACTAGTTCTATGCCGTACTCTGCCCAAGGATTTGCTGGTTCCTGCGGCTCTTCCACCGCGGTAAAGAACGCAGCCCAGGCATCCATATCAATCACCGGCTCTACCGCTGGGGCAGGTTCTGGCTCTTTAACAGTAGTCTCTACAGGTGCTGCGTTTGGATCCCATGTCCATGTAGCACTGAGACCTGCAGCTGTTCTTGCACTGCTAACAAGCGATGCAAGTTCGGTGTATCTTGTAACTTTGGTAATCGTTGCACCCTCCGGCAGCAGCTCTTGGGCCACAATTCTCATCTTGTCGCTCTCCCGAGCTGCGATGATGGGACCGAGCTTGCTGTTTGCAAGAGTAAGGACCAACCCAGATGCAACGGAGATCACAACCAGCACAACAACCATCTTAAATATGCTGTTCTTTTTCATCACTTGTCACCTCCCGTAGATCCGGGGTCTTGTGGCACGGTTGATGAGAGGAACTGCAGCGTTCATCAAAAGAATTGAGAAGCTTACGCCCTCTGGCATGCTGGAAAACTGCCTGATCAGCATCACCAACAGACCAATGCCGATGCCAAAGATCCACCTTCCTCTTGGAGTAACCGGACTGGTAACGTAGTCTGTGGCCATAAAGAATGCGCCAAGAAGCAGTCCGCCGCTAAGAAGATGGAAGAGCGGATCTACTCCCATAATCAGGGAAAGCACGACTACTGTACCGAGAATCCCGCCGACAATGCTGTAATCAATATATCTCTTAATTAACAAATACAATCCACCGATAAGCAGGGCAATCGCCGAAACTTCCCCGATACATCCCGGGATAGTTCCCAAAAACAGCTTAGACATTGGGACTTCTACGCTGCTTGCAAGTGGTGTTGCCTGACCAAAGGCATCCACATAACCTGCAGGGAAAGCCCACTTAGTCATTAAAGCCGGAAAAGATGCGGTGAGGAACACTCTGCCCACTAGTGCGGGGTTGAACGGGTTGGCTCCGAGTCCTCCGTACACCTGCTTGCCGATGATGATGGCAAAAACGCTTCCGAGGGCTGCCATCCACAGGGGAGCAGTTGGCGGAAGGTTCATGCCCAGGAGCAGACCTGTAACCAGCGCAGAACCATCGTAAACTCTCAGACGCTGACCTCTCAGCTTCTGCCAAATGACTTCTGCAGCTATGGCCGCACCTATCGATGTGAGAAGAACCCACAGCGCATGCCAGCCGAATACGTATACGCCGACCAGAGCAGCTGGCGTAAGTGCAAGCGCGACAGAGAACATGATCTTCTCAACGCTTGTTTTATCTCTAATATGGGGTGACGATGCGACTGTTAGAAGTTCACTGGTTGCCATACTACATACCTCCCCCTGTGCTTACCGCTTTCCCTGTCTCCTTTGCCTTTGCTTTATCTTCCTCGCGTCTTCTTTGAGCAGCTAGTTCCATCTTACCAACTCTAAACCACTGAACTAAGTGGCGCTTGGAAGGACAAACGTACGAACAGGTGCCGCACTCGATGCAGTCCTGCAGACCGAGCTTTTTGGCCTTGTCCAGTTTGTTTTCAGCAACCATTCTCTCGAGAATGTTAGGCATGAGATATGCAGGGCAGTGGTCTACGCATCTTGCACAGCTAATGCAGGGATCTGGCTCTCCGATCAACGGACTCTCATCGCGGCTGAGTACCACGACGCCAGATGTCCCCTTGACCACTGGTTCGTCCAGTTCGTGAATGGTATTACCCATCATTGGTCCACCGTAAATTATGCGGCTTGGCGGCTCTGTTGTTCCGTCAACAACGTCCCGCAGCTTATCCATGGTTGTCCCAATGCGCACTATAAAGTTTCCAGGGTTCTTGACAATGGTACCTGTGACGGTTACGGCTCTCTTAATAAGAGGCATGCCGGTTTTGATAGCTTCAGCAATTGCCACAGCGGTACCGACGTTGATCACAACAACCCCTACTTCGTATGGAAGCGTGCCTGAAGGCACTTCTCTATTTAACACAGCTTTAATCAGCTGTCTCTCGCCACCCTGAGGGTACTTGGTCTCGAGAACGACAACCTGACACTGGCCATCGCAGTAATTCTGCATGATCTCTATGGCATCGGGTTTGTTGTCTTCAACGCAGATGATCACGTGGTCTGCGCCGCAGGCTTTAGCTGCAGCCTTGATGCCGTAGAACAGATCCTCTGTGCGTTCGAGCATGGTTCTGTGGTCGCAAGTAAGATAAGGCTCGCACTCTGCAGCGTTGACCAAAAGGTACTCGACGTGCTTACCTTCGGGAACGCACAGCTTCACATGTGTGGGGAAGCATGCTCCGCCAAGCCCGACAATGCCGGCTTCGCGGATAATGTCTGTAATCTGGCGAGGTGTTAGGTCTTCAATAAGTCCTTTTGGTCTTATGGATGGATCTACCTCGTACAATCCATCGTTTTCAATGAAAATTGCCGGTCCTCTAAGACCACTGGGTAGTAGTGCGGTATCGATCTTCTGTACTGTGCCAGATACACTGCTGTGTACTGGAGCGCCAACATACGCATCAGTGTCGCCAATCTTCTGCCCAACTAAGACCCGATCGCCTTTTTTGACCAGAGGTTTGCACTGTTCGCCAACATGCATCTTGAGTGGAATAATCACTACGTCAGATGCTTCAACCTCTTGCAGTGGCCTGCTGCTGGTGAGCTCCTTATGGTACTCCAGATGGACTCCACCTCTGAACGTCTTTGGCATATAATCACCCCCGTAATTCAATATACAAGACAAAAAATAAACGGCACTCAAAAACGGCGGCACTTCATGCCACCTTATTTCCTTCTGTGCATACAGTATTGTCTTTCTACTAACCGCCAAGTATATCCTGCTTAAACCATAGATTAAGCCCTGCGGCCACGCTCAAAAATTTACACCAGGACAGGCTCTTTGTCAAATGATTGTCAAGGCTAAGAATTTTCAATTTTACATTCTTTCAAGTTTTCATATAGAAACGGCGCTCAATAAATGCAAAGAAAAACTTCCCGAAAGCTACCCGCTCTACCGGTAGCTATCAGGAAGCAGTAGTCTCTATACACTCGCCTGTTCCTGTGAGGTCATCTCGTCCTCCTTCGCTCTCTTAACGATGGGAAGTCTCCCGAGAAGCGGCAGGAGTCTGTCATAGGCCAGGTTGCACAGCCACTTGAGCACCACCGCACCGACGGTCGTGATCCCCAAAATGATGAGAATATTCACGCCTTTGCTTGTCGTTAAATACAGAAGAGACAGCGAACCCAAAATCACGATCTGGTGCACGAGAAAGATCTCGTAAGTGTAGGAATCAATGACCTTTATCACCTTACTCAACTTCGGCATGGCTTTGAAGTTAACTCGCTTGAAGATCACGTAAAGCAGAACGAAGATGAAACTACCCAGAAGGAACTTGGACCAAGGTACAAAATCCCTGGGAAGTCGGTTCCAGCGGACAAAGTTCTCATTGTAGATCCGCAGCCCCGTAGTGTAGAGTGTGGCAGCGGTAAGGGCTATGCCGAAGACAATCGGAATCCTGCCCTTGTAGCGGTAGGAGATGACAAAGCCCAGAATAAAGGTTGCTACCCAGGGCGCGTATGTGCGCGGTAGAAGGGCGATGCTTTCAAGGTAGGGCAGAAAGCCAATTATCAGTGCCAGAACGATGTAAAAAGGAACTTCTCGGAGCTCATTCAACCTGTCCTTTACGTCATGCAAAATCATTGAAGCTACATAACAGATAATGATCAGTGCCATAAACCACAAGTGATCGAGACCGACATCAAACAACCTGCGGAGCCCAATCAGCCCTGTAAGGTAGTAAGGAACATCGGCTCTTGCAATGTTTACCTTTACCCCGAGAAAGTGGTATACGGGAATTACCAGAAGAAGCAGGATCCAGTAGGGAACCATGATCCTGAGGAACCTCTTGGAGAAGTACTCGTACTTGGTTTTGTAGGAAGACTGTGCAAGGAGATACCCAGACATAAACAAAAACACCTGAACACCCACATTGAACCACCAGGCGAGCATGTGGTCGTAGCCCTGGAAGATATGGCAAGCGATGATCATGAAAGTCGCGATGATTCTTACCAAAGATATGGCCATGCTCTGCTCTAAAGAAAACTTAATTCTACTGCTGCTCATCTTTCTAGACCCCTTTCCCCTAGTCTCTCATATCTATTTTCTCAGAGAAGAGCGGAGTTCCTTGTTTGGTTGGGAAATGAAAAGTTCGCTTTTTCGTGCAGCTGAATGGCACTCAGCGAAAGAGAACGTGCAGGAGAACAAGAAAGCAGCCCACCTTTAAGTGGACTGCCATAGGTCGAGACTCAGCTTTTAGGTTTACTCCCTCTCAAATATCCAACAAGCAATAGGTGTCCGGTCTTCCGCATCAGGAATCTTGATCATGCCAGAGTTGTATAGCGTTCAAAAAGAAAACACCAGCATTGAATGGAATCCAGGTTTCTGTAAAACCCTTAGTGTACTGGCGAAGCTGCTCCGGCAGAGTGTCCCTCACAATATCTGCGATATTATCGCGTATCGGTCTGCATAGTCTCTTTAACACAGGGGCAAGAGATCCATTTATCTCAGCAAACAGCAATCTTTCAGCGTAGTGGTCAAGTACAGAAGGTAAAGCTGTTCGATCCGCTGTATTCTGGCGCTGGTAGTTGGCGTATCTGTCGTAAGAAACAGAGACCTTCATGTAAGTTGGTAGCGACTTCGGAGTAGTAGTGGAACAGGTTGATCAAGTACTCTCATTAACTGTACATCTGTGTACCAAAAGACTAAAGAATCCATCGGTAAAGAGGACTGGTAAAATAAATAACAATACAGGTCAGTGCAACGTGAATGTCGAAATCCTTAGTCTATAAGAGAGATTTTCCGAACGAATCTAAGTTATTAGTAACAATTATCTTTAACGTATACCCGTGACAGCTCTACATAGCTGCAGCTTCTCCGAGAGTAGGTACCATGGTCTCGAAGCTCTCCCCC